>CAMBUL010000034.1 GCA_945871065.1 Chthoniobacter flavus | reverse complement strand
GTATTCGCTCCGCCTCTACGTCGGCCTCCGCTACGCTCCGGCCTCCTGCGAGGCGGAGCGAATACGGGTGTCAAGCCCGATAAGACCTCTGTTTAGAGAATTCTCCTTTTGTTCCGTCTCATTCTCCTTTTGTTCCGGCCCCGGCAGTCAGGGCCAAGTCAGGGCCGGGGCGGCCGGGGCGGGGTAATGTGGGGCGGCTTGAGATAAATGGGGCCGAACCGAGCAGGATCGACCGGGGTCAAGCGGGGGGCGAGCAAAGCGAGGATGCCGGCATCCGGCCTGGCGGCAGGCAAGGAAGCGAAGCCGGGCAGATCGCCGACGCGGTAAACGGCAAGGTCGGCTCCTTCGGTCTGAAGACGGAATTCGTCGGGTGTGAGCAGGGCGATCGCGCCGTTCAACTGGCGGTGCTCCACGCGGGCCGACCAAATGCGACCGCCGCGCGCATCACCTGCCGCCAAGTAGGAGGCTTCGGGCACGTCGAGGAGACAGCAGGACGGAGCGGCGACCAACTCGACCCCGAGCGCCATTTGCCAAGAACCGGCCAGGGCGCAAGCCACGCGAAGTCCGTTGTAGGAGCCCGGGCCTATGCCCACCGCGACGCGCTCCGCGCCATGCCAAGAGGCGCGCATTCCGGCCAGCACGGAGAAAACTTCCGCCCCGCGACCGCGCGGTGCCTCGAACCGTCGGAGGGCCGTGATTTCCCCCTTTGCCGACACGGCCACTCCCGCCGCGGCCGACGATAATTCGATGGCGAGGGTTTTCACTGCTCGATGGTAATTTCGCGGCGACCTTGGCCCGTGGCGATGAGGGAAACCCGGCATGCGTTGGGCGGCACGAGTTCGGGAAAGCGGTCGGCCCATTCGATGACCACCAGACCAGCCGCCTCGTTCAGTTCGTCGTGCGTCGCGTCCCAGACCTCGGCGGCCGTCTTCGCCCGGTAGAGATCAAGGTGAAAGACGGGGCCCCGGGGGGTGGCATATTCGTGGAGGAGGGTGAAGGTCGGGCTGGTGGCCGGCTCGGTTCCTCCCCAGCCTGCAACGAGTCCCCGTACGAAGTGCGTTTTGCCGGCCCCGAGATCGCCGGCGAGGGCAACGACGGTCCCGGGGACGAGGCGAGCGCCGAGGTCGCGACCGGCCGCGGTCGTTTCGTCGGGGTGGTTTGAGACGATGGGGTTCATGGCGGCCCGTATCTATAGCATCGTGGCGGGGACGGGGCCAATGCACGCTTGCCTTTGCCGCGCAGGCTTTTGACCATGTGCGGCTGCCCCGATGGAGTCCACTGAAGTAACTTTTCGCCGCCGGTTGGTCAGCACCCTGATTTTATGGGTGCTGGTCCTTGGCACCATCCTCTCGGGATACGAGCAGCTTTTTTTTATCACGATTGCCGGGATCGGACTGCTCGGGCTGTGGGAATACTTCGAAATGCTCGACCGGCGAGGCGTCCCCAATTTCAAACTCACGGCTCTCATCACCGCAGTGGTTTTTCTGGCCGGAAGTTTCCTCACGTTCCGATCCTACGGTCCGGAAAAATCTTACGATTTCGAGATTGCCGTCCTGGTCGTTTTTCTTCTGGTCGTGTTCGGGCGGCAAATGTTCCGCCGCACGCGCGACCAGAATCCGCTGGAGACCATGGCCTACACGCTTTTCGGGCTGCTTTACATCGTCTGGCTTTTCAATTTCCTGACCAAAATTGTCTACCTCGCACCACGCGGACCTTCGGGGGAAACAATCGGGCAATACTATGTGCTCTACCTCCTCCTGGTGACCAAGTTCAGCGACATGGGTGCCTATTTGACTGGGTCGGTTTTCGGCCGCCACAAACTCGTGCCGCATATCAGCCCGCATAAATCGTGGGAGGGTCTGGCCGGCGCGGTCCTCTTCGCTGTCGGGGGAAGTTTCGGTCTCTGGTATCTCATTCCGGACAAGCTGGCCGTTTTTGGCACCGGTGACCTGCTTGTGCTCGGGGTGCTGCTCGGGTTGGCCGCGGTGATCGGCGATCTTGCCGAGTCGATCGTCAAGCGCAGTGCGGACGCGAAGGACTCGGGCGGACTCCTGCCGGGTATCGGCGGCGTGCTCGACCTGATCGACAGTCTGCTTTTCACCGCCCCGATTCTTTTCTTTTACATGCGTCTGGTTCTCGGATTGCCCTCATGAGTTGCCGCAACATCGTGGTTCTCGGCGCGACCGGCTCGATCGGGCAGAGCGCATGCCGGGTGGCCCGTGAGTTGTCCGGGCGGGTGCGCATGGTCGGGATGTCTGGGTTCCGCAATATCGACCGGCTCGCGGCGGAGGCGAACTCTTTGCGGCCCGATGCCCTGGCGGTGCCCGACGCGGCCGCAGAGGTGGAATTGCGGGCGAAACTCGATTACAAACCGGTGGCCGTTTTCACCGGCCCCGGCGGTCTGGAGCAATTGGCCACCTGGGAAGGCGCGGATATGGTGCTGGTCGCCATCGTGGGCACGGGGGGTCTGCGTCCGACCTTCGCCGCGCTCGAGGCCGGCAAAGACATCGCGCTGGCCAGCAAGGAAGTGCTCGTGGTCGCCGGTGAGTTGGTCATGTCTGCCGCGCGTCACCGCGGCTGCCGGATTCTCCCGGTGGACAGCGAGCACAACGCGATTTTCCAGTGCCTGGAAGGACGCGACCCGGTGCAGGTGCGGCGCCTTATTCTCACCGCGTCCGGCGGACCTTTCCGTTCTTGGCCGGAGGACAAGATGCGGGCGGTGACCCGGCAGGAAGCGCTGCGCCATCCGACGTGGCGGATGGGCGAAAAAATCACCATCGATTCGGCCACGATGTTCAACAAGGGGTTGGAGATGATCGAGGCGCGCTGGCTTTTCGACGTGGACATCGCGCGGATCGATGTCGTCATCCACCCTCAGAGCATCGTGCATTCGATGGTCGAGTTCGTGGATGGATCCGTGCTTGCCCAAATGAGCCATTCGGATATGCGGTTCCCGATCCAGTATGCGCTCACCTGGCCCGATCGCATCGCGGGCTCGCTGCCGCCGCTGGAATGGGCCCGTCTCGCCCGGCTGGACTTCGAAGAACCGCGTTATGATGTTTTTCCCGCGCTTGCGCTGGCGCGGCAGGCGGCGGAACGGGGTGGCGCGGCGCCGGCCGTGCTCAATGCGGCCAACGAGGTGGCGGTGGCGGAGTTTCTCGCCGGACGGATCGCCTTCCCGCGCATCTGGCAAATCGTCACCGCGGTGCTCGAAAAGTGCGGCCATCGCCCCGGTGGCGACCTCGAGGCGCTCTTGGCATCCGACCTCGAGGCGCGGGGATTGGCTTTGGCCGAGGCGCGTTCCTAGGAAGGCGGCTTGCGGGGGGGGCGGACTGCGGATAAAGAAGATCCAGTCCTTATGCCTACCTACGAATACCATTGCTTGAAGTGCGAGAAAAATTTCGAGGTCTTCCAGTCGATGAAGGACAATGCTTTCAAGACCTGCCCCGAAGCTCAGTGCCAAGTGAGCCCGTGGGGGCACGGTGAGGTGAAGCGCCTGCTCGGCACCGGCGCGGGTCTCATATTCAAAGGCAGCGGATTTTACACCACGGACTACCGCAGCGAGGGGTACAAGCAAGCGGCGAAGAAAGACAGCGGGGGCGGCGCCAAAGAAAGCAAAGCGGCGGACAAGCCGGCAGCGACCCCTCCGCCCTCATCCGGCGGCAGCACATCCTCGTCCTCTGGCGGCACATCCTCCGCGGGCGGGGACAAATAGGATCCCCATGGGCCTGAAATGTTCCAGCTGCGGATACGACAATGATCCGACGCGGGTTTATTGTCATAGTTGCGGGTCACGGTTGGAGCGTGGTGCGCAGGCGCCGCCGGCGCCGACCGGCTACATGCATCCCACCGAGGTGGCGAAAATGAAGAAACCCCGCGAGCCATTCGCCTGGGGCCGATCCGTTGCGGGCATCGTGCGTCTCCTTGTCCTTGGCGGTCTGGCCGTTGCCGTGGTCCTCGCTTTGCTGCCGCCGCGCGATTTGCCGGTTGCGGTCGCTCCCGACACCGCTCTGGCCGGCCGCCTGGCATCCTTGGTGGCCACCTCCGCTCAGGCCGGCGGCACGCGCTCCTTCAGTGTGCCTGCGGCGGACATCAACACCTGGCTGGTTTCCAGTGTCGTGCTCCGACCGCAAGGCGAGGGCATTTTCCGGCTCGATCCCCAGCGCATCTACGCGGTTCCGGGGCAGGGCGATGTGCGGGTCGGTTTGGAAACGAAATTTCCGGCCGGATTGCGCCTTTATTTCGAGGGCTGTTACGCCCCGGTCCCCGAGGGGGACGGGATGACTTTGGTGGCACGGAGTTTTTCGGTCGGTCGGCTGCCCTTGCCCGCGGTGGCCGGAATCTTGGTCCGGCGCCAGTTCGGCAGCTTGGTTGATGCCCTCGCTGGTCCGCTTGGCGACTTGTCCGCGGCCTCGAGCATCGTTGTCACTCCCCAGTCGGTCACCTTGCGCTGGTCGGGTTCGACGCGGTGAAAATGGGCGGGCGATGGGTGCTGGCCTGGGTGCTGGCCTGCGGCCCGGCCACGGCGCAGGTGGCTGCCCCGGAGTTGCTCAAGCCGGAAAACCGGACGGTGAGCAATTCGAAGCAGTTCACCGCTTTCGGCGGCACCCGCGGTCAGCGCTCGGAACTGGTGCGGCGCGCCGAGGAGTTGAAAACCGGCCTGCAGCGCGAGTTGCCGGATTCGGACGGATGGAAAACGCCCGTGCTTGTCGTGCTCACCCCGGGTGACGGAGTGCGGCTGAGGCAGTCCCCCGTGCTTCTGCAGGTCTTCGAGGCCGGCGAAGCGGGCCGCAAGATCCAGCTCGATCTGGCCCCCGCGACCGTTTCTGATGCCGCTGCGGTGGACCGCGGTATCCTGCGTGCCCTCCTGCTCGAGCGATCAATGCGCCGGGAAAAATTCGAGGGCGGCCGCTTCATCGAGCCGCCGGACTGGTTGTCCTCTGCTCTGGCCGCTTCGCTCGGGCGGGAGGCATCGCGGGACGCCTCGCTGTACACGGACCTCTTGGAGACGAGGAGCATGCCGCGCCTCGACCGCTTTCTCGGGCAGAATGCCGCCACGATGAAGGGTCGCGCCCGCGAACTGCACGCGGCGCAAAGTTTGGCCCTCTACAGCGGACTGCTGGAACTCCCCGCTGGCCGCCGCCGCATCATCGAGAATTTGACCCTGGCCGAGCCGGCCCGCGAGCCCGAACAACGATTCGCCCAGACATGGCCGGAGCTAGCGGAGGATCAGGCCAAGTTGGCGCGGCTCTGGGCGTTGGCCGTGGCGCGACTCTCCACTCCGAAGAAGCTCGAATTTCTCGGGGCGGAGGAAACCGGTAAAAAGTTGCGGCAAATTCTCGTGGATTTGGATGCCTCGGTCGACGGGGCCCCTGCGGCGGACGCTCTGGTTGCCCTTTCCCGCAAAGAGGACGGCCGGTTCCGCCTCGCCCGGGCGGCGCAAGAGATGCAGAGGTTGGCTTTCCGCTCGCATCCGCTTTACGCCCCGCTGGTCGAGGAATACCGCACCTTGCTCGACGATTTGGCCCGCAACCGGCGCCGCGGTTTTGTCGGGCGCTTCGAGGCCACCGAGGAGCTTTGTTTGGCCCTGGATGATCGCAGCCGTGAGATCACCGACCACATGAACTGGTACCAGGTCAACCAAGCGCCGGCCGACGAGGCCGCCGGTACGGTGCGCGCGCCGGTGGTTCCGGATTCCACCGTGCGCCGCAACGACGCGATCTCGCGCCACCTCGACTCGGTGGAGCAGTGCGGTTGGTGAGCCTCAAGAGAAAAATTCCTTGGCCCGCTCGAGGAAACTCCTCGCCATGGGCGCATTCTGGTCGCCACAGCTCTCCGCAAATTCCTCCAGCTTCCTCCGTTGTCCTGGGGTGAGTTTGGTCGGCACCTCGACGACGGCGCGGACCAGAAGCTGGCCCTGACCCGAGCCGCGCAGGTGCGGCATGCCTTTGCCCCGCAATTTGAACACCGTGCCATTTTGCGTTCCGGCCGGGACTTTGATGGAGGCCTTGCCTTCGAGGGTAGGAACGTTGATTTCCCCGCCCAGTGCGGCAATGACAAAGGACACCGGCATTTCGCAGAAAAGGTCGTCTCCATCGCGGGCGAAGACCGCGTGTTCGCGGATGTGGACGACGACGTAGAGGTCGCCGGAGGCTGCCCCGCGCACGCCGGCCTCGCCATTTCCGCTGGAACGCAGGCGGGAACTGTCTTCGATGCCGGCGGGAATTTTCAGTTTGATCCGCGTTGTGGTCTCAGCCCGCCCGTCCCCGCGGCAGACTTTGCACGGATGGTCGAACATCTCGCCGGCCCCGTGGCAGCGGGGGCACGGCTGGGCGACCTGGAAAAAACCGCGCGTGGCAATTACCTGGCCGCGTCCGCGGCAAGTCGGGCAAGTATGAAGGTGCGCGCCGGGTCCTCCGCCGGAACCGCCGCAGGCCGAGCAGCGGCCTGTCTTGCCGATTTCGATTTCTTTTTCGACGCCGCGGGCTGCTTCCTCAAGCTTGATTTCCAGATCGTAGCGGAGGTCCGCGCCGCGCGCCTGGTCGGCACCCCCGCCGCTCCCGCCGAAAAAGTGTTCGAAAATGCCTCCCCCGCCCGAGCCGAAGACCTCGCGGAACAGATCGAACGGATCGTGGAAGCCGGCGCCCGGCCCGCCCCCCGGACCCTGGAAGGCGGCGTATCCGTAGCGGTCGTAGGCGGCGCGCTTGTCGGGATCGATCAGAATGTCATAAGCTTGGGAAATCTCTTTGAAACTCTCCTCCGCCGCCGCGTCCCCCGGGTTGCGGTCCGGGTGATACTTCATGGCGAGCTTGCGATAGGAAGTTTTGATTTCCTCGACGGCGGCACTGCGGGAGACCCCGAGGGTCTCGTAGGGATCCCTAGGATGGCGGGACGACATGGAGGATCAGGCGGCGGGACCTTTGGAGACAAAGACGCTGGCCGGCCGCAGGAGGCGGTCGCGCAATTTGTAGCCGCGGCGCGTGGAGCGCAGCACCTGGCCTTCCGGCACGGTGTCGCTGTTTTCGTGGCCGACGGATTCCATCACGTTGGGATCGAATATTGCCCCCTCGGTCACGACCTCCTCGAGGCCGGCCGACGAGAGGAAATCGCGGAATTGCCGGGCCACCATGCCGAGTCCCTGCAGGATGGCACCCGCGTCGGGCGCGGATTTTGCCGCTTCAAGGCCAAGTTCGAAATTGTCGATGAGCGGAAGCAGATCACCGAGGAGGGAAGTGTTGGCGTAGCGGATGGAGTCTTCTTTTTCTCGCGCCGCACGCTTGCGGAAATTGTCGAAATCGGCCGCGGTGCGCATGGCGAGGTCGCGGAACTTTTCTGCCTCGGCGGCGGGGTCCGCCACGGGATCGGGCGTGGTCGGGGGTTCTGTTTCTGCGATGGCTCCCGGGGAGGATTCGTTTTTTTGCTTCTTGCTCATAGTCTGCGAATGGAAATCAAGGTGATGTCGTCGTACTGGGCGAATTCGCCGGCGAATTCGCGCAGTTCGGCTGCGATGTTGGAGACCGTCGCGGCGGCACCCTTGGGAGCGTTGGCTTGGACGGCTTGGATCAGCCGTGGCAGGCCGAATTCCGTTCCGTGCGCATCCAGAGCCTCGGTGGCACCGTCGGTGTAGAGGAGGATGCCGTCTCCGGAGGCCAGCGTGACGATTTCTTCGGTGATGACCCTATCGAACACGCTGCCGCTGTCAATGCCCACGGCCATGCCCGGCGGCCGCAGAGGAAGCACTTCGCGGCCGGCCGCACGATAGAGCAAAGGAGGATCGTGGCCGGCCCGGGCCAGGGTCACATCGTTGGTCCGCGTGTCGATCACGACATAGAGCATGCTGACGAACATGTCCTGCTTGATGTCGGGATAAAGTCGCCGATTGACCGCACGCATGACTTCGGCCGCCGAGGTGCAGCCGGGAGCGGCGGCGCGGAGCAGGCTGCGGCACATGCCGGTGATGAGTGCGGCGGGAATGCCCTTGCCCGAGACGTCGGCGATGGCCAGCCCCCAATGGTGTTCGTCGATCCGCAGGTAATCGAAATAATCTCCGCTGACGTGCCGTGCGGGGATGTTTAGTCCGCTCACTTCATAGCCGGCGATCTCGGGCGAGCCGGCCGGGAGGAGGATGCTCTGGATTTCGCGGGCCGTTTCGAGGTCGCTGTCGAGACGCCGCTTCTCTCCAGCTTCGAGGTACACGGCTTCGCTGAAAAGCGCGAAGGCGGACTGCTCGGCGATCGCTTTGAACACGGCGAGGTCGTCGGGACCAAAGGTCGCGCTCATTGGTCCGTTGACCACAGCCAGAACGCCCAGTGTTTTGTCGCGGTAAGAGAGGCAGCCGACAAGGGCCGAAGTGGCTCCCTGGCCGTTGGCGGCCAATCCGGCCAACTCCGGATCGGAGAAATTGAAAATGCGCGCCCCGCCTTCCTTCCACATGCGCGCCACGGCGCCATCCCCCGGATGCACCAGAGAGAGGCGCAAGTAGCTCTCGAGAGCGACGGGATTCGAGGTGGCCTGCTGGCGGATGTGAGGAGGAACACGGACGAGAGGGGCGCAAGTGCGGCTGATGTAAGCGGGCGAGAGAAACTCTCCCCCCCGGTCGACCAGGTAGAGGGCGCCGCCGTGGGCGTTGAGGATGCGCACGCCACTCTCGACAATCAGGCGGTGCAAGTCGCGGTGCCCGGCGCCGCTACCGAACGACTCGCCGAGGCCGCGGAGAAAATCAAAGACCTGCTTCTCTTCGGCCTGCAAGGCCCGCCATTCGTGTCCGAGCAAACGCAGGGCCCGCTGTTGCCGGACGAGCTTCCAGCTGAGGAAGCCGGAGAGCGCGACAAAGATGATGAGCAGGCCGGTGACCATGGGTTCCCGCACGGGGCGGAAAGGTTAGGGTCCGGCAGGCCGGGGCATCAAGGGCGCGGTTCTCATGGCGCCTTTTGCTCGAGGAACTCGAGAACGTCCTTGAAACGGATGGCATTCGCCGGATTGGCCGCGACCAGACTCTCGTGGGCTTGAATGATGGTTTCCCGGCGGGCCTTCTGCGGGGGATTGGTCTCGGCATCTTCCATGCGTCCGGGAGCGGGAGTCGGGGCGCTTTCCTCCACGGCAAAGATGCGGTCCAGGCCGAGATTCTGCATGACGGCTCGGTTGCGGTCATTGGCGCGGACCACGGTGAGTTTGCCCTCGGGCGGGAGGCCAAGCGCGATGCCGGTCAAAGTGCCGAGAAATGTGGAGTCCATTAGTTCGCAAGCGGCCAGATCGACGACGAATTCGCGCTGGCCCCGGCGCATCATTTCGGCGGCGAATTCTTTGAGTCCGGCACTATTTTGGAAGGTGCCGCGTCCGTTGATGCGGACCCATGCCGAGGGTCCGGCTACCCCGACTTGGACTGACGAAATGGAGCTCACGGTTCGTGATGCAATCAGACGGTGCCGTTGCGGCAAGTCAAGCGGGGAACTCTGGAGTTGCTACTTCCACAGATACGACTGGGTGAAGCCGACAATGCGGTTGTTCTCGATGAGAAGACAGCGCCAGGCGGTGATAGGACCGTTCCATAGGTGGTTGTCGCCGATCACGGCGAAGGAAGTTTTGACCGAGCCCTTGGCCTGTTCGTAGCCGATTGCCTGGGCGCGCACGGCATTGCCTGTCTTGGCCTGGCGGTATTCAAGGCGCACCGTGACATCGGCCGGGCGGTTGGCCCGCCAGAAAAAATCGAAATAGGTGCCTTGGCGCTGGCGTTGCTCGTCCGCGGAAAGAGCGCCGAAGTTCACGCGGGTCCGCTCAAAGTTGATCGACTCGTTTTGCGTGGTCTGGAAAAGTTCCGGTTGGTTGAGGAACCGGTGGATTTTGCGGAAGGTAAAATCCCCGTCCAGGGCGAGGGGCAGAACAGGCGCATCGACCAAGTCCACGGCTTTGGGTGGCGTGGTGCAGGAAGCCAGAAGCAGAGCCGCGACAAACAAGCCGGAACGCGAGGGCATGGGTTGATCAAAGAAGGTTTGGCCGCCGATGTCAAACGGCGGCGGGCCGGGGGGGAATTGTCTTGCTTCACCGCATCGGTCATCAAGATGCTCGTTCTCGATGAAGAAGTTCGCGCCCATCGGGTTTGGGAGGTCGGGGTCATGACGCATTACCGGCGGTCTCTCGAGGCGGCACGTGCCGCCTTCGACGCGCTTGTTCCCCTCGAAGAACCTCTGGTCCGCGCCGCCGATGCGGTCACAGCCGCCTTGGTCTCGGGTCACAAACTAATGCTTTGCGGCAACGGCGGCAGTTCCTCCGACGCGGCGCATATCGCCGCCGAGTTTGTCTGCCGCTTTGTCGGTGACCGCCGTCCGTATCCCGCGCTCGCCCTGGGTGTCGATGGTGGGTTGCTCACCGCCATCGGCAACGACTACGAATTTGGCGACGCTTTCTCGCGGCAGGTCCGCGCCTTCGGTCAATCCGGTGACGTGCTCATCGGTATTTCCAGCTCGGGCAAATCCCGCAATGTGTTGGCCGCGATCGAAGAAGCGCGGCGCCGGGGCATGGTGAGCATTGCTTTGCTCGGCCGGGATGGCGGGTTCACCAAAAGCGCGGCCGAGATCGAATTGATCGTGCCGGGGGAGAACACGGCCCGCATCCAGGAAGCGCAAAAATTCCTCCTCCATGTGCTCTGCGAATTGGCCGAGGAAAAACTTCCTCGGGAATGAGCGGACCCTGGGCCTCCGCGGCGGTTTTTGTCTTCGGCCTGATTTGCGGCTCGTTCCTTAATGCCGTGGTGCATCGCCTGCCACGCGGCATCGGGCTGGGCCACCCCAAGCGTTCCTTTTGTCCGCAGTGCGGGCGCTCCCTCCCGTGGTACGAGAATATCCCGGTCGCCAGTTGGTTGTGGCTCCGGGGGCGGTGTGCGGGTTGCGGCCGGTGCATCCCGGCGCGCTATCCGCTGGTCGAGCTTCTCACCGCGGGGCTGTTCCTTTGGCTCTGGTCGAGTTTCCCGCCGCCGGTCGCCGTCGCTTACATGATTTTGGCCGGCATCCTTGTCGCGGGAACGTTCATCGACCTCGAGCACATGATCTTGCCCGACAGCCTCACCCTGGGCGGGGCTGCGGCGGGAGTGGTGCTAAGCATGCTGGTCACCGGCTTGCAGCCGGGCGGGGACTGGGAGGCTGGTCTGCGCTCGAGCCTCTTCGGGGCCGGGGTCGGTTTTGCCGTGCTCTTTGCGGTCGTCGAGTTGGGTAAACTCGCTTTTGGCCGCAAACGTCTCGAGTTGCAACCGGCGGAGGCTTTTGTGCTGCAGGCCCGGGAGAAGGGTCCTTGTTTGCGCCTCGGGGAGGATGACTGGGACTTGGCGGAGATTTTTTACCGCCCGACGGATGTGCTCGAATTGCATACCGACCGGGGTGAGGTGTGGTTTCTCGGGCCGGACGGCGTCCGGCGCGGCGGCGCGGCATGCGACTATGCCGCAGCTGACGGGTGGAGCGGGGTGGCATCTGCGGTTGTCGTTCCCCGCGAGGCCATGGGTTTCGGCGATGTGAAGTTCATGCTCACCTTGGGTGCTTTTCTGGGGTGGCCCGGAGCACTTTTCAGTATCGCCGCAGGTTCGGTCGTCGGTGCGGTGGCCGGAGTGGTTCTCCTGGCCACCGGGCGTCTTGAAGCGGCCGGTCGCATCCCCTTCGGCCCCTACCTCGCCGCTGGTGCACTCCTTTGGATCGCCGTCGGACCGGCTGTGGCGGGGTGGCTGTGGCTGCGGTGATCAGCGACGCCAGCGTCCGGCCTGCAGGAAGGCCTGCACGGCGAGAAAAAGTATGACAAAGATGACCACCGAGAGCGCAGCCGACCAACCGAACTGGTAGTAAGTGAATGCCGTCTTGTAGACGTAAGAAGCGAGAATGTGGGTCGAGTCCCCGGGTTCACCGCCATCGGAAAAGAGCCAGATGACATTGAGGTTGTTGAAATTCCAGATGATGCCGAGGGTGGTGGCCGGGAGCATGACCGGTCGCAGCATGGGTCCGGTGAGACGCACGAGCTGGGTCCAAGCCGACGCCCCGTCGAGCATGGCGGCCTCGTAAAGGCCCGGGGGAATGCTGCGCAAGCCGACCAGCGCCACGATCATCATGAAAGGAAAACCCATCCACACATTGACCAGGATGGCCGCGGTGAAGGCCTCGACAGGGGAGGTGAGCCACTCGACTGGCGGGAGGCCGAAGGTGTTGGCCAGAAATTGGTTCACCGCACCGTTCTCCCCATGGAACATCCCGCGCCAAGTCAGCGCGGTGATGTATTGCGGCATGGCCCAAGGGAGAAGAAGAAGGAAGCGCCAGGCCGAGCGACCGCGAATAAAGTCCTGGTTCAAGACGATGGCAAGGGCAACCCCGATGGCGACCTGAAGGAAGGTGCTCACCGCCGTCCAGACCACGGTTTTGCTGAAAATAACCCAGAACTGCTGGTCTCGAAAGACGTTGAGGTATTGCTGGATCCCGGTGATCTGCCAGTCACGGATGCGGTAGATGCTCGCGTCGGAGAGCGAGAGCATGACGTTGTAGAACAAAGGGTAGACCAGCACGAAGGCGAGCAAGATCAGGGCCGGAAGCAAACAGAGGCCGAGGAACCCGCGGCGGCGCGCGGTGGGATCCCATCCGCCGACGGCGGCCAGGGCCACCGCTTCGGCCAGTTGGTCATCTTTTTTCACTGCGGGCCCTCGGTGATCCGCCGCTCGGCCTCGCGCGGCATGAGGCGCGCGGCATCGTCCGGCGAAAGGTTGTCCGTGAAGACCCGGCGGTATGGCTCGCGCCTACCGTCCCAGATGAAGCGCAGGCGGGAGTCAAGGGGCATGGGAATGGAATATTTGGCCTGTTCGATGGCCCGCTGCAAGACGGCGTTCTGGCGGACGGCCGCGGCTATCACGGCAGGGCGGAGGAGTGGCGCGCAGAACATTGGAGCCTTGGGATAATTTCAAGACGCCGCGGGCCGCTGGCAAGCACCGAGAGGAGCAAGGTCATCCTTTTACCGTTGCCGTGCGGCCCTGTGGTGAGCAGAATTCACGCCCTTCATGCCCGCCAACGATTACCATCTTTCGGCTAATCGCAAAGCACTGGATCTCAATCTCGACGGCAGCGTCTACGGTACCTTGGCCGAGATCGGGGCGGGACAAGAGGTGGCGCGGCGGTTTTTTCACGTTGGTGCGGCGGCCGGCACGGTGGCCAAAACGATGTCGGCCTACGACATGACTTTTAGCGACGCCATTTACGGGTCCGTGCAGCGCTACGTCAGCCGCGAACGCCTCAGCGGTATGCTCCGGCACGAATACTCCCTGCTCGGTGAGCGTCTTGAGACAAAGATGGGCGCGGAAAAGACATTTTTCGTTTTTGCCGACACCGTGGCGACGCGCAGCTTCCACGGGGACCACGAATCGCACGGCTGGATGGGTATCCGCTTCCAGACGGTCCCCCGCGGGGGGGTCAACGAGATCATCATCCACATCCGCATGCTCGACGCGGAGAATACCGCCCAGCAAGAAGCGATCGGAATTATGGGGGTCAATCTGATCTACGGGGCCTTCCGCTTCCATGGGGAACCGGAAAAGCTGATCGGCAGCCTGCTCGACGACCTCACGGCGAAACGCATTGAGGTGGACATGATCCGCTTCGGCGGTCCGGATTTTTCCACGGTCGACAACCGTTTGATGAGCCTCCAGTTGGTCGCCCAGGGGTTGGGTCGGGCCGCCATGTTCCGCGCGGACGGCGAAGTCGTGCAACCGTCCGAGGAACTCTACAAGCGTGCGGTGCTGGTCGAGCGCGGCAGTTTTCGCCCTGTCACGCATGTCACCCACGAGATGTTGCGCTGCGCTTATGACGACTTTGCCCCGCGCGAAAAGGAGGCGCCGCGCGGAGTCCTCACTTTGGCCGAGATCACGATGGAAAACCTGATGAGCACCGGCCAACTCGACCCGCAAGACTTCCTCGACCGCACCGACATCTTGGGAGCCCTCGGTCAGACTGTGCTCGTTTCCAGCTTCGGGGAATATTTCCGTCTGGTCGATTACCTTGCACGTTATACCGACCAGGCGATCGGCCTGGCACTCGGAGTGCCCGCGCTGGAGGAGATTTTCCGCGAGAAATACTACACCGACCTGGAGGGCGGTATTCTTGAGGGGCTGGGGCGGCTTTTCAAAAAGAACGTCCGCCTCTACGCCTTTCCCCGTCGCGCCAGCGACGGGAAAATCATCACGGCGGATAATTTTCGGGTCGAGCCCCAGTTGGCCCACCTTTACGGATATCTCCGCGAGAACGATTTCATTGTTCCGGTGACCGACTACCGCGAAGAAATCCTCGGCATCAAGTCCCCCCAAGTGCTCGCCATGATCCGTGCCGGGGAACCGGCTTGGGAAAAATGCGTTCCCCCGGAAGTGGCCAAAATCATCCGCGAGCGCAAGCTGCTCGGGTGGGCAGGCTGAGATCGGGCCAGCGCGGAGACTTTGCTACTTAACGATGCTGGCGTTGCTGCTCAGGACCGTGCCCTTTTTGAAGGACCGAGCGCTACCATCACCCATCACCGCATTGACGCTTCCGCTGTGGCGGTAGCGCATCCACGCATTGTTCCCGGAGTCCTTGTCGGGACCGGTGCTGATCGCGGCGTCTGTGGTGGACGTACTTCCGCCGCGGCCGCCTCCCTTGAACTCGCCGGGATTCTCGATCGAGTACGGAGACCACCCTTTGTTGCCGGGGTTCTGACACATATCGGCATAGAGGATCAAGCTGGAGGCATTTTTGACCAAGTCCAACGCCATGGGTTCCCCGCCTTTTGGCATCAGGCCCCCGTGCGCGCCATAAGTGACGGCCACCTCAGCGCCGGTTCCGCTTTGGACCGTAACATCGCACCCCGGGCAGACAAAGATGCTTTTGTTCCGCTTGGCATCCACTCCGGTGTAAGAAGCGATGCTGGTCGCCCATTCGGGGCTGCCCCCGCCGCCGGCCGCAGGCAGAACCATGTCGTTGTCCACCGCATAAGCAATGGTAGCAATGCCGATTTGTCGAAGGTTCGAGAGGCAGGCTGCGCCGGTCCCTCTTTTCAAGGCGCCATTGACCGCCGGGACAGCCAACGAGGCCAAAACGGCGATGATGGCGATGACGACCAACAATTCAATCAGGGTGAAGGCGGCGTTTGCTTTGGAGGGGATCTTCATACTGGTTGTAATCTAGATCAGTCAGCGGATGGCACAACTAATTTTGCTCGCGGGGTGTCTTTGCCCGGGGATGCTTTGGGCCGTTTGGTCTTCGCGAGGTCACTGGGTGAACATGGAGCGCAGGCGCATGAATTTTTGCGAATTGGTGGCCGGGGTGGTGGCCTGACGTTTTTCGAGATTGGTGCCATTGGTTGCCACGTTGCTCAGGATGGTGACGATAATGCCATTGGTGGTCCAACCGTTGCTCGAGGCCAGATTCGCCGAGGCCCAGGGAAGAAGGCTGACATTCTCGTTGGTCCGCGCGAAGTAGGTCATGACGAGGTTTTTCGTTCCGTTGGTGCCCGGCGTTATCGAACTGCTCGGACACGCAAAGAACCCAAGCGGTTCCGGCCCGGTTCCACCTAAGGCATAGCGAAGGCTATCGGTGAAACCATCGGCGCCCACGTTGTTCCCATTGTTGGCCATGATGACGTTGACCAAACGGTTAGTGTTGGTCGAGTTGCCTGTGCTGTCTTGCGCGGTGTATGTGACCGAGTACTCGCCCGGGACGGAGGTGTCCACGGGATTAACGGTCACCACCGGCACACTGGCATTGTCGCCGGCATCGAAGGCGGTAGCTCCGCCGTCAACATAGCTGGTACCCCACGAGAGGGAGACAGGATTGTTGCCTAGGATGGTGATGAGCGGCGGGGTGGTGTCCGTCGGGTTGTTGCCGTCGGGGTCTTGGAAGACCCGCACGTAGTCCACCTCGTAGGTCGCCCCAGTGAGGGCTGAATCGATTTGGCCTTGGAGGTAATTGCCCCCGATGGCCATGTTGAGCAGGAGGAAGAATTCCTTCTGGAACGCCGCTCGGTCCTCAACCGGAAACTCGAGGGTGGCTTTGTCCACGCCGTCCACGCTGAAGGTCACGCTGTCACTTTTCCAGAGTGCCCCGTAGGTGTGGAACTGGGTGGACGGGTTGCTCACCGCGGAGCGGGGATCAGCTTCGACCGGATTGCCTCCGTTCCGCTGCGGCGAGTGGAGGGCGTGGCCGACCGTATTGGCATCGCTGGTCGGATAGCCGCGCCATTCCAGCACGTCGATTTCGCCACAGTGCGGCCAGCCGACCGACCCGATGTTGTTGCCCATCATCCAGGCGGCGGGCCACGGGCCGACTCCGGTCGGCAATTTGGCCCGGAATTCGATCAGGCCATATTTGAAAATGCGCTTGTCCTGTGTCTTGATCCGGGCCGAGGTCCAGGCACCGTTAGATTTCACGGCTTGGATGACCAGGCTGCCGTCTTTCACGCGGAGGTTCTCGGGGTTGGCAGTGTAAGTCTGCACTTCGTTGTTGCCCCAACCGCCGTCGCCCGTTTCTGGCGTCCAGTTGCCGGTGTTGAGCGAAGAGCCGTCGAATTCGTCCGACCAGACGAGCTGGTAAGTTTTGGAGTCGACCTGTTTGGTCGAGGGGCAGTAACCCAGACCGACCGAAACATCATCAAGGTAGGCTGCGCCGGTGTCGGTCGAGTTGTTTTGCACGAACTCGGCGATGAGTTGCACTTTGGTCGCGCCGGCGGGGACGGTGCCGTTGGCCACCAAGGCGACCCATTGGTCAGGGACATCGGTCAATGCGGTGATGGTGGTGACTTCGTCGGGGCTCACTGGCACGTTCGCGTCATTTAAGTAGCGGAAACCGAAGTTGAAGGTGCTGCCACCGGTCAGCAGGTCGATGCCGAAGACCTTGGCTGCGCCGCGGGCGTGGATGGCTTGACCGCTGGACAGACCGGCTGTCCCAGCCATCGACCATTCTTGGTAAACGACTCCGGACTGGGAGGGTCCCACCCAGGTCATGCCCACATAGTAATTTTGCCCGTAAAGTTTGGTCGCTTTGGTCCCGGCATAAGCCTGAAAGGCCACGTTGGGATCCTCCAAACCAGTCGTTGCGTTGTAGACCAAGGTGCCGTTGGCCACGAGGTTCTTGTTCACGCCATCAGCGGGAAATTGATACCAACCGGTCGGAGCGGTGCCCGTGCCGAAATCCGTGGTGTCGGTTTCGAAACCGCCGTTGGCCACGGAGAAGGGTTGCGTGGCCAAGACAAGATTCATCGCGTCGATTTCCACCATGTTGCCGGTGTCGTTGAAGAATTCGAAATCTGTCATGAGCACGACAATCTGGAAGGCTGGCGCATTGGGGTCGAATTCCTCGTTATTCACCGGAGGAAGGGGTCCGCCCTCCGTGGTGTAGTCTCCGCCCTCGGGCAAGAGAACGACCACGCGGTCTTTGATGCCATCCGGCGTGTAGTAGTTTCCTACGCCTGGGGTTGACTCTGCCGATGTTTCGTCGATCCATTGACCCAGCGAGATTCGTCCGGTAGGTGCCCCGGAGCTATTCAGCGACTCAAGGTAGACTTGGACCTTATTTTGTGTTACCAAAGGGTCGAGATCGTAGATGCCGACGGCCCGGAGCGAGGCAATCAGCGAACTGTTGGCCAAGTCGATCGAGCCGGGAGAAGCGAACGCTTTGCGCACGCCGTAATACCAAGAAGCGGGAGCGTTGGAGGAGTCAACTGCTAGTCTAAGCGCGCCGCTGGCCACGGAAACGGTGGCATCTTGGTCGAAATTGGTGCCGTCGGCGTCATAGACCGGAGTCCAACCGAGATCGACCGCCGTGCCGCTCTCGAAATTGTCCTCGAGTGAGACCGGCGTGGCTTGCAAATTCACCGCGTAGGTCTGGTCGGCGGTTTCCTTGTCGTTGCTCAACACGGTGAGGGTGCCGGCCAGCAGGGTGCTGTCGGTCGGTGTCGCCGTCGCGGTGAAAGTGCGGCTTTCTCCAGGTTGGAGGGAAGCGCTCGAACCCCCGCTCCAAGCGAAGGACGTTCCGGAAAGTGAAACAGAGGGACAGATCAGAGTCTCGGCACCGTCGTTTTGTAAAACGATGGAGTAGGGCGTGGTGTAGCCGACGAGCGGTGCGAACAAAGAGGCGGTAGCACCACTGGTGTACGAGTTACCGCCGACTCTGACCGTGAGCTGCGGACCGACGACTGCGGCGTCTTGTTGGGTGAGGACGAAGTCGTCGAAGAAGACGCTGGCTTGGTCCCCTCCGACTCGGCGTTCGAGGGGCTGGACTTTGACCGACAGACTTCCGTTCATAGCCGCGAGATCGGCCGGGGAGGCATAATAGCGGGCGGTGTAAGTGGCCCATCGGCCAAGGTTGGCCGCCACTTGGTCACCGATATCCACCACCTTGAAGTTCCGCGTGGGCGAGGGATCTCCGTCCATGAACGTGACCAGAGTCTCCTCCGCTGAATAGTTCGGTTCGAATTTGCCGCGGAAAGTGAGGGTGAAGAAACTGCCTGCCGATGGATTGAAGGTGATCCGGTTCTGCATGAAACCTGCATAGGGGCCTCCTTCCCACCCTGGCATGATCATGAATGGTGTGCCTGCACTTCCCGGAAGGTCGTTCCAACTGACGTTGGCATCCGGCGCGACATTGCTCGTGCTAACCAAGCGCGCGCCTTCAAACGAAGTCCAGTATTCCATGCTGGTGGCGCTACTGCTCTTCAAGAAGGTCGGATCAGCCAGTAAGTTTGTGGGAGCGGTGACAAAAAAGTCGTACGGGCTGGTGGCAGTTCTCGTCGTGCCGGTCACGGTGATTTTGCCGGTGGTCGCGCCAGCGGGGACAGTGGCTGTGATGGAAGTGCCGCCGCTGTTCACGGTGGCCGCGGCAGTCAATCCGTTGAATTTCACGACAGGAGAGGCGCCAAACGATGTGCCCGTGATGGTCACGGTGCTTCCGATCGGAGCACCGATGGGTGAGACGGTGCCGATGGCGGTGGGCAAATTCAACGGATTGACGACTGCTAACACGACGTCGTCTACCTCAAGTCGGATAGCGGAATTCGGGGCAAAGCCGGGGTTTTTTCTTCCGTTATTTGATGGTCCAGTCGGGCTGTTGTAGGCGACGTAACCGGGCGCGGTGCTCTGGTTGTTGCCGCTCAGTTCCAAGACGATTTCGTAGCTGTTGGTGCTCGGGGTAAAATTATATCGAGAACCGCTCTTTGCCTGCAGACTCGTGTCGTCAAGAAAGCCCCCGATGGTCTGCCAGTCAGTCCCTTGCAGAATCGTTGGCTCGAAGGTAATCCGTTTGTACTCGGGAAAATAGCCTGCGTTGTCTCCGGCGGCCATGATCCGCAAAATTGCCACGGCTCCTCCCGGCGGGAGGCCTTTGGCGCGGACTTTGGCAGTTAAAGAGATTTTGCTCAGGTCGGTTTGCCCTAAACCCGCGGGCGTCGATATTTTGGGTAATACTTGGACTGCCCACCACCCTGAATTCGTGGGTTTTTGCGAGGAGTTGGCAACCATTGCGAGATACCCGCTGGTCGGCGCCGTCGGGAACCCGTTGTTTGCCAGGCTTGTCACGATCGAAGAACTGAACCCTGCCACGCCATCCCCGGAACCAGACCAGCCGAGAGCTTTGTTGGTGTTGAAATTCTCGGAGTAGAGAAGGTTTGTAGTAGTCTGTGCCGAGAGGCTTGGCGCTACGAGCAGGGCAACGGCCACAAGGAGAAAGTTAAGGGACCGCTTCATGAATGTCTGGGGTAACATAGCTGTACACCATATGCATGCCCGGCCGGTTGTCAAACGGGTTGCCGGTCGGTTTTTCGGATTTTTGGTTGGGGAGGGGGCGGGTGGGTGAGACGTCATGGTTCGGTTCGATTTAAACGTTCGACCTAGTTGCGGTGCAGGTCGTTCAAAAGAAGGTCTTTGCCTCTGTCGGGGGGCGACCGCGCCGCGCCAAACCACCCGGCTCCTACCGGCTCCGGAGCAACCGGCGGGCGTCCAAATCGACGACCACTTGGTCGACCTTTCCGGTGCGCTGGAGCACGTCGCGGGAACTCCCCGCATCCAAAGCCAGATCGGTGGTCTGGGCGGCCGCCCCGTCTGCCCGGAAGATGGTGAGTCCATCCTGGTCCGACAACCGGTAGATAAACGGGGTCTGGCACACCGTGAAAGCGAGGCTGCGGGGCGGCAAAGCGAGGGTTTTCGCTTGGCCGTCCGTCCCGTAGTAGAAGAACTTGCCGGCTGCTTCGCCGAATTCGGCCGCGTGCAGGAGGGTGGGCCGGAGCCGGATGGTGCCCTGCTCGACGAACACGCCGAGTTCGCCCAAGCGGCAAAGGATGTCCTCCTTGACCTGGCCGGTCAGTCCCGGTTGCTTGGCCCCGGCCTTGGCCGGGGTGTGCGAGTAGGGGTCCATGGGAAACGCCCCGTATTCTTGCGGCGTCTTCGAGTCGCCGAGCCCGCTCCGGATGTCATAGTAGGCGGCGGCCAGCCCGCGGCGCACCGCCGCCGGAGATTTATCCTTCTCGGCCCGGAAAAAATTCTCCTGCACCGCGAGCAAAAGCTTCGAGACCATGTGCCAGTAGATGCAGCCGAGTCCCTCGTAGCCGTAAAAGGTGCCCGAGCGCCCGGTGAACGAATGGTGGTCGAACAAGTCCTCATAGACGCGCTGCACGCGGGCGCGGTCGGCGGTCACCAGTGCGCGGAGAGACGGGTCGGCGGCCAGTTGGTCGAGCACCTCGCCAACCTGGCGCTGGTTGCCGATCCCCGGGCGGAAATGCACTGCACCGAGCGCGTCTTTTTCGACCAGCAAGCGGTTGTCGTCCGCGATGAGTTGGCCCAGCAGCCGGCTGCCCCGCACGTCGCCCGGGGCAAGATTGTTGCGCTGGTCGAAGCGCGGCAGTTGCCGCTCCGGATAAAGCAGGTAGCTGTGCTGGTCCCGGCGGTACATGGCGCTGCGGCGTAGCGCGCGGAGCAGGTCGAGAGATTCCCGCGGGGAGAGTAGACCCGAGCTGAGGATGGCCACCTGGCCTTCGAGCATTTCGTAAAGGTGACGCACCGCGATGCGGTCCGCTCCCTCGAAGGCGATGAGATTGTAGGAGTGGTAAAGGCCGTCCTGGCGCCGGTTGAGCCGCAAGGTGTGGTCGGTCCAGGCCAGCGCGGTGTCGATCAAGCGGAGCAACTCGGCAACCGGCAGGGCCGTTTTCTGCCCGGAGGGCCCGCGGGCGTAGACTTTCTTGCGGTAGCTCTCCCCGCTTTTGCCCAGCAAGTCGACCAGCCGCCTGCGGTCGCGGTCCGTGACCTTGCCGCGCAAAACTTTGCCGTTTTTCTGCAGGATCGAGGCGATGGCGCGGAGCAAGGTGGCAATGTCGCCGGACACGGGCACCGTCCCGCCGGGCGAGGCGGCGAAGAAGGTTTGCAGGAAGGCAAGGTAGCGGCGGATGTAGGCTAGCGTGACCACGGAGGCCCCGGGCCCGACCAGCGCGTTGTTCGCATCATTCCATTCGGGTCGCTGGGTGTTGAGCCAAATGCCCGCGCCGGGCACGAAGTTGGTCAACTTGGCGAGGAGCGGGACAAGAAGTTTCTCCGCGAGATTCGCGCGGATGACCCGCTCGTGCCCGTCGAGGAGGAGCTTGCCTTCGGCGCCGTGCTTCTTGACCCGGGTCTTGATCGTTTTCTCCAGGTCATGGTCGAAGACCACGGTGTCTTTCGGATCGGCCACCAGGCTGCGGTAATCGCGGATGCGGTAGGGGACGTTGGCGTAGGCGAAGATGTCGCGCTCGAGCAGACCGCTCAGGCCGCCGGCATCGTGCTTCTCGGCGTGTTCGAGCAACTTGAGCAGGTAGATGATCTGGTGGTCGCCCCAATATCCGATACAGGCCCACGGGTCATGGGGCTCCGGCACTTCCCAATCGATGCCCCGGCGCGTGACCCGGTAGGGGTTGTAGCCGTCCGCGGTCGAAGCATTGAGGAACCGCGCGATCATGCCCGTGGTGAAACCGGGGAACGACTGGGCCAAGGCTTCCCAGTTCTGGAAAATGTCCCGCCAGTTGCCCTGATAATCGAGCACCCGCCGGCCCGCCGCATCCCGGGCGGGGATGGTGAAGCGGTTCCACGGCCGGCTCGGGTCGCCGTGGCGCCGGCTGAAGGTCAGGGGCAGGTATTCACGGCAGATTCGCTCCAGACTCGGGTCGGCCGCCTCGCGGGCCGCCTCGATGAGTTCCGGGTAGGCGAATTGTGCGGGCAAGCGGCGGGCCAGGCGTTTCCAGCGCGGGACCACGGCGGGCGCGGTCGAACGCACATGCTGGTCAAGATCGCCGCGGTCGATTTTCTCCCCGTGGGCGAAAACGCCCCCGCGCATCACGTTGCAAAGCGTGTTGGTGTAGTGCCGCGCCGATCCCATGGGCAGCGCGGAGATCTGCAACCCGTCGGAGCTGCCGACGATTCGTTTGAGTTCTTCGGTGCCTTCCCGGATGTCGGCCAGCACCTCCCGCCGGAAGGCGGACGGTTTTTCCAGGGCGGCCCCGAGCCGGACGACATCCGCGGCGCTTTGTGACACGTCGGCGCCGAACATCCATTCGGCCGTCTGCCCCGGCGCAAGGTTCCTCCGGCCGTGCAGAAAATAGGCCCCGCGGCGACCGCAGACATCGTTCTCGGGCCGTAGGGTTTCCCCGCGGCGCAAGGCGTCGAGTTGCGTGGCGGAGAGCAGGATGGCGTCCGCCTTGACCGGACTAACCGACCAGACCGTGGTGGCCTCGAGCGACTCGGCGGGTTCGGGGCGATCGGCCGGCACCGCGCTCAGGCGGAAGAGGGCGAGTCGGCTGCCGGGAAGTCGTTCGCTGCGCTTGTAAGCGTCGAGCAGCGTGCTGTAACGCATTTGGAAATCGCTGCCGATGCCGGAAGGCATGATGTTCTGGATGCCATCAAGGAAGACCGCTGACACACCCTGGCGGCCGGTGTTGGCCAGCGAACTTCGCCGGATCCAGCCGAACCGGCGGCTGTTCGACCAGCCCGTGCGGAAGACCAGTCCGAGGTCCTCGTTTTTTTCTTCAAACCAAACCTCGTTGCCCCAGACACTTTTCAGCAGGCTGCGGCGGACGCGGAAACGGCCTTCGCCCCGGATGGAGAAAGGCTCCCAGAGCGCATCCCCGCCGGCCCGGCGGACCCGGATGACCGTCTTGCCTCCGGTTGTCTCGGTGTTGTCCCGTATTTTGTCATCCGTGTCATAAGGAAAGAGCGCGTGGTCCGCATCCCCGCGTCCGGCCGTCAGCCCGCCGTGGCTCGACAAGAACATCCAATGGTCCTCCGCGCTGACCACCGAGAGGAAAAAGGGCGGCATCTTGTCGTGATCGCCGATACGGTAAAAAGGTTCCCCGTCAAATTCGACGAACTCCCCGGTGGACTGTCGAATGGTGGTCGCGGCCGGCCTTTTTCGGGTGGGTGGTCCTTTCACGGGGCGGGAACGCTACAGGACCAACCTGGTTTTAGAAAGCAGGAAGGCACGCGGTCTAAAGTGTCCCGGCATTCAGGACGTTGAGGGTTGTTGCGGGTGTTCGGGGAGGCGGTCGAGGTGTGACCCATGCTCGCGGCAAACAAGGTCAGCAGGGCGGCGACCGAGAGAAAGAGAGAACGGTGTTTCATTGTTTTCACGGCTTGGGCGGTTGGTGAGGCGATCGGTCGGAGACCAGCGCACCTCTATTCTGCCACCGGCACATCGCACTAAAAATCGTAAAAAATGCGACGAAACGGTCAAAAAGCGCGGCGAACTGGTCACGGGGGCTTTTTTCGAACCGAAAAAGCGGGGAGGGAGCGGCATGCCCCCCTCCACTCTGATACTGCAGTGTACGATGTACGGCTGTGCGGCGAATGGGTGCTCCAGCCTACCCCGGCATCGGCACAGGCCGCATCTTACTTTGCAGGCTTTCGGCCGTCGGACAGAACGTCGTGGCTTGCTTGTTTGTCGGGTCCCCGTTGTTGCCGGCGCGGCCGGGTAAAAATTTTTTCATCGGGGGTCGAATTTTTATTTGACACCCCCCAGCCATGAAGTAGGATGCAACTAGTTTGGCAAATTCCCCATTGGACCTTGTCTTACCCCCAACTAAAATCCCATCCCAAAACAACATGAAAAATAAAATCCTCCCACTCATCCTTGCTCTGCTCGGCTGCCTCGCGCTGCCGGCCAACACCGCCTCGGCCCAACTGACCCTCGAGGTCGATCCCAGTGAAAACTGGGTTGGATATATGAACGTCTTCAATAATGATGGAGGATCCAAAGGCGGCTACGTCTTCGGACAGTCGTGGGGTGTACCCGCCTTAAGCTCTGTCTTCGCCGCCAGCACGCTGACCTTGGCGCCGAACTTCAACGCTTACACCGATTCTCTGAATGGTAATAACAATGATCGCGCGTTCTGGACTGACAGCACAGATGGCGGCGTCACAGCTGGCCCCCTCGGCAACAAGTGGATGGAAGCTAGTACTTTTGTCGAGAACAACGCGCTTATCGGAAGTAATGTGACGTTCCTAGGGAACCTTGATTCTTTCAATCTCCTTAGCCCGAATTACACGGCCGTTGCTTTCATCAAGGCTCTCGATCCTAATGCTGGCTACGCCGCGGTGATCAATCAGTTCAGTGTGCTTTCCGCGGCGGGTCCTTTCAGTGTATCCGCGGACCTCACTTCAGCTACTGGACTCATCATCCAATACGGGTTCATGGTCTCAGGCATCAATGCCAATCCCGCAGATGCAGCCACCTTTGGCAGCGCCGTGGTGCAAACTGTTCCCGAGCCCTCCACCTATGCTCTGCTCGCTCTCGGTGCCGCGGGTCTCGGCGCGCATCTCGTTCGCCGTCGCCGCCAAGGCTAAGCTTCCCTTAGTTTTCACCAAAACCCGGTCCTCGCGGACCGGGTTTTGTTTTATCTCCACCGGGGGCCCTTCCTTCGGGGACCGGGGCCCGGAAGCATGCGTCCTCAGGTCCATACCAAGGGCCCATCGCATTGGGACTTTGTCCTTCGGCCCCGAGGTAGGGTCCGGACCTCCGGGCCCGACCGCGAACCTTCTCTGGGCTTCGACACGGCCGGTCCAACCGGAACGCAGTGAAGATGGCCCCGAGGCAAAGGCCGAGCCCTACCGCTCGATCCATAGTCGAAAAGCAAAAGGACGTTGGCATCAGGCCAATAAGGGGAAGCGCGAGTGTCCCGCCATTCCGGCCCAACCCATGTAGGATTTCTCCGCGCGGGATCAGAGCACCGCTCCGCGGCGGCGGATAACCTCGCGATACCAGTGGTAGGAGTCCTTCGGGGTTCGCCGCTGCGTTTCGTAATCGACATGAACCAAGCCGAAGCGCTGTTTGTAGCCTTCGGCCCATTCAAAGTTGTCGAGCAGTGACCAGTGGAAGTAGCCCTTGACCGGCACGCCATCGGCCACCGCGCGGCGCAACTCGCGGAGGTAACGCGAGGTGAAATCGATCCGCTGGGGATCGTGCACCTTGCCGTCCTGGGCCACCCAGTCGGTGTTGCTCAAGCCGTTTTCGGTGATGAAGACGGGCAAGCCGTAACGTTCGTGGATGAAGCGCGGGCCCCAGCGCAAAGCCGGCGGGGTGATATTCCAACCGAAGGCGGTCCGCGGGTTTCCCGGTGCGAAGGGCACCACCTTGGCCCGGCCGTCGCGGCCGGCTTTGACCGGGGTTCCTTGGTAGATGTTCAGCCCGTAGAATTCCAAGGGCTGGGCCATGATGCGCAGGTCGGCCTCGGAATATTTCGGGAGCAGTTTGCCGTAGGCCCGGCGCGCTTCCGGCGCCACGCGTCCGAGAATGACCGGATCGCTCCAGTGCGTGTTGTTGAAAAGGTGATCGCGTCCGCAGGCATTGGTCGCCCGCCGTGCCGCCTGCACGTCGGCCGGTTTGGCCGTCGCCGGATAATGCACCACGCCGACCGGTGCCCAGCCGATGCGAACCGGGTTCGGGCATCCGGCCCGCAGGGCCGAGACGGACAAGCCGTGCGCCAGTTGCACGTGGCGCACCATCTTGAGTTGCGCGCGCATGGGCAAGCGCAGTCCCGGGGCGTGGAGGCCGGTGCCATGACCCAGCCCGATGAAGCACTGGGGCTCGTTGAAAGTCATCCAATCCCCGATCCGGTCGCCCAAATGCCGGGCGACCAGCGCGGTATAATCGGCAAACCAAGCCGGCGAGTCACGATGACCCCATCCACCCTCGTCGAAAAGAACCGTGGGGTAATCCCAATGGAACAAAGTGCAGAACGGCCGGATGCCCGCCTCCAGCAAGCTGTCGACCAGTCGGTCGTAGAAATCCAATCCGCGGGCATTGACCTTGCCTCGCCCGCGGGGGAGCAGGCGCGTCCAAGAAAGGGAGAAGCGGTAGGCCTGCAGCCCCAGATCTTTCATCAGCCGGATGTCGTCGCCGTGGCGGTGGTAGTGGTCGCAGGCGGTCCGGCCGTCGTGACCCTCCCACACCTTGTCCGGCGTGCGGCAAAAGCGGTCCCAGACCGACGGCCCGCGGCCGTGCTGGTCCGCGGCCCCCTCGATCTGGTAGGCCGCGGTGGCGGCACCCCAGAGAAAGTCCGCGGGGAAGGGACGATGCTGGGCGACGGAGCTCAAGGGCGAAGCACGTCGGGCCCGATCTTGGCCGGGCCGGGCCCCGTTGAGTTGCGCAAGACGATTTGTGGTTCGACCCGGATGTAGGTGGCCGCCAGCGAAGGTTCCTGCAGGCGCTCCAAGACGCGCTGCGCGGCGAGCCGCCCGAGCAGGCACTTGTCGAGCCGCACCGTGGTCAGGGCGGGCACCGAGCCACCGGCCCAAAAGATGTCATCGAATCCGATGACGGAAACATCCTGCGGCACGCGGCAGCGGCCGCCGTTCTGGAGCGCGGCGAGCAAGCCCACCGCCATTTCGTCGTTGAGGCAGAAAATTCCGGTCGGCATGGATTTTTCGCGGAGCAAGGTTTCCCCCGCCTCCATGCCGGACTCGCGGCTGAAATCGCCCGCGATGCGCCGGATGGAGGTAGCGGGCACTCCCCGCCCGGTCCAATAAGCGATCGCGGCGGCTTCGCGTTCCATGCTCGCGATCTGATCGTCGCCCGTGACCAAAGCGAATTCGCGGTGGCCCATTTCATAAAGATGCTCCGCCGCCGCTTTGGCCCCGGCCGCATTGTCAAAGCAGATCACGTCGGCATTCCCGCTGCCTTGGGGCGCATCGGCCACCACCGCGGGCGGACCCTGCCGGATGAGGTGCCCGAGGATCGGCGGGGGGATCGGGCCGAGATAAATCACCGCATCGACGTGCGCGTTGGAGACCAGCCGGAAATAGTCGTCTTCTTTGCGCAGATCGCCGGCGGGGAGGATAACCAGGGCCGCGTGTTGGCGGCTCAGTTCGGTCTGAATTCCGCCGACGATTTCCAAGTGGTAAGGTCCCATCGACTTTCTGCGCAGCACGT
>CAMBUL010000033.1 GCA_945871065.1 Chthoniobacter flavus | reverse complement strand
CCCAGCAGGCAAGAGCGGCAGCGGCTAGGTTTGGGCTCACTCGTGGATACGGTCGGTGAGGAGGCGTTGAAGGTGCCGGCTGACGAGGTCAGCCATGGAAGCGGCTCCGCTGAATTCTTGGCACTCGTGGTAGGTGTTTAATTCCCCGGCGAGTTGGGTCACATGCTCGGGCGGGGCGATCGGGGTCTTGCGCATCGTCGAGAGCAACGCGCTGTAGCGCTGGCTGGCCACATCGATACGGCGGGCCGTTTGGGATCGCTCTTCCTGACGGTATTGCACGATGGTCGGGACATTGAGGTGCTGACGGACTAACTGCTCGACCGGTTTGTTGTCCGGAAAAAGGTGCGGACGGTAAACCTCGAGGCGTTTTTCGTAGCACTGCTGGTCGAAGTCGATCGGACGCACCCGGTATTGCACCTCCTCGAAGTCGGGGGTGATGTCGACGATGTAGTTGACCGCGCGCATATCACCGAGCAACCGCAGGTAGCAACGTTCGGCGAATTTGACAAATTCCTTAGCCATGCGGACCTTGTTGACGTCCTCGCGGCCGAGGTAAACCCGCATGAATTCGTCACCCGGCACCCCGGCAATGTGTTCTTCGATCAATGTGTTTTCCCGGACGAGGTAGTTGATCCGGAAGGGTGAGAGCAGATGCTCCAGTTCGAGACCGTAGATGCGCGAGGCGTCGGCATATTTCACGTAATAGTGGTCGGCGTTGCCGTTGAAGCGGTTAATGATGCGCACGCGAAAGGGACGGGAATTGCCGAAATCGCCGAAATCGATGCGTTCGACCGAAAGGTGGTCGGTGCGGGAGAGATCGCCCCCAATTTTCAGCATGGCATAAATGCGGGTCAGCTTGGGCTGCAACTCGCGCATGATTTCCGGCGCATAGGCCACCGTGAGCCAGAGCGTTTCCCGGCCGGACGGGTTCTCGTAGGGCATCGCCGTGTCGAAGCGAAGGAGATCGTCATAAACGATAGGAATCTCCGCCCGCCGCCCGAAATGATGCAGGTACTGCAGGAGCGAGGGGCTAATAGGGTATTTTTCCTTGCGGCGGGAAATCATAGGGCTTCGGGCCAATATACGCGCCCGTCGGCCAGAGCAAAGCCGCAGGCGCCGGTCATGACGCAAAACCTCCGACCAGCTCGCGGAGCGTCGACGCATTGGCAATCGCGGCATTGCTCGCGGTATTGTCGAAAACAACCAAGCGCGCGCGTTGCGGATTGAGGCGTAAATAAGCGGCAAGCCGCCCGAGCTGTTCGTCGCTGTAAGCACTGTAATAGCGGCGGGGAGCACCGTGGAGACGGAGGTAAAGCGGCGTTACTCCCGCTTCCTCTTCGCAGCGCGGGTCGGGGATCTCGGTGCGCACCAAGCCAATGCGGTAGTCCGCGAGCAGTCCCGATGCCCCGCGGTCGGCCCAAGAAGCGTGGCGCGGCTCACAAACCGCAGCGCCATCATAATGCTCCCGGAACGCACGGAGAAAAGAGGCCGCGATTGCCTCATCGAAAGGCAGCGAAGGAGGTAGCTGGATAAGGACCACCCCGAGTTTGTCCCCCAACCCGCCGATGGAGTCGAAAAACGGCCCGAGCAGTGCGGCATTCTTCAGCCGAGTGTAGTGCGTGATGAGGCGGTGCATCTTGACCGAAAAACAAAACCCGGAAGGCACCTCCAAAGCCCACTTTTCATAGGTCGCGGGACGGAATTGACGGTAGAAGCTGGCGTTGACTTCCACGAAGTCGAACAGGGTGGCATATTTGCCGAGGGCGGAGGCATCCGGCGCGACTTGCCCGTGGCGCGCAAAATTTGCCCCGTACCGGCTGACCGCCTCGCTCCACCCGGCGAGACCAATACGAATAACCGCGCGCTCGCCGCTCATGACGTGCCGCGGGTGGGCTTCAGCGGTTGCCTTTGCGGCGGACCGCATCCACCCGCAAAAGGTAAAGTGCACCGGCCGTGACCAAGGCCAGAGCCACCACCGGAAAAATCACCACCAGCGGGAAAGCCTGGGTGTAGGCCAAAAGGATGAAGAGCGTGACCCCTATGGCTCCGGCCGTGCCGAGCGCGATGTGCCCGATGACCAGACCACGAATGGCGGCTTTGACCACAGGATCTTGCATAATGTTCTATTAATGTCCGCTCCGTTTCGTGGCAAGGCCGGAAGACGACATTGCCTTTCGTCCGGCAAAGCGGGTATGTACAGGAACGGCTTTCATGACACTGCGTCCCCTACTCTGCCTTGCGCTGCTTTGTTCCTGCCTCGTGGCGGACGCGGAGGAGCCGCTTTCCCGCATCGCCTTCGGATCTTGCGCCGACGAAAAGCGTCCGCAGCCCATTTGGGATGCGATCCGGAGGCTGCAGCCCCAACTGTTCATCTTCACTGGCGACAATATCTACGCTGACACTGCGGATCCGGAAAAGCTGCGGGAGAGTTACGAAAAGTTGTCGCAACTTCCGGGGTTTTCCACCTTGCGGGCCGCCACGCCGGTCATCGGCACCTGGGATGATCATGATTACGGGAAAAACGATGCCGGTGCGGAATTCGAAGGCAAGGGGGCAGCGAAGGAAGCCTTCATGGAATTTTTCGCCACCCCGGAGGACTCCCCCCTCCGGCAGCGCGAAGGGATTTACGATGCCAAGATTTTCGGCCCTGAGGGCAAACGGGTGCAGGTCATTCTGCTCGACACGCGATGGTTCCGCGGCCCGCTCCTCACCATGTCCAAGGACGAATTGAAAGCCGCCCGGGCCGAGGCGGGCAGGCCGGTGGGTCGCTACCTCCCGGACGCGGAAAGCAAAAGCACCATGCTCGGCGAGGAACAGTGGAAGTGGCTGGTCGACGAATTGAAGAAACCGGCCGAACTCCGCCTTCTGGTCAGCGGAATCCAGGTGCTCGCCCTGGATCACGGATGGGAAAAATGGGGCAACCTCCCTCGCGAACGGAAGCGCCTCCTCGAGGTCATTCGTGACCATGCAACCGATGTGGTCATCTTGAGCGGCGACCGACACAGCTCCGATATCTCGATGGTTCCACCGGAGACGGATGGCGGTCCGTTTTACCCGCTCTATGACATCACCTCGAGCGGATTGAACCAGACCGGCCTGCCCGACGAACCGAACCGTTTCCGCGTGGCCGGGGACCGGGTCTACAACGAGCCCAATTTTGGATGGATTGAGATCGATTGGGAGGCCGGGGACCCGCTGGTCACATTCGAAATCCGCGACCTCGACGGCCATGTCGTGCGTGAAGTGAAGACCACGCTGAACACGCTCAAGCCCTGCCGCCTTTAAGCATTGTGCGCCGGGCACCGTCGGGCGGGGAGATCTGGCCTGTGCGGACTACTTGAGCAAAGGTGCGATGACCAGGCTGACGATCGACATCACATTGATCAGGATGTTCATCGAGGGACCAGAGGTGTCCTTGAGGGGATCCCCGACCGTGTCGCCCACCACGCATGCTTTGTGGGCATCGGAGTTTTTACCGCCGTAGTGCCCGTGCTCGATGAATTTTTTGGCGTTGTCCCACGCGCCACCCGAATTGGCCATGAAAAGGGCAAGGAGCACGGCGCTGAGCAGCGCGCCGATCAGAGCGCCGCCCAAGGTGGCGGCGCCGAGACCGAACCCGATCACGGCGGGACTGCCCACCGCGACACTGGCCGGGAGGATCATCCGTTTGATCGCGGCATCGGTCGCGATCCGTATGCAGGAGGCCGAGTCGGGTTTGCCCGTGCCCTCGAGCAACCCGGGGATCTCGCGGAACTGCCTGCGGATTTCCTCGATCATTTCCTGGGCCGCCTCGCCCACTGCGGTCATGGAGAGGGCACTGACTAGGAACGGGATGAACCCACCGATAAAAAGTCCGGTCAACACTCGCGGATCGGAAATGAGCAGTTGAAAGCCGGGGTTGTTCATCTTCACCACGTTGATGAATGCGGCAATGATGGCCAAGGCGGCGAAGGCCGCCGCGCCGATGGCGAAGCCCTTGCCGATGGCGGCCGTTGTGTTGCCCACTTCGTCGAGGGTGTCGGTAATGGCACGGGTTTCTTTACCCATTCCCGCCATCTCAGCAATGCCGCCCGCGTTGTCCGCGATCGGACCATAAGCATCGATGCTCATGGTGATCCCGATCGTCGCGAGCATGCCGACCGCCGCAATACCGACCCCGTAAAGGCCGGCGAAATGGCTTGCGCCGAGAATGACGAAGGCCACCACGGCGAGCGGGATAACCACAGAGAACATCCCGACGGCGAGGCCGCGGATCATCACGGTGGCCACGCCGGTCAACGCCGCCTTGGAAATGGACTTCATCGGCGCGCCGCCGGTGTAGTACTCGGTTGAAAGCCCGATGGCGATACCGCCAACTGAGCCCATGATGACGCAGAACCAGACCTTGAGATCGACCGCGAGCCAACTGATCACCGCGGCGGCGAGCAGAACGAAAAGGACGGCTGCCCCGACCGTGCCGGTGCGCAGGGCGCGGGCCGGTTCGCGATGGGCCGAAATTTTGACCAGGCCGATCCCGGCCAGCGAGCAGAGCAGCCCGGTGGAGGCCAGGGCGAGCGGCAGGAACATAAGGTTGCCGCGGTCTGCCGCGAGCATCTCCCACTGGGCGATGGTCAGCGTGGCGGCAATGGCCATCGAGGCGATCATGGCATTGCAGTAAGATTCGAAAAGGTCTGCCCCCATGCCGGCCACGTCGCCCACGTTGTCGCCCACATTGTCGGCGATGACCCCCGGATTGCGCGGGTCGTCCTCCGGAATACCCGCTTCGACTTTGCCGACCAGATCCGCGCCAACGTCAGCCGCTTTGGTGAAAATTCCGCCGCCGATGCGGTAAAAGATGGCGACCAGCGAAGCTCCCATCGCGAAGCCGTGGATCACGTGCACATCCTTCTCCGAGGTGCCGAAGAAGATGAAAAAGGTGCCCACCCCGAGCAGGCCCATCGAAGCCACGGTAAGCCCCATGATCGATCCTCCGAAGAAGGCCGTGGTCAAGGCCGCCCCGGCGCCTTTGTGGTGCGCGGCCAGAGCGGTGCGGACGTTCACATGGGTCGCCGAATACATCCCGATGTAGCCGGCCACCGAGGAGGCCGCCGCGCCGCAGAAGAAGGCCAGTGCCTCCCAAGGGTCTTTCAGGGTGAGCAGTCCACCGACCACCACGGCGAACGCGCCGATGAGCAGAAGTTCACGGCGCATGAAGACCATGGCACCGTCGTGGATCTGACCGGCAATTTCGGCCACCCGCCCTTCTCCTCCCGGTTCCAAGACGATGCGGCGGTAAGTGATGAAAGCAATGGCCAGTCCGGCCAGGCCGAAGAGGGGGACAAAGAAAGGCAGGTTTTCCATAAGTTCAAGTGCTGGGCTCCTAGTATCCCTTCACCGCCCGGGCGGAATGCCACCAAAGACTGTGATCCGCCTCGAGCGAATCTTCGGTCGGCATGGGAAAAAAACGCAGGCCATGCGTGTCGCCGACGAACAGGCCGCTGCGCACCATCGAAAAGAGAATATCGGGGCGCATTCCGCGGTAGACGATTTTGGTCATGCGCGCGGGGTGGTCGCGCAGGGCGCGGAGGCATTCCCGCAGGTGCTCGACGTTTTGGTAGGGCACACTTCCGTCGAGTTGGATGTCCGTGTCGGTTGCCAGGCTGCCCAGCTTGAGATCGATGAAGGCAAGGCGAGGCAGCGAGACCAGCTTGTCCGGCGAGGTGACCAAGTGGCAGAACCCTTGCGGCCCGAGACTGCTGGCCACGCGGGGATAGACCGGACCAAGCTCCTGGTAGAGAAAGAAGCGGTCATGGCCGTCACCAGTCCACGGTGCCGGGTCGAGACCGAGCGTGAGGCCCGATGGGGTGGTCAGATAAACCTTGCGCAACGCCTCAAGCGGCACGCGCGGCAACACGTTGAAAACCGCCATGTAGACCGACTTCCGTGGGGATCCGTCGCGGTGGAGCACGCAGCGGGCCCGCGCCTCGTCCATGCGAAAGCCGGAAAGATCGGCGGATTGGTCCACCTCAAAAAAAACGGCCGGACCCTCGATCTGGCGCTTAGAACCGGTGGCCAAGTAAGCGCCGAACTTGTCGGGCGGCAATTGCGAGAGGATGAGGGCCTCGGGGATAAGCGAGAGGTAAAGATGACTTTCCATGGGGGACGGCCAAACTAAGGGGATTTCGGCTCGGGAGGCAAAGCACAAAAATTTAGCCACCCCATCCCGCCGAGCGCGCGGTGCGCAGCAGTGCCCGGCGCCGGTGGTAAGCGGAAGCATCCGGCGCAAGCAGCTCGCCCACCGTGGCGGTACTCAAACCACCTTGCCCGATGATCCGGCGCAAGATGACAAGACAAGCCACCGCATCGAAGAGCGCGTCGTGCCAATCGAGTGCGGGACAAAGAGCGCGCACTTCATCCTCGCCACCGAGCGCGGCCGTCACTTCGCCGAGAGAATGCCCGGGCAAATCGGGCAGCACGGCCCGGGATAGAGCCAAAGTATCCAACCAAGGACCGAATCCGTGCAGCGGAAAAGCGCGAAGGAAACGCTTTTCGGTGCCCGCGCCGTGCGCCACGACCACGGCCCCGCCGAGGCGCGCCTTGAATTCCGGCCAGAGGACGGCCATGGACGGCGCGTCGTGCACATCGGCGTCACGAATGCCGTGCACGGACCGTGCCGCAGAGGTGATGCGCGCCGGCGAATGAAGGTAACTGCGGAAAAAGTCCGACAAGCCGGAACCGCGCCAGACCGCCATACCCACCTGTACCGGTTCGTCACTCCGGCCGGGGGCCGCGCCGGCACTTTCGAAATCCAAAGCCGCCCACGCCGCCTCGCCCACCGGCGTATCGAGCTGATTCATCGCACCGCCGCCCGCTGACCATGGCCGCCTTTGCTTTCGCTCCGCGCCGCAGCGCGGAGGAGCTTTTCCGTGGCGGACCAACCGATGCAGCCGTCGGTCACCGAGACGCCATAGCGCAATTGGCGGGAGTCGGCACAGACCGCCTGATTGCCCTCTTCGAGATAGCTCTCGAGCATCGCACCGATGATGGACGCGCGGCCGCGATGGCGCTGGGCGAGGACATTCCGCCAGACCACCGCCTGGCGTCGCGGATTTTTCGCCGAGTTGGCATGGCTGCAATCGACGACAAAGCCGGCTTGCAGACCGGCCGCGCGCAACCGGCGCTCGGTGTCCGCCGTATGGCGCGAACGGTAGTTGCCGCCCTCGCGTCCGCCGCGCAGCACGATATGGCTGTCCGCATTGCCCGTCGTGGTCACAACCGAAGTGCAACCGTCCTGGTCGATGCCGAGGAAACTGTGCGGCGAACGCGCGGCGAGCAACGCATCAAGCGCCGTTTGCACACTGCCATCGGTGCTGTTCTTGAAACCAACCGGCATGGAGAGGCCGCTGGCCATTTCGCGATGGGTCTGCGATTCCGTGGTGCGGGCGCCGATGGCGGCCCAACTGACCACGTCGGCCAGGTATTGCGGGACAATCGGATCGAGGAACTCGGTCGCGGTGGGCAGCCCGAGAGAGGTGATCTCCAACAAAATCCGCCGAGCCAAACGAAGGCCCGTGGCAAGGTCGCAGGAATCGTCCATTCGCGGGTCGTTGACCAAACCCTTCCACCCCACCGTAGTGCGCGGCTTCTCGAAATAAACGCGCATGAAAATGCACACCGAATCTTTCAGTTCATGCCGGAGGGCAGCCAAACGCCGCGCGTAATCGAGGGCACCCTCCGGATCATGGATCGAACAAGGCCCGACGATGACGAGAAGCCGGGCGTCGCGTCCCTGCAGGATGGCCTGCGCCTCCGCGCGGCCGCGCACCACCGTCTCGAGGGAAGCGCCCCGGACCGGCGATTCTTTCTTGATCAACTTCGGGGCGACCAGGCGCTTGAGTTGGCGCACCCGCGTGTTTTCAAGCGGACGACTGGGCTTTCGGGCGGGCATAAGGCGAGACAAGGTTGACCGTTGATTAAGCCCCAGACGCGGCCCCGGCGCAATTCACGACTTGCGCAAAGGCTTTGCTCGAAGTCGGCCGATGGTTAAATTCGGGGGATGTCCGTGACAGAAACCCCCACCGGCGCTGGCTTCGGCCGGCGCTTGGAAGGCACCCTGCGCAATTTTTACCGCGCCCGCCGCGCCGGGGAGTCTCTCCTCCGGCGCGCCATGCGGCGTCCGCGCACCGTGACCGAGAGCCCGAACCTCTTGCCCCTTCTTATCAAAGTGCTGGCCGGGTTCGCCCGCGTCGACGGCGACCTGTTGGAGGAAGAAATCGACTCGAGCCTCGGTTTCCTCCGCTACGATTACCCCGAAGCGGTCTACTCCGAATTGCGGCAGCATTTCCGGCAGGCCCTGCACGAAAAGCAGGATCTGGGTGCGATGGCCCGGCAGTTGCGCAACCAGTTGGGCGAAGAGCGCAAAATCCTGCTCGGCATCCAGCTTTACGATCTGGTGCACCGGTCCGGGATGAACACCGACAACATGGCTGCCTATTACTCCTTCATGGAGCAACTCGGCACTGCCTCGCAGGCCATCGACATCGTTTACCAACTCAACAGCGACACGCCGGACCCGCGCGGGGAATTTTTCGCGGCCGAATCCTCGCCGCTCGAAGTCATCATTTTCGGTTCAGATGCCGCCGCGGACGTGCGGATGCAGGAGCTGACCGGGACAAATCGCCTCGCCGTCTACCGCCACGGCGATCTCATCCTGGTCAAAAACCTCTGCGACCATCCCGTTTCCGTTCAGGGCCGCGCCCTGCGCTCGAGGGAATTCTGCCGGGTCTATCCCGGCCAGCGCATCGTGGTCGACGAGAAGGTGCTGACCCATCAGGACCTCGTCTTCTATTTCAACGCCAAGAAAAACGTTTCGCTCGCCCACATTTTCGTCACCGTGACCAAAGACAACGAAATCCAGTTGGAAAAAAGCCGGACCCGCGATAGCTCGCTTGAGGTGCGGTTCGGACTCGGCGTGCTGGTCATCGCGCTGAAAGACGTGCCTGCGACTCTTGATGACGTCCGCTTGCGCGCCAACGCGCGTGTCGAGTCCTCGCTGGAAGGAAAAATTCTCTTCGACAACGATACCGAGCTGCCGCTCGACGACCTGCGTCGCCATGCCCACTCCTACGGCGGGCGCTTCCACCTTAAGCACTCGAAGACCACCTATCTTGTGTCAAACAACCCGGCTTTGCTCGACGAGGATGACATCCTGCTCGCTCCCGGTGCCGGAGGCGATGTTCTCCTCCGCATTTTCTGCGATTTCGACCGCCTTCTCGGCCGCCTCGAGGTGCTCAAAACCGACCAACCCATCATGGTCGGCGACACTCCCGTGCGCAACGAGGCTGATTTGCGGGATGGAGACATGATCCAGATCGACTCGAACCAGTCGCTGCGCTGCAATTTTTCCGAACGCCTGCTCGAGGAGGAGCGCAACGTCATCCATCACCTCGACGTGCGGGATCTCGTCTGCCGTTTCAAAAGCGGCGGGCTCGGCGTCGATGGCGTGAGCTTCGCCGCGACCCGAGGCGAATTGATCTGCGTGATGGGCGCCAGCGGCTGCGGTAAGAGCAGCCTTTTGCGCTCCCTCGCTGGCCAATTCCCCCCCGTGCGTGGCCAGGTCCTCTTCAACGGACTTTCCCTCTACGAAAATTTCGACGCCCTCAAACAATACGTCACTTACATCCCGCAGTTCGACGCCTTCGACGAACACCTCACCATAGGTGAAAACCTCGATTTTGCCGCCGCCATCCGGTCGCCCTACCTCTCCTGGCGGGAACGCCGGCGGCGCATCGACGGCAAGCTGGCCGAACTGGGATTGAACGAACGCCGCGACAGCGTGGTCGGGGCGACGCACAAGAAAACGCTCAGCGGCGGCGAGCGCAAACGGCTGAACATCGGCTTGGACATGATCGGCTCGGCCGACATCTACCTCTTCGACGAGCCCACCTCCGGATTGTCGTCGAAGGACTCCGAGCACGTGATGGAAATCATCCGGGCCATGGCGCACAACAAAATCGTCATCGTCACAATCCACCAGCCGAGTTCGAAAATATTCCAGATGTTCAACAAGGCTATGCTCCTCGACCGCGGCGGGCGCATGGTTTTTTTCGGCACGCCGCACGAAATGCTCTCCTACTTCGCCGAGGCGGAACATCAGGAGCATTTCGGCACACCGCTAGGTGGTTGCCCGGCCTGCGGCACGACGCGGCCGGAATTTGTCTTCGATGTGCTCGAGACGCCCCTGCGCGACCTGAGTGGTGACATCATCTACGAGGAAAATGATCGCGGACAACTCGTGCCCGTGCGGCGGTACTCGCCCGACTACTGGCGCGACAAATACGAGGCCTGGCGGCTCATGCGTGACGTGCGGCAGCCGGCGCCGGAGCCTGCGCCGGGAGACAGCCAGGGAGTCGGAGCGGAGACCCGGCGTTCTTGGCGGACCGCCCTGCGCGAGGAATTCCTCCAGCTCCGCACCCTGCTGGCCCGCGCCTTTATCAGCAAGCTGCGCAACAAGGGCAATCTGGCCACCACTATGATCGCGGCCCCGGCCCTCGCCGCCCTGATCGGCGCGGTGCTCCGTTACTCCGAGGAAGGCACCTACGACTTCGCCTCATCGTTCCACATTCCGACCTATTTGTTCCTCTCCCTCGTCGTGGCCATGTTCCTTGGCCTGACCAACAGCGTGGATGATATCATCCGGGATCGCCCCGTCCTGCAGCGCGAGCGCAACCTCAACGTACGCCTCGGCTGGTATATCCTGGCCAAAGTGCTGACCCTTTCCCTCTTCGCTTTGGTCCAGTGCGTCTTTTTCATCCTCATCGCCAATTGGATCCTCGAAGTGCGGGGGATGTTCTGGATCTTCCTCGCCGCCATGGTGCTCACCGCGGTCAGCGGCATCGCCATCGGCCTGCTTATTTCGAGTCTGGTCAGCGAAAGCAAGACGGCGGTCAACATCATCCCGGTGGTCCTCATCCCGCAAATCATCCTCGGCGGCGCGCTGATCAAATACGAAGAGATGAACCAGAACCTCGATTTCGTCTACTCCGTCAGCCGGTGGTTTTCCGAAAATCCCGAAGCGGGCCAGCCGCGGAGCGACCTGCAAGTCCCGCTGATCTGCGAGTTCATGCCCATGCGCTGGTCCTACGAGGCCATCGTCTTTGCCCAGGCCAAACTCAACCCGCTGACCAGCCGGCAGGAAAAAATCCAAGCGCAAATCAACAGGCTAGCCCGTAGTCCGAACCTGACGGTCCCCGAAGAGGAACGCCTCGAAGACCTCAAGGAATTGCTCGCCATGGTCTCCGGCCTGCAGGGCGCCGACACCGCCGCCGTGGAGCGCGAGTTGCGCGGCATCGACCGCGTCCTCGACGGTGAGCCCCTGCCCGAGGTATCCGCCGGCTCCGCCCCCAGGGGGGTCAGCGCGGAGCGACTTTTCGTCAACCAAAAGACCGCGGACCTCGTGAACAAGGCCGAGATGGAGCAGAGCGACTACCGCGAGACGCGTTTCCTCAACGTTTTCTTCGGCCCGGAGAAGCGCTACTTTGGTCTCGGGGGCAGCGTCCTTGTCTTCAACGCCTGGGTCCTCATCCTTTCCTCCCTCGCCATGTTTCAGGCCTTGTACTTCGTCCTGCGCCAGCAATTGAAATCGCAGCAACTATGACCCCGCTGGAAGACAACTTCGCCGACATTCTCGGAAAGGCTCTGCGCGGGAGAGGTCTCTCCGCCGCCTCGGCCGCCGAATCGGCCGGCCTGACCGAGGCCGCGATGGACTGTCTCCTTGGCGGGGAGTTTGACGAACCGGCGGCCCGCTCCCTCGCCGCCGTTCTCCAACTCAATGGCGACGCTCTCGTCCGGCTGGCATGCGGCGGTTACCGGCCGCAAGTTGAATGCCCCCTCGCCATGGTCCAGGCCACCACTGACTATGGCACCATGACGGTGAACGCCTACCTTCTCTGGGACGAGGAGAACCGCGATGCGGCCATCTTCGATACCGGGGCGGATGCCGCTCCACTCCTTCAGGCCGTGGCCTCCCTCGACCTCAACGTAGTCGCCCTCTTTCTCACCCACAGCCATGCCGATCACATCCATGCCCTCGCCGTCCTCAAGCGCGAACTCGGGGTCGAGGCCTGGTCCTCGGCACTCGAACCGGTGCGCGGCACCAAGACCTTTCGTCCGGGCGACCTCTTCAACACCGGCCGCCATTTCATCCGCACCCGCCTGACCCCGGGTCACACCCCCGGCGGCACAACCTATGTTATCGAGGGTCCCTTGCTGCAGGCCGCCATCGTGGGTGACGCCATTTTTGCCGGCTCGATCGGCAAGGTCCGGGACGATTACCAAGGTGCCTTGGTCAACATCCGCCGCGAAATCCTCGGTCTTTCGGATCAGACCCTTCTTTGCCCCGGCCACGGCCCCCTCACCACCGTGGGGCAAGAAAAGGCCCACAATCCCTTCTTTGCATGACCACACCGGAACCCACCTTGCGCCAACTCAAAGCGCGCGCCCAGAAACTCAAAGCCGTGATCCATCTCGGCCACGACGGCATCACCGACGCCCTGGCCGCTGCTCTCGATCAGGCCCTCGCCGACCACGGGTTGGTCAAAGTCCGCTTCACCGACCACAAGTCCGAACGCAAAGAACTCTCCGCCAGCCTGGCCACCCGCGCCGACGCCCGTCTTGTCCTGCAAGTCGGCCACACCGCGACACTCTACCGCACCCCGCTTGACCCATCCGCTGCGGTCTAGTTCCCCGGCCCATCTCAGCTATCGAACCGGCATCCCCTGGGGACCATGCCCCTGAACCAATCCGGTTCGCGCCCGCCGTTGGGACGGGGCCCACTCCACCTTTCCGTCTTTACTGCATCGCTGAACACTGAAAACTGATCACTTTCCATCCCCACCCCATGCCCTCCCGCGTCCGCAACAAGATCATCTTTCTCACTTGCCTCCTCTTTTTTGTGGCGGGAGGCTTTCTCGTTTACCGCTATTGGGTGATGCAAAAGCCGTTCGCCGTCATCCTTTTTCTCTCGGAAAATTTTTCTCCCTCGACCGTTTCCGCCGCGCGGCTTTTCACCGGCGGTGCCGACTACCGCTTCAAGATGGAATCCCTGCCCCACCTCGCCCTGGCTTCCCCCCGGGCCCGCGATTACGCGGTGGCCGATGCGGCCGCCGCCGCCTCGGCCATCGCCACCGGGCAGTTGGTCAACCGCGGCGCACTTTCGGTCACTCCCGACGGACAGATTCTCGAAACCCTCATCGAGGTCGCGCGGCGCGAGGGGCGCTCGACCGGGCTGATTGCCAACACCCCGCTGACCGAACCCGCCACCGCCGCATTTTTCGCCCCCGGCTTTGATCCGCGCGATACGGACAGCCTCGCCGTGCATCTTCTCGAAAAAGCCCCCCTCGACCTCGTGCTCGGCGGCGGCGGCGGTCAGCTCGTGCCGGCTGAGCAGGGAGGCACGCGCCAAGACGGAAGGGACTTGCTGCTCGAGGCGCGTCAGCGCGGCTATGACATTGTTCGCACCAAGGAGGAATTGGAAAACACCCCCGGCTGGCGCAGCCCGCAAGTCTTTGGCATCTTCGCCGAGGGCGATCTCGCCTTCGCCGAGGACGCCTCCCGTTACCCCAGCCAGCCCTCGCTGGCCGATCTCGTCCGCCGCGGGATCGAACTCCTCCAATTCAACCGCCGCGGCTACTTCCTCGTGGTCAATGCCGGCCTCGGCGGCCGCGCCGCGCAGCTCGGCCGCGGCGAGAGCCTCCTGCGCGAGATCGCTGCCTTGGACGAAGCCGTCGAGGCCGCCCGCCGCTTCGCCGGCGAGGATGCCGTAATCATCGTGGCCGGCCTGGCCAATACCGGCGGGCTGCAACTCAACGCCTTCTCCTTCGCTCCCGACCGCGGCATCGCCGTGCTCAGCCCCAGCACCGCCGGCACCCCCGCCCTCAGTTGGTCCACCGGCCCCACCCCCCAGCCCGAAGCTGCCATCCGCCAATCCGTCGCCACCCTCACCGACCGCCCGCTTCTCACCTCCGAGGACGTCTTCATCCTCGGCACCAAACCCCCCATCCAGCCGCCGACCGGCCACTTTTTCAGAATGGAGGCTCTGAACCGCCTACTCGACAGCAAGATGTAATCTGTAAATTAGGCTTGGAGGTTGCCGACCAACGCCTTAAGATATACACACAGCATCTGCCCTAATGAAAACAATCCTCCTTCCCTTCCTCGCGATCGCTCTGGCCACCAACGCAAGCCTCGCCGGCAACTGGTTCGGCTCCGGGCCATGGGCCAATGGCACCTACTATCCTGGGCAGTTGGACGGTCGTTACTTTGCCAATGTTTATAACAACGTTGGAGGCACGTTCAGCAGAGTGTCGACCACCAACAGCTATTTCACTACGAATCAGGTGACGACAACGGTGATTAGCAATGCTGGTTTGTTCCCCGTTACCAACATGGTAACTACCAACATTGTCACCGGTCCACTTCTGGGAACCAACACCGTTGTCAACGGTTCGGTGGTTTCCGGCGTTATTGGATTTGGGATCAGAGACGGCACACCGCCTTTCAATGCGCAGAGCGCAAGCGCCACAACTCAAGGGGGAGATGCTAGCGCTGGAACCTCATCATCTGCGGCCCTGCAAGCCCTCGCCCTGGATAATTCTTTGAACAACTTTCTCATTTATGTGAACGGCGATGTCTACATCGGAACAACGGCAGCAAACATCAATCCCGATAGCAGCACTGTTTCCGGCGTTTTGGCCAACGGCTCCGGTGGCAATCGCTATCAGCTCTTCACCAACCAATCGACTTCAGGTTTCGTGACCGCCGACACTGGCGTCCAAGTGGTCAGCCTACCCTCTGCCACGGCCAGCGGCTATTTTAACGCCAACGTTAACGACAACAAGGCGACCTACACCTTCACTGGCAGTGGCACTATTGCCATTGCCACGGCGTCGGGAGGCACTTCGGAAGTCGATGGCACGCACAACTTTCAACTTAATGGCATCAAAACCTCCCCAAATTCCGGGTCAGGCGCTCAGCAAACTTCGCCCGCAAGCACGACGCAGTAACCGCCCCGTCGATCGCTTTTTTCCGCCAATTGTCTCGGGGAGAGAAAAGCAAGGCCACCAGGCATTCACGATCATCGACATTGTCGCTGCTCTGACCATCGTGGCCATTCTTGTCGTGCTGACCGCACCCAATGTGGACAATTTCGTTCGCAAAGCCCAGGAAGTGCGCTGTATGGCCAACATGCGCAGCATCACCGTCGGATTGAACGGGTATCTCCAAGATCACGGGAACGTCTGGCCTCAGGGGCCTACGCCAGCCGCTGGTGCGCCGTGGGAAATCTTTTGGTTGAGCGTTCTCCAGCCTTACGGCATCAACGACAAAACTTGGCAGTGTCCTGCCGTGGCCGCCCGAATGAAGCAGGATGCCTCCAAGGTCCATTATACCCCGACCATGTTCCCGGCCACCCCCGGGATTGCCAACCGGTGGGCCACGCAGCCATGGCTCATCGAGCGCGGAGCCGGCCACGGTCAAGGCGCGCTCATCTGCTTTCCCGACGGCTCGATCAAATCATTCGACAAAGTGCTCGCCGAGCAGGGAGCGCGTTGAAGCCGCGGAAGAAATTAAGAGTCCAAAGATGAGGAATGAATTTCTTTACTTGATGGGCCGACAAGCACCTGCTTGCCCGTTGTAGAATTAGTTAGGTTGATCCAGCCCCGAGAAACTAGACAGTGTTGAGTGAGAGTTCTGCGGTGTAAAACCCGTAGAACCCATGAAGAACCGACACAGTGTAGAGCAAATCATCCGGATCCTTGGGGAGATCGAGCGCAGTGGGCTGAAGATCAGCGACGCGTGCCGACCCCATGGGATCAGCGAACAGACCTATTACCGCTGGCGTAACAAGTATGGCGGGATGGAGATCAGCGAGGCCCGGCGCCTGAGGGAGTTGGAGACCGAGAACGGCCGACTCAAGAAGTTGGTGGCCGATCAGGCTTTGGACATTCAGATCCTCAAAGAAGTGAACTCAAAAAAATGGTAAGCCCCATGCAGAAGAAAGCGGCCGTGGAGATGGTCGTCTGCATGGGGCCGGTGCAAACGTCACCGGGCTTGCCGGACCCTCGGGTTGAGTCGGTCCACGGCCTATTACCGCCAATCGTCCTCGCCACAAAAGCTGACCCAAGAGGGGGTTGCTCGAAGCCGTCTCACGCCAGTGGCCCTGCCTTGGCTACGAGAAAGTGGCGGCTATCGTGAGCTACGAACATGGTGAGGTGGTCAACCACAAGCGGGTGGCTCGGATCCAGAAGGCAACGCGGGCTCATGGCCTCGCGAGGCCATGGCGGCAAACGCCGCCGGTTGCGGCCCGGGCTGGCCCTGCGTCGCAGCGCCAGCCGTCCTGACGAGGTCTTAGCTACGAATGCATCCAAGACAGGACGGCCGATGGCGGCACCGGGCGCATCTTGTCCATCATCGACGAATACACGCGGGGTAATGCCTGCTGCTCAAAGCCACCCGCAGCTTCCCGGCACGATGGGTCATCGATACCTTGGAGGAGGTCATGGTCTGCAGTGGGCGCAAACCACAATACGTTCGTAGCGACAATGGCCCGGAGTTCGTGGCCAAGTCGGTGCAAGGTTGGCTCCTCCAAGCTCAAGTCGGGCCGCGTTACATCGAGCCCGGCGCACCATGGGAACCAAGCGAAAGCGAGATAGCCTGCCGAAGGCAGCCCGTAGGATGAGGCGAAGCCGAAGCAAAACGCTTATGTCGAAAGCTTCCATGCCCAAGTTCGCTTGGAACTGCTGGATCGCGAGCTCTTCTTCAACCTGCGCGAAGTCAATGCGGCGGCCAGCAATTACGCCTACGAATACAACTTCAAACGACCGCACGGCAGCCTGGACCAAAGACCACCAGCTCTGGCCGCGCAGCGCGAACTTCCGCTCCGGCCTACGGCCTGCGCTCCAGTTCGCGCTGGTATTGCTCCCATGAACAACTAAAGAACAAACCTACCCCGCAAACTCTCACCACAATGTGTCCAGTCGTAGTGGTCGGATCAGTTTGGCGCCGATGACGGGGCCGCTACATTTAACTGTAGCGTCGGCGTCCCCGCCAACGAATCCATGGGTCCGCGACACACCAGGCCGCGGCTACAGAAAAACTTAAACCTAAATTCAGAAAAGGCTTTGACCAGGGATTACACAGCGGAGGCTTTGCGACACAGCCTCTGGGCAAATCGCTCCGATGGATGCACTTACAAACATAAATGCCACAAATACCTCTCCCGTCGTTGTCGTGTTTGTCATGCCCACAGACTATGACGACTACGACCGTTACGGTAGGGCGTGCTTGGCGTGACGCGTACGTCCAAGGCTAGCTTTCGCCCCGCTGATCCTCGGAAAAGGAGAAGGTCCCCTTAACCCGTTAAGCCGCCCAGTTGCCCACCTTTATCGCACAAGTCAACTATGGTGCGACGAGCTCTGTCCAATCCGACTCCCCGACCACAAAATTACCGTTCATGGCCCGAACGGATATCCGGTTCGTACCTGTGGCCGGGGTCAAAACAAACGCAGGGGCTGAAACGTTGGCGTTCGTCGCCACCGGCCGACCATTAACCAGCAACTGGAAAGACGAAACGCTAACAAGAGAAGCATTGGTGAAGCGACGAGCCGAGAAGTTGACCGCAGCATTGGTGGACCCCTGTAGAAATTGTGGGGCACTGACCAAAACCGCCGGATTGGTGGTCGGGTAGCCCATTCCTCCTTCAGCCACACTCACGCTAGTGATCTGCCCATTACTGAGGACTACACTGCCGGAGGAAGCCTGCCAAGGAGAGGGCGAGTCGACCCTGACCCATGCCAATCCGCTGGCGTAGCCACTGCCCATTGCAGTAACTCGAATGCTGGTCACCCGGCCAGCGGTAGCGCCAGTACCGACTTCCGCCATCGCGGTAGCCAAGGTGCCGCTGCCATTAATACCGAGGCTCACTGCTGGAGCGCTAAGATAATAACCGTTCGTGCTGTTGCTCAGGGTGACGGAAGTCACCGCACCGTTCGCACCCAGATTCGGAGTAGCCAACGCCGTCGTGAAACGGGGCGCTTCAAAGACTACCGACGGGGGTGTGGTGTAATTGCTGCCATTCGTCGTGACGACAACGTTGATGACGCTACCGCCTAAAATCGCCGAAGCCGTGGCGCTGGCTGAGCCCGGGGCAACCAACACCACCTCCGTATCACCCACCAGCCGCTCAATGAAGGAGAGCAGGCCTAGAGGGGTGGAAACCTGCAAGTGCGACAAGCGCGAAACCGGGGCGAGGACGGTGCCCGTGCTGCCCGTCGCCTGCCAGGGACCTCCCAAGAGGAAGCGGGCTGCCGTAGCCCGGAGCTGGTACTGATAACCTTGCTGAGCGCTGGCGAGCGAAGCGCTGAGGCCGCCGATGTTCTCGTAATTGGCGGTTAAGAAGGACACAGCAGCGCCTCTCTGCTCTGCACTGCTGTAGGCCACGAGCCGACTGGTAACCTCGTTCGGACTTGCCGTAGCCCCACCGAGACGGTTGAACATCCATTGTGTCAGGGACGTGTTGTCGAGGGCTTTCACGAGCGAAGAAGCCACAACGCTCTGCGCGGCACTTACTTGACCAAAGGTGGCGCCGAAGGGGGGTGGAGACGCCCAGAACTGGCTGACCCCAGGATAATAATCGTCGAATCCCGTCATCAAAGAGGTGTTGGACCGCGTCGTTGCCACGCTACCTGCAAAACTTGCACGCGTTGGTGCAACACCCAACGTGAAGAAGAAATCCGCCACTCGGTTTTGCACGTTGGCGTATTCCGAGCCCATGAGCATGTTATAAACAAAGTCGGCGCGCGTGAAGTCCGGCACAGCGAGTTCATCCGTGCCCACTGCCAATTCGGTGCCCGTTGGTTCGCGTCCCAAAATTTTCTGATACATGTCTATTACGAAGGCAGCGTCCGTGCCCGGCGGCACCGGCAGAGCCGTCTGCGCTACAACCCCGACAGAAGCTGTTGCGGTCTGGCCGCGATTGTTGGTCACCGAAGCGGTAATAGTATAAAGACCCTCGATGGCCGGCGTGAAGGCAGCCAAGTAAGAGGCACCCGACTGAGAGGCGACCCGCGAGGTGATACTGCCAGCTGGGTCCTCCACATTGAAGACCACAGAGGTGACGGTGGCGTTGTCACCTGGCGAAGCGACAGCAACCAAATTGACAGAGGATCCGACGAGCACATTCGCGCCTGCGGTCGGGTCGATAATAGTAACGCTAGGAGCTGTCGGATCTGGCGGCGGCGGCGCCGGCACGACGAGAGGGATTAGGTTGGAGAGACCGGCAACACCATCGGTATCGATCGCACGGGCTCGAAGATCGTAGGTTCCAGCCGCCGGGATGGTGTAATTAGCGGAGTACGGTGCCACGCTGTCCGTCGCGATCACGTTGTTATTGACGAGAAATTGCACAGACGAGACAGGACCGCCAGTCGGGTTGGTTACCGTGGCCGACAGGGTGATGGCCTGGCCAATTACGCCAGAGGTAGGAGCATCAAGTAGAACAGCGGGTGCGACACGGCTGGTCAGGTCAAGCACATTGGAGAACGCAATGTTTTGCACGTTGTCAATGGCACGTGCCTGGACTTGGTAAATACCCGGAGCCGTAACGGGCCAATCGTAGGCATAAGAACTGCCGTCATTGGCCGCGGTAAGGGTCGCCACCACCAGATTGTTGACGAGAAATTCCACCTGCTGGATATTGCGGCCGGCCTGCAATACAGACGGCGTAGCCACTAGGCGGGTGTTTTGGCCAAGTACGGCTTGAGTGGGACCACTCAGCGTAACCGCAGGCGGAGTGCCCAGCACTGAAGAAACAGACACCACCTCTGATGCTCCAACCAACCCTGCGTCGGAGTAAGCCAAGGCAGCGATGTTGTAGAGGCCCACCGATTCGGGCGTGAATGTCGCTTCATGGGGCGCTGTCTCGTCGGTGCCGACCAGAACGCCATTGGTGTAAAACTCGACGCGGTCGATTGTGCCCCCTGCTCCAGGCACGCTGATGGTCATTGTGACAAGGCCGGAAGTAATCACGTCCCCCTGCTTGATTTTGACCTCAGTGACTTCACCGGCCAAAGTTGACCTTACCGCGACGGAACTCCCGAAGAACGAGACAAAATACAAGGGGTCATTGACCGCCACGATATCTCCGGCAACCACTGGCACCGATGTCACGGAGAGCCCAACCGCTTGGGGTGGCGGCACAATGGAAACATTACTCGGTACCGATGCTGTTGCCCGCACGGTGAACGGCTGGTTGGCGTTGATCGCTTGGCCCGCGATCGGCGAGGTGATGGTCACCACCGGTGCATTACCCGGAGTAGTGTTAACCGCGACACTATTGTCGGAAATGACCGAACCAAAATACTCGATCGCATTGTCGTTATCCGTGTTTGTTGCGAAGTTCAGAGCCACCGCGCGGGCTTCCACTGCGTAAGATCCAGCATCGGCCGGCGTTTCCCACGCAAGCGTGTAAAGCCTTGGGTTGGTTGAGTCCTGCGTAGCTGTTCCCACGTACACGTTGTTGGCATAGAATTCTACACGCGCTTGCTGGGCGGCCGTCGGAGGGAAGAGCGCTTCAGCCCGGAGGGTCACCTCGCCGCCCGCATCTTGGGGCTGGCCCGGGAGCAATGCTAACATCTGGACCTGCGGCAAAGGTGACTGCGCCAAGTTAAGCACTGTGTAATTGGGCTGGCTGTAGGTCGTATTCCCGTCGCTGTCGGTCGCTTGTGCCCGGATCGTGTCAATGGTGAACGACTCAGTCGGCGTGTAGCGTACACCATATTCATCGCCCAACCGCGCCACAACAGCCCCGGGTATTGGTAATCCATTGACGGTGAATTCCACGGAGGCCGGATCGATTGCGCCGGGCGCGGCATCCGTTGCCCGCGCGTTGAGGAAAAGACTGCTGCCGGTCACATAGTAGATTTCCCCGATTGGTTGGGTGATCTGCACAGACGGAGCCAGACCGACCGGTGTCGGGGACTTGGCACGCACCGTTACCCGTTCCGAATCAGTCACATTGCCCAGATTGTCCGTTGCCCGAGCCACGATGCTGTAGAGCCCCTCACTCGTCGGCGTGAATGTTGTATTCGTCCCGCCGGCGAACTGCCCTGCGTCAGTGAAAATAAACGGGGCTTGCGTGGACAGACCTACGACCACTCCGTTGACCAATAGTTCCACTTGAACAACTGACCCGTCTGCGTCGAGCGCCTCCACCGTGACCGAAACCGGAATACCCGGAGTCACTTCGGTCAGAGGCTCAGTGTTCGACGGATTTGTGATGCTGGTCGTCGGCCGCGCCCCCTCGGTGACAAAGACAACTTGGGAAGTGGAATCGGTGACATTGCCAAGGTTGTCATAGGCGCGCGCCACGATCTCGTAGCGTCCTGGTGCGGCCAAGGGGTAACTGAAGCGGTAGGGGAAACTGACGTCTGTCTCAACCACCACGCCGTTGACCAAAAACTCCACACGCGCGACCGTTCCATCGGAGTCATTCGCCGTGGCCTCCAAGGTCGCCGTCTGGTTGACGCTGAAGTTATCACCCGCTGTCGTCGGATAGCTGAGCCGGAAAAACTTACGGCCCCCGACGATCGGCACCGAAGCCTGCATCCGCGTGTAGCCCTCAGCCATGCCGCTTTGGTCGGAATCTACGGTGAGGACAGCGCTGGAAGCCGTCCAAAGGCCCGAGGAGAGGTTCGTTGTCTCCTCGAGGACATAATCCACGCCGTTCATCGCGTTCATGGTTAGCAGGATTTGGTTTCCCGACTGCTCCGCCTCCAGCTCCGGCGAGCCAACTGGTATCGAACCGATTCCGCCAGTCACCTGCAGAGCGGCAGTCGGAGCAATACCTTGCACGGCGGTGACCGTGATCGGGGCAGATTGTTCGATCACGCCTGCGGTGGAGTAAGCCAAGGCGACCAATTCGTAGCGCCCGGGGGCGGGCGGTGTGAACTGAATCTGGTAGGGGAAGGCTTCGTCCGCCGCGTCGATGAGTTCGCCATTCTGGTAGAATTCGACCCGCGAAATGGTCCCCTGCTCGGCCGGCGCCAAGGCAGTCGCCTCTAATAAAGTGCCAACCCCTGCTGGGATTTGGGCCCCGTTGGTCGGTTTAATCAGGCTCACGGACAAAGGCAGACCTTCCTCTGTGGTCAAGGTCAGGAAGTTCTTACTGCGCACCACGACGGAAGCAAGACTTGTGGGATCATCATCGGGAGCGGTGAAGCGATTGGGGCTCTCCAGGTAGGCGTAGATTTTGCCGTAAGTCCGAGGCGTGCTGGGGACATTCCAATCGAGCAAAAAGGTCCCATCTGCCTGCAGCACTCCGAGACCCAGATAGACACCGTCTGCGTAGAAGAGAACAAAACTGTTGCTGTTCGTATAAGTGATACCGGGAACAGGTCCGGTAATGCGTGCCCGGAGCGGGTAGACCCCGCCCGCCACAGCCGGTAATCCTGCGTTGGTTGCGACGACCTCGACGCTGGGGAACGACGCAGCCGGAGAGGCAAAATTAATAGTGGCAACCTCGGTTAAGGAGGTGTTTCCATCGTTGTCCGTGGCGGAGACAAAGAACGTAAATGAGCCGGTCTTGAACGGACGGAAAGGAGCATACCAATTGTTATCGAATCCCTTCGCGGCCGGAATCGGTGTGCCTGCGAGGTAGAAAGTGACATCGGTCACCTCGCCGTCCAGATCTTGCGCGGTCGCATTGAACATTAAGTCGCTCCCCACCACATAGTTGACCAGCTGGGAGGCGGGCTGGGTGACAGCCACCAGCGGAGGCTCTTGCCCCTCGGGAGGTGGGCCGGCGGTGATGATAGATGAATCCAAGCCGGTGATGCCACGACTGTCTGTGGCCACGACCCGAACAATGTATTGCCCGGGATTAGTCAGCTGGTAGGTGAGTGAATACGGTTCGGAGGTGAGTGGTGGACCGAAGGCCGCGCCGTTTACATAAAATTGCACCGAAGAAACTGTTTTCCCGAGTTTAGGGACGACGGATGCGGCCAAAGCGATCGTGCTCCCAGTCTGCACCCGGAGGCCATTGATGGGCGAAAGCAGATCGACGGTCGGCCGGCTCTCGGTTGGGGGCGGCGCAACCCCCACAATCTGCGAGTCGTAAATATAGACATCGCGCGCATTCTGAAAGTCGAGCGGTTCGAGGTTGTTCCGCCCAAAAACCAAGCCGCCAAATGCCTCGGATCCCGAGCTGAAAGTGATGATGCGCCCGTCGCCGCCCACCGCCGGAGTTTGGTTGGCGGCCGTAGTAAGGGCACCGATACCCGAACTTTGCTGGGCCGAAACTGTGGTCGGGTAGCCGAAGTTGTTGACGCTGATCTTGGTGGTCGAGACGTTTCCTGGAAGATCAAAATCGCCGCTCGCCAGAGATTTATCCACGGAACGATTGCGCACGTAAACATTGGACGCTGGAAACCGCACAGGGCGAACCAATTCTCCTTGCTGTGGACTCGGTGGGTAAACGTCGGTGAACGGTGGGCCCCCGGCGAAATCGTTGTCCAAAGTCAGCTTTTGCACATCCAAGTTGCCGGCGATGGTGCGAAACGCCACCACACGACCGTCTTCACTGATGCTTGGTTGGTCGCTCCCAGCGGGGACACCCTGAACAGCGAGCGGCGCGTCTTCGGCCTGCACGCCGCCCCCAGTGAGGTCGGTGTCAACCACAACCGGGTCAACTCCGGTGAAGGTTATCGTACCATTACCGGTCTCGCCCAGGACCAAGCTGCGAAGATAGATCGAAGCAGTGATGGCCATGTTGGGCGCTGTTGCCCCAGGAACGGCGGTGGGTGTGGTGGCCGAAGCAACGACAACATCTTCAAAAGCAGAGTTGATCGCGCTTACCAGATTATCGCGGGTGGCGCAGACGTCTTGCCCGATGAGCACTCCGACAGGATTGGGAAAAGACACATCTACCGTGGGGATGCCCACATCTCCGGGAGCAGACCCAAAGACAAACGTCTTGTCCACGCCACCAGAAGTGATCCGCAGCGTGTCGCCGGGTTGCGGATTGTTTTGCGGGATATTGACTAGGCTGCTGTTCCCGAGAACTCGCAAGCTCGGGCCAACGAACGAAATCACACCTGTCGCGACTCGTTCGATACTTTCGCTCACCCGCACAGTCTGGTCGTTTTTAAAATCGCGGACAAAAACGTCCGGCACCAAGTTGGTATCGCCGTTGTACGCACCAGTAGCACTGTTGAAGACAAGGTTGTCGGCCGAGGAAGAAAAGGCCACCTGCGAGCCGTCGCCGTTGATTGAGGGCTCGATACTGCCGTTCGGCGCACCCTGCGGCTTGTTGGCGGGCGCGGCGGCATCGTTTATGCTGACAAGATCGACGCTCTCAACGCCGGGATCATTCGTCCCGACCTTGACCTTGACCCGGTAAACCTGCTCCCCATTTCCACCGCTGGGTAGGTTGCGGGCAAAAGAAGTGTAAGCAACATACATGGCGGCTTGGCCCGTGCGCGACGGTTCCCACGCGCTGAGGGACGGAGTGAGACAGGTGGCCGTGGCCACCTGGCCGGAGTTGTTCACGCTGACCAAATAAGTCGCGGTGTTGCCAATTTCGTCGAATGTCCCATTACCATCAACATCGCGGTCGTGCAGATAGATTTGCTGGCTATTGTTTCCCGCCGGGATCGGTTTGTCTGGATCGAGGTTGGTAGCGAGCGACTCAAAAGCGACAAAACGTCCATTGGCGCTGATACTCGGATTGAAGGAGTCGCCATCGGCATCGGGGCGAATCGCCTTGATGCCTTGGTTCTTCACGTCGGTGATGTAGATAAGGCTGCGGTTTCCCGTGTTGGCCGCACCGAGGTTATTCGCGCGCGAATCGAAAGCCACGTACTGACCGGTCGCGGAGCTGATGCTCGGGTTGAAGCAATTGGCGTTGGCCGCAATGCCATCCAATCCGCTGGCCAGATAATTCTCACGCGTTTGCCGCAGGCGGTAAAAGATTTGCTGGCCCGCCGTGAGATAACTTCCTATAGAGCCGAATGGTTCGACACTGAAGGATTGAGACTGAGTCATGTCTGCCCCGCGCCCGCTCGATTCAATGAACGCTTGGGCAAGCGGTGGCGGAACCATCAGGTTGCGTGCGGCGGAAGAGAAGGCGATGACGTTTCCGTCGGAGCTGACCGCCGACTGATTACTGGTCTCTCCCCCGCCCTGCACATATTCGCCGTCCTGAAAGGCGATTGCGCTGACCGCCTCAACCGTGGGCGAGGTGGTCGGTCCGTCGATCGTGATCTTGGCCGAGGCGTTGCTGACAAAGGAGTTGTTGTCTGGTCGGCGCGACGAAAGATCTTGGATTTCGAGAAAAAGATTGGAACCCACATAAAACAGGTTCGGCGGTTCCGGCACTGTGTTTTCCGGGTCGACCCGGCCAGCCACAAAATACGTGCCGGCGTAGTTTTCCGGGACCTTGACTTCCACCGTCACGGAGACCACTTCACTAACGTCTAAGTATCCGTCGGCAGGCTGCGGTTGGTATACGCGGAGAGTTGATCCGTAGAAGGAATTCGGTGCAGCAGCCGCGTTCTCGTTCGGGATTCCGTAAGATTCGAGCGGGCCAAGAGGAATCGCTTCGACTTTTCGAACCACGCTGGTCCCGTCAGGCGTGATGGGTGTTGTATCGATGGGCGAAACCACCGGCCTGTCACCGGCAATAGTGTATTCCGAGAGAAGGAAGTCGTCGCTATCGGCGCGGACCGAGTCGTCAGGAACCAAAGGATCTGTGGGTGGCCGCCAGTCGATGGCGGCATTTTCTGTGAGGTAGTTGTGGATTTTGTATAGCTCACCCGGGGTTATGGGGAACGAGCTGTTCCGCCACTTGGTGGTCATGCGGATTATGTCGCCACCAGTGTAGCTACCAGCGTTGAAGGTGACCTCATCGATCGCCAAGTCGGGCCCACCGTCGGTGAAAAAATAAATCGCCCCTGCGCTGCTTGACTGACTGGGTGAAGCGAAAGCCATGTCGTTCAAAGGTGGTTCGGAGGCGGGAGTTAACGGATTGCCATCGCCATACAGGGCAAGCACGATTTGATGCGCTGCACCGCGCTGTGACGATGACGGGCGGAGAGGGAAAGAATTCAGTAATGTCGAGTCATTAGACCCCCACGCACCCTCTCCGGCGATGGTCTGCGAGGTTGCCTCCGTGGCGGCGCCGCCGCCTCCGCCAGCAGGAGTGACCGGCCCATAAAGCACTTGGGTGCGCCCCTGTTGCAGAGGTTGAAAGAAACGATTACCATAAATGTCGAAGCCAGTGGCATAGACGATATAGTAGTAGGGCTTGACTTCGGCCGCAGACGGAGTGGCACCAGGGGTGGTACCGGTTATCGTAAAGCTGTATGATGCAGCCCCCGTGCCAAGCAGAAAGTCCTCCTCCGAGGCCTCCGAGGCCGTGATGTCAATCTGCCCATAAGAGAGACTCGTTATGGCCAGAAAAAAACAACAAGTGCGGGCCAGTAAGCTGCCTGGTTGGAGGATTGCTAGGCGCTGCTTACTCCCGGTCGCAGGCTTCAGCCCAAAGTAACGCGCCGAGAGACGTAAGAAGGAGAAAATAAGACTCATTTGAAATAGGCTTCGCTGGAGTTGTGAGGAATTGAACTTCGGGGAAAAGGGGAAACGTACGGGAACTAAGACTAATTTCGATACCTTGCATGCTTAAACTAGTCAAAACCTTCCCGGTGTCAAATGAGAGCCTGCATTTTTTTCCCTGCTTGTGCTGAGAACAGACCAGGAGCGCCCCCTTTGGCCAGTTCGCCTCGGTCAGTTACCACAGCACCCGCACGTGCGACCTTTCTTGCCATGCACCGGCGATTAGTTTAGATTTTTTTAGGAACGCAGACGGAAACGTCGATCTCCACATGCAAAACAAAAAAAGAGAGACTTAAGATTTCTTGGCTGGCCTTAGAAACCGATGACCAAGCGAAACATAGGCCTCTTATCTCCGATTCCTGCTTTATTCCTAAATTTTCACTCCACACTTCCCATTTTTCATGAGTACCCTCCCAATCAGCCAAAAGCCAGAACCAAGCACCCCCGACTTCATGCTTCCCTCCAACTGCTCTGAACAGCATAGGAAGTCAGCCTTCACCCTGATCGAGCTTCTCGTCGTCATCGCCATCATCGCCATCTTGGCCGGGCTCGCCTTCCCCGCCGTGCAGGGCGCGATGGGCTCCGCCAAAAAAGCCCAGGCCCGCAATGACGTCAACCAACTGGCCAGTGCGGTCAAAGCGTTCCAACTGGAATACGGGCGGCTACCCGGAACAGCATCCTCTGACGGACCTGCGCCGGCCGACTTCATGGCTATCCTGACTTCCACTAACAGCCAGAACCCCAGAGGTATTGTTTTTTTCGAGCCAAAAGTGGCTAA
>CAMBUL010000032.1 GCA_945871065.1 Chthoniobacter flavus | reverse complement strand
GGGACCGGCCTTTTGGCTGTAGTAGTAGTTGAAGCCGATCACGTCGCAGACGTCCCAGATCTTGTCGAGGTGGTCGAAATTCATCCGCATCATGCCATTGTAGGCCGCACGGGTGGGGTCGAGCCATCCCTTGCTCCACCAGGGCAGGGCTTGCACGGACATGACAACGGCATCCGGGCGGTGGTGTTTGATCATGGCGGCGGCCTGACGAAACTGGCGGGCACTGGCCCGCACTGCCGCGGCGTAGGTGCCGAGGGCGGCGGTCATGGCAGGCGGCCACTGTCCGTTGAGATACGCGGTGGCGATCTGGCCGTTCGGTTCGTTTTGCGGGGCGAAATAACGGACGTGCGGCTTGAGTCGGGGGACGACTTTGTTCACGTAGGCTTGCCAGCGGCTGTCTGAGTCGGGGTGCAGCCAGTTCGAGCGTTTGGGATTTTTCTCGTCGTAAAGCCAGTCGGGAAAAGTGAAGTGCCAAAGGCAGACAACAGGCTCGATGCCGGCTGCTTTGAGGCGACGGGCCATCTCGACATAGCGCCCGATGGCGGCCTCGTCATACCGGCCCGGTTGCGGCTCGATGCGGGCCCACTCCAGGCTGAAGCGGTAATGGGTGGCGCCGATTTTTTTCAGCGCGGCTACGTCCTTGTCGAATTCGCTCCACGACATGACCACAGTGTTGCCGCGAGGCACCGCTTTTCCCTGCTCCATGAGGATGTCCCAGTCGGTGCGGAAGGGGAGTTGCCCGTCCTTGCCGACCTGGCGGTTCTCGTACTGCCAGCTCGAGGAAGAAAATCCCCAGGCGAAGTCACCTGTGTCGACACGGGCGGCTTGGGTGCGGGCTTGCGGCGTGATGGTTGGCGCCTTCGGAGACATGATGCAGCCGGCGAGAGTGGCACAGGCCACCGGCAGGGCGGCCTGCCGCCAAAGGCGTGGAGTGGCGTGGGAGAAAAGGGCTGGAAAAATTCGCATGGCAGGGTCCCAACCATAGGCTAGCCGTCTGATGGTGGAAAAGTAATTAGACCGGCCACCTGGATAAAAACACGGATGTGGGAAAAGTGCGGGATAAGTTGAAAGATTCTGTCGAACACGCACTTTAAGTGGATGACGGTCAAAGCTGAGAGAAAGAGTGCCGCCGGCTGGCGGTTGGAGAATTCCTACGCACGTCTGCCGGAGGTGCTGCACACACGGGCTGCGCCAGTGCCGGTCGCGCGTCCGGTAATGGCCTTGTTCAATGAAAAATTGGCTGTGGAGTTGGGTTTGGATCCGGGTGCGCTGGCCGGAGAGTCCGGCGCGGAGATTTTTGCGGGGAACCGGCTGCCGGATGGAGCCAAACCGATCGCGCAGGCTTATGCCGGGCACCAGTTCGGTCACTTCACCAATTTGGGCGACGGACGTGCTGTCTTATTGGGCGAACAAATCACCCCGGGTGGCGCACGGGCCGATGTGCAATTGAAGGGCGCCGGGCAGACACCCTATTCCCGGCGGGGGGACGGCCGGGCCGCGCTTGGTCCGATGCTCCGCGAATACGTGATGAGCGAGGCGATGCATGCCTTGGGCATCCCGACCACGCGCAGTCTGGCGGTGGCAACTACGGGCGAGCAGATCGTGCGCGAGAAATTGTTGCCCGGGGCGGTCTTGACCCGGATCGCCTCGAGTCATATCCGCGTGGGGACGTTCGAGTATGCCGCCGCTTTGGGTGATCGCGCTCTGCTCGAGTCGTTGGTCGATTACACCTTGCACCGGCATTATCCGGATTTTCTCGAGGCGGAGAACAAGGCTTTGGCCCTCTTGGCAGGCGTAGTCGAGCGGCAGGCAAAACTGGTTGCACAGTGGGCGGGTGTGGGGTTCGTGCACGGCGTGATGAACACGGACAATATGGCGTTGAGCGGAGAAACGATCGACTATGGTCCGTGCGCTTTCCTTGACGCTTACGATCCGGCCACTGTGTTCAGCTCAATCGACCGCACCGGACGTTATGCTTTCGGAAATCAGCCGCGCATCGCCCACTGGAATCTAGCCCGATTGGCCGAGGCCTTGCTGCTTGCCCTGCACGTTGATCAGGCCAGAGCTGTCGGGATGGCCGAAGAAGCGCTGTCCTGTTTTCCGGAACGCTTTGAGTATTTTTATCGCGGCATGCTGCGCGCGAAGCTTGGTCTGTGCGGCGAGGAGGAGGGGGATTTTGCCTTGGCCCAGGAATTCTTGGAGTGGATGCAGGCGTCCGGTGCTGACTATAGCAAATCATTCACGGACCTGACGTCTTCGGTGGGGGAATTGGCCGGTCGGTTGCCGGTCGGGGCTCCTGCTTTGCCGCCTTGGCAGGCTAAGTGGAAGGCGCGCTTGGGACGTCAGCCATCGGGGAGGGCGGAAGTCATTGCCTTGATGCGGTCGGCCAATCCTGTGGTTATCCCGCGCAACCATCGTGTCGAGGAGGCGTTGGCGGCAGCGGAGTCCGGGGATTTCAGCGTCATCCACCGTTTGCTCAAGGTCTTGGCGCGGCCGTTTGACGAACTGCCGGAGAATGAGGCCTACCGGACGGCGCCGATGGCTGGAGGAGAGCCTTACCGGACGTTTTGCGGGACGTGAGCAAGAGAACGCGGCGGCCTGAGAGTGAAGCTGGAGGACAAGGCCGGGGAGAATTTCAAATTTGAAATTGGAGATTTCAGGCCGCGGCGGATGAGCTATAGTTCTAGGTCATCTGGAAGGGTGGCTGAGTCCGGTTTAAGGCACTCGACTCGAAATCGAGCGTTGGGTTAAACCAACCGTGGGTTCGAATCCCACCCCTTCCGCCATTTAGATAAAAGTATCCGGTTTAGTATCTTACGCAGACATGCGGTAGAGTATGAAATCCGGTTCATAACACGGTTCATAACTGTAACGTCAATCACGCTGAGCACAAAGGGCGTGTTGTTCAGCCCGGATTCATGGTGGGCAATCGCCCGAGAATGATGGTCGAGTGCCACCAATGCGTGGCCCGAGGACGTAACAGCTGCGTCGTTTCGCGTCCTCGCCGCGTGGATGCGCGGGCCCAGGTCGAGGGGTGGAGCAACCCACCCTGAACCCCCATGCGGCAACCCGCTGGTCCGCCCTTGCGTCCTAGCAGCCAGCAGCCCTCGCACTCAGGCCCGCGCTCACCTCATCGAAGGCGCGGAAAGCTGGCACCCGCAACGCCGGTGGCAAGCCCGCCCTTCCAAAACAAGGCTACCCCATCAACGATGCAATCGGGCCTCTTGAAAAATTTGCAGAAAAAGTAAACGAGGTCGGCTTTATGACGCGATTTATGGGGCTATTGGCTTTGACATTCTGTGGGTCAGGAACCTAGCTCTTCTTGCATGATCTCCATTGCCCATAACGGACAGGAGTTAGGTCAGTTTTCGGAGGAGGATACGGCGGCGATGCTGGAGAGCGGGCAGATCGACAGGACGGCCCACTACTGGACGGAGGGTATGACCGAATGGAGGCCCATCACTGAGATTATTCAGACAGAACCCCTCCCGCCTCCACCTCCTACTCTGCCGCCGCTAAAGAGGCGCGAGGCGGAGGAACCCAGCAGAAGGCATGTCAACTATCTGATTAAACGAGGCTTTCCTACCACTGGGATGACGAAGAAGGAGGTACAGGATCTTTTTGAGGCAACAAAGGCTGAAGAGGAGAGAAGGGCAAACGAGATCACTGATCGGCAACGAGCTTTTTTGGACTACCACGGAATCAAATACACGTTGAAGACAACCAAAACGGAGGCTTCTGAGTTAATCAGCAATGCAGACTTTCCTGACTCCCAGTGGAACAGCTTCAAGCATTTGATTCACCCCGATCTCTACGAAAAGACTCAGTTTAGTCTCTCGGCAAATGACGACCTCAGAGTAGCAAAGGAACGCCTTGCTTCCGCTCAGGACGAATACAAAAAGCTGAAAGCCTCAGGCGACACAGATTCCGAGGAGGACATCGAATGCGCCAAGCAAGAAGTAGAGGATATCCGTGAAGAAATTGAGGATCTCAAGGCCCAGATTGAAGACGACAAGTTAGTCAAGCAGGAGGGCACTGACGATGTCAGCAGCTTCGTCGATTCATGGGCCGAGGGTTACTACGAGCACAGCGGCGAAGATGTGGAACGATTCAAGAAGGTCGTTAAAAAACCTACCAAGACACAATACAAGGCCCTCACCGAGAAGCTCGCAGCGGACTTGGGTCTCGGCATTTCGGTGCTTTCTGTAGATCAGTTCCTCTGTCTCTACGTGCAACAGTTTCCCGATGCGCTCAAGGAGCCCTACAGGAGCAAAGGCTTTGCGCAGCTTAGTCTGCAAATACCAAAGACCTATAAAAAGCAACTTCAGATCCAAAATGCAGCTAATAGCGGATCCAGCTCGTCGGGATCTTCCAAGAAGGGATGCTTCCGCATGGTCATCATGGTGGCCGCTCCCCTTGCAGCTTTGCTAGTAGGCACAGCGTTTCTTCTGCTGCGTTGATGCACCCCCCATGCGTAATGACAAACCGCGACACATCGCTTGAGGACAATGTGAAGGCGCTTTTACAAGCCAACTTGCTGCGCGGGCCTGTGGATCTAATGTCCGAGGTGATGGTGCTTTCCAGAACGTTGCAAGAGAAGTTTCCCGATGATCCTGAGGTGCCAGGCGTTGTTGAGAAAATGAGGGCGATTCGCGAGGCTGCGGAAAATCTGGACTCGGAAAGAACCGTGGCACTTACCGAGCAGTGGCTTGCGGAGCCTGATTGATCGTGCCCCCATCGGGGCACTCTACTATTGGCGGCGCTGCAGCAGGTCTCTAAGTGGCGGCCTTTTTAACACCTTTGACCGTCCTTTTTCCCTGACCTTCAGGCAACGGCGCTAACGATGTGGGAGCGGGTGAGCTTGAACTGTCGTAGCGCCACCTGAACCCACCTGCTATTGCTCTCGTTCTGGCGCGTTGAGCGCATGCACAAAATCGTCCTCCAAGATAATCCGAAATGAAGCTTCGGGGTTCTTGAGCTTCTTAAGGAAGGCATTAGCAAGCTTTCCGCCGTTCAGAAGTGTTGTCCAACCACCCCCTAGATCTTCGCCGAGGACAAGGTAGTCCACCTCGCCCGCAACGGTCTTGGCCTTGCACACGCGTCCTCCACGACTGGTGATGAGGCGCTCTGCTTGAGGCCGTGTGCCCCATTTCATTTTTCCCGTAAACAAGAATGAGCGGTCCTTGAAGTAGACGACAGGCTCCTCCTCGATGAGGTCAAAGTCCCAGATCAAATCGGGCAACGAGTACTCTCCTGACTCGACGGCATTAATGAAGCGTTCGCGGGCTCGCTCTTCGTCCTTCTTGGCTTTTCGATCTGCCCGTTGCAGAGCCTTCTCCGCTTCAACCCTTGCTCGCTCCTCCTCGTAGTTAAGCCCCTGAATGAAGCACTTGCAGTGCAGCGGAGGAAGCAGGGTGAAGGAAACAACCTCATCTAAAGTGGTCATTCCCTTGTCAATCAGCCGAGGAAAAACAATTCTGAGCAAGAGATCGGCGACGGATTCAATGTCGCCTAGCGCGGAGTGAGCGCGTGAGCAAGCTAGGCCAAACTGATCGCGGAGATAATCGAGTTTGTGGGTGGCAAACTCAGGGAGTGAGCGCTTTGCCAGTTTCCATGTGCAAAACCCTCTCTGGCCGAGGGGAGTAATGCCTAGCCGCTCCCATTCAGGAGCGAGCACCCGGTTCCAGTCAAAACCGAGGTAGTGGGCGGCGATTGGTGCCCCAGAAATGTAGTCGCCGATCTGTTGGTAGGCCTCCTGCGGGCTGATCCCATGCTCTTCAATAAATTCCGTCGTGTAGCCGTGCACCGCTGTGGCAGCGAGCGGAATTTCAATCCCATGGTTGATGAATACCCTGAACGGTTCACCAAAGGACTCAAAGCCCTTGAAACGCTGCGCTGCCACTTCAATCGCGTGGATGGGAGCCTCCAGCCCGTCCGTTTCTGTATCAACGAGAACCCAGCCGTTCATGGGCTTTTAGCTTACGACGAGGCCAACAATCCGTGCGTCTTCAAGTTGAAGTTTTCCCTGTCGGTCTTCTTGTCTTTCGACGGCTTGTGAAGATGGCGTTTAAGTTGGTTATTTATTGCTTCGGGCTTGTGCTGCGGGGACATGGCGAACCAGACCACACATGTCGTGGGAGCAAAGGCCTCCTCGCCCTGAAGCTCTAAGTCTTTGACCGCTACTACGCCGTATTTTGCATCAAGCGCCTCAAGAGCCGTTGCAACAGTCCTCAGCTTAGAGCGCAACAGCTTACTGGTGTGATCAAAAGGCAACAGGAACACCGTGCTACTGCCGATCGTGCGGACGTTTCCGCTGCGTAGTGAATCCAAGACAAGGTTCAGCTTGGCCAGCAAGTGGCGAGCACCGAGTGGTGGAGACGAACTTTGGCCGTCGAGAACCGCGAGATCTCCTCTCCAGAGCAACGAGTAAAGGTTGCCTTGAGTAGTTGTTACCTCCCGCTCCCTAGATTCTCGGTGATCGACAAGCCGTATAACAACCTTTGAATTCCAGTTATCCTCAAAAGCAGAATCCTCGCTGTCACTGCTTCTCGCGCCTCCGCCGCGCAATGGAAAGGTAACTTCGACCCGATGCTTAATGTGACGCACAGCAGATGCCCATTCGCCCTCGTAAGCCCGCCTTGTGTCGTAAAGCATATCGCCCTGCTCAAATCGGCACAGGGCCAAGGCATCAGCGAATGCATTGGGCAAAGCCCAAGAAAAGCCGTCGAAGTAGTCTGGTGGGTCTAGAAGGGCAGACATTGGAACAGTCCCGTAGGCGAGTGTTATTCACAAGAGAACCATAAGCAGCAAGAGTCGTGAAGGGGATTCGGGGAAGTTTTCCTGTCATATTGCAACCCGCTTTTGCCCATAGGGTTATCTGCCAAAGCGGCGGCGCGAGTAGCGAGAGCGGGTGCGGCGGTTTTGATGGCGTAATGCTCGGTTCGATCACTGCACGAAGGGCCTGATCTTGAGGCTGACGAATGCTTTCGGGGGCATTGGGCCGACAACGGGGTATTCCAACGTGATGCGTTCTACGTAGCCGGTGCCTGCAATGACCTCGGCAATCTGGCTCCACTTGAGTGTCTGATCGATCCAATCACGCAACCCCACAAAGGCTAACGTATTCCAAGGCGTGGAGTTCTGACCCGAATACGCCCAGGGGTAAAGGCCGAAGGCCGGAATCAACATCCGCAGTTCGAGCCGAAGACAGGTCGCCCAGGGCGACCAATCCCACCCCTTTCGCCAATCCGCCGCAGGCGGCTTGAGGACTATCCTTTGGGGGGCTTACAAACTGGCGGTGAGGGCACCGCTGTTGTAGGGCCAGCCGGCTTGGGTGAGAACTTCGTGGTCCTCAGGGCTGAGCATTTCGAGCAGGTCGAGGGTCGTGATGTTGGACAGCTCAACCGGCTCGGCCGACGGGCGGGGGAGGGCGGCAAGAATGACCAAGGCAGTTATGGCGGCGGGGGCGAGCCATCGGAGCACGGGTACGAGCCAACTACGGCTCTCACCCGTGGCTTCGATCTGCCGCATGACCTTACCGGCAAAGAAGGGCGGAGCGGACGGCCGCGCGGCCTGGCCGAGGAGGTTCCAGAGATTTTGGTCGTCCATGAAAACTTAAACCCCGGGTTGGTTCGAGGGTTGCGGGAATTCCTTTTGGTCCGGTGCGCAGATTAGTGCCCCCGGTGCCTGACCGCTGCGACGATTCGTTGAACGATCAAACGTCGCGGGGCTCGAGGTAGCCTTCCAGCTGGCGCAGGCGGGTGGGGTGGCGCATTTTGCGGAGGGCTTTGGCTTCGATCTGGCGAATACGTTCGCGGGTCACTTTGAACTGGCGGCCGACTTCCTCCAAAGTGCGCGGGTAGCCGTCGACCAGGCCGAAGCGCTGCTCGAGGACGCTGCGTTCGCGGTCGGTGAGACTTTCGAGCACGTCTTTGATTTTGTCCTTGAGCAGGATGATCGCGGCACTGTCGGCCGGGTTTTCGGCTGATTTGTCCTCGATGAAGTCTCCGAAGCTCGTGTCGTCGCTGTCGCCGACCGGCATTTGAAGGGAAATGGGGGTCTGCGCCATCTTGAGGACCGCGCGGACGCGCTCGACGGGGAGCTGGATCTCGTCGGCGATTTCGTCGGACGAGGGTTCGCGTCCGTATTCCTGCACCAGCTGTTTCTGCACGCGGATGAGTTTGTTGATCGTCTCGATCATGTGCACCGGGATGCGGATGGTGCGGGCCTGGTCGGCGATCGAGCGGGTGATGGCCTGGCGGATCCACCATGTGGCGTAGGTGGAGAATTTGTAGCCGCGGCGGTATTCGAATTTTTCCACCGCTTTCATGAGGCCCATGTTTCCTTCCTGGATGAGGTCGAGGAAAGAGAGGCCGCGGTTGGTGTATTTCTTGGCAATGGAGATGACCAGCCGGAGGTTGGCCTCGACCATTTCGGTCTTGGCTTGGTGCGCGGCGCGGTGCCACTTGCGGAGGTCGCCGTAGGACTGCTTGAAGTCGTCCGGCACCATCCAGGCGCGGAGGGACAGTTCTTGGATCCGTTTGGCCAGTTCCTGGGCTTTTTTCTTGGCTTCGGCACTGCGTTTGGCGCGCGCGTTGTGCTGGGCATGCTCGCCGCCGAGGTGGAGAAGGGTGCGGTGGGTGTCTTCCGCGGCTTGGACGAATTCGTCGGTAATTTTCTGTTTGTAGAAAAACTTGGGGTAGTGAGCCCGGAGGTTGGAGATGGATTTCTCGAAGCTTTTGAGAATCGGAGCCGCCGGCTTTTTGCTCCGGATGATGATGACAAACTGGTGGTCGATTCTTTGCGCGGCTGTCTTAATCGTCGCGCAGAGCCGCGGAAGGGCTTTCATGTAGCGCTCACGGCTTTCGATTTTTTTGTCCATGATGACGCGATCGAAGCGTTCGCGCTGGTCGAGGAGTTTCTGGGCCAGATCAAGGTGGGCCCTCGCCACGAAGCCCATGCGATAGACGATGTCTTGCACCCGGATTTCGGCATCTTCAATCCGTTTGGAAATTTCGACCTCCTGCTCGCGGGTCAGCAGGGGGACTTGGCCCATCTGCTTGAGATACATGCGGACGGGATCGTCGAGGATGTCAAGGCGGCCGTCGGACTTTTCGTCCTTCTCGGCTTTTTCTTCTTTCTCTTCCTCTTTGCGCGGCGCCTTGTCGGTATCGATGTCGCTTTGCTCGATCAGTTCGATTTCAACCTCGCGGAGACGGGTGATGATTTTGTCGATGACGTCCGGGTCATTGACCGCGGAAGGCAGGTTTTCCTCGAGGTCGTCAAAGGTGAGGTAACCCTGATCCTTGCTCAGCTTGACCAACTCGCGGGTTTTGTCCGCGATGAACTTGTCGACGTCCATGGCCGGAGCCGCTTCGACGGCCGCAAGGTGAGCACCGTTCTTACCGCCGGACTTTTTCGCGCCGCTTTTGGGCTTGGAGGCTACGACTTCGGGAATTTTGGTTGCCTTGACCGGGGCGGCGTTGGGTTTGGCTGCAGGCTGCGAAGCCGGTTTTTTGTCCGCGGGTTTGTTCGTTTTCGGCGCGGGTTTTGCGGTCGGGGTCTTTTTCTTCGCTACGGGCTTGGCCTTTTTCGGTACGGGCTTGCGTAGAGGCTTTTTGGGCTTTGCGAATTTGACTTTAGCTGGCTTCTTCTTCGATTTGGTGGCCATAGAACAGTTCGTCGGTCGGGGTAACGCGCCGGAGGATGACCGGCGGCGCACCCTTTGCAGGGATGGTGTCAGTGCGACCCGCTAATCTGACTCATTTCTCGAATGATGTCAACCACCTGAGCCTGCAAGGTGGCGACTTCGTCGGAAGGAAGGCCGGATTGGCGGAGTCGGGCGGTTAGGGCGGCGCGGCGTGCTTCGAGTTGTTGCCGCTGCAACGTGCGGAGGGTATCGCGGGCGATGGCCCCGGGGTCTGTGGCCGGGCGCGCCATGAGAAGGGCGGCGAGCACGGATTGGGCTTCGGTCGACTGGGCAGCCAAGAAGGATTGGGTGGCGGCTGCGTCGGCCGGGTCAAAGGTAGCGGCCAGGCATTTTTGGAGAAGGCCTGCGCCGGGGTGGCCGGTCAGAAGGTCGATGTTCTGGGTCGCCAGCCATTGGCGTGTTTCGAGGCTGCCGAGGACGGCATGGAGGAGGAGGCGGATGGTATTGTCTGGCTCCTCGCCCGGGCGGGGGCCTTCGTTTTCGGTTTCCGGCTCTTCTTCGCTGGCGACTGAGGCTCGGGCCGGCACGGCGGCCAGAAAGGCCTGGGGGGACACCGCGAGGCGAGGTCCGAGTCGGGAGGCGAGAGATTCACGCGCTACGGCGTCGGGAAGGTGAGCAGCGAAGCCGGCGAGTTTTCTGATTAGCGCGGCTTTGGCCGAAGGATTGTCGAGTTGTCCGCTGGCCGCAGCTTCATCGAGCGAAAAATCGAAATAATCGGGAGCGCGCTCGATGAGGGAGCGGAAGGCGTCGGGTCCGTCTCTGCGGATGAGTGAGTCCGGGTCCTCGCCGGCGGGCAAGGGGGCGACGCGGACGCCGAAGCCGGCGGCGATCAGAATGGGCAAGGAGCGCTCGACCGCGGTGCGTCCGGCCCGATCCGAGTCGAAGCAGAGGACGGCGGCGTCGGTGTAACGTTTGAGCAGGCGGGCTTGGGCCGGGGTGAAGGCGGTACCTTGCGGGGCGACGACATTTTCCAGACCGCTCTCGAAGACGCGGATGAGGTCGAGTTGTCCCTCGCAGACAATGGCCAGGCCCGCATCGGCCAGCGGACGGCGTGCTTTATCGAGGCCGAAAAGGGCGCGGCCTTTGCTAAAGAGCGGGGTCTCGGGCGAGTTGACGTATTTGGCCGGATCCTCGGAGGGCGGGAGAACGCGTCCGCTGAAGGCAATGACTTCGCCGTAGTCGTTGCGGATGGGAAACATGAGGCGCTGGCGGAACCGGTCGGCCAGCGATTTGTCCTCGCCGCCGTGGAAGAGCCCGCTGGCCCGCAACTCGTGGTCTTTGAAGCCGGCGGCGCGCGCGTGTTTGAGCAGGGCGCCGCGGTTGTCGGGCGCGTACCCGATTTGCCAATTTTTCGCGATGTCGGAGCTGATCTCGCGGGATTTGAGGTAGTCGCGGGCGGTGGCGCCGGCGGGAGAGCGAAGAAGGTTGGCGTGGAACCAGTCGGCGGCGGCTTTGTGCAACACGAGGAGTCGTTGGCGCAATTCGCGGCGTTGGTCGTCACCGGGTGCGGATTCGTCCTCGAGAATGGTGATACCGGCTTTCTGCGCGAGGCGGCGGACCGCGGTGGCGAAGTCGATGCGTTCGTATTCCATGACGAACTTGAAGACGCTGCCCCCGGCACCGCAGCCGAAGCAGTAGTAGGCCTGTTTTTGCGGGCTGATGTTAAAAGATGGGGATTTTTCGCGGTGGAAGGGGCAGAGGGCGCGCCAACTCGAGCCGGCGCGTTTGAGCGGGAAGTAGCCGCCGATGATTTCGACGATGTCGCTGGCGGCGGCGACGCGCTCGATACTTTCCTCGGCGATGCGGGGCATGGGCGGGATGTTAGCGGATGGGGCAAACCGGTGCGCGCGAATTCGCCCGATTGGGCTTGAGGGTGGCTCCGGTGCGGTGATGATCGGGGATATGAGGTCCCTCTTGCTCTTCGTTTTCTTGATTGCCGCACCGTCCGCGTGGGCGCAAGCCGCCGTGCCGGACAAGGCGCCAGCCGAGTCGCTTCCCGAGGTGCAGAAACTCGATGGGGAGGTGCCCGAAGGCGCGGTGGTGGTCATTCCGCTCAAGGGCGAGGTCTCCAAAGCCCAATTTTTCTTCCTTCGGCGGGTGATCAAAACGGGCGAGGCGGCCAATGCGTCGGCCTACATTCTCGATATGGATACTCCGGGCGGGGAGTTGGGCGCGGCGACGGATATTTTGCAGGCTCTGATGAAGGTGAAGGCCCCGACTTACACGTATGTCGATCCCAATGCCGGTTCGGCCGGCGCTCTCATCGCGCTCGGGACTAAGCACATCTGGATGGCGCCGGTCAGCGCGATCGGCGCGGCGGCCCCGGTCATGGGCGGGGGACAGGAAATCCCCGAGACGCTGAATGACAAAATCGTCTCTTATTATTCCGGCTACTTCCGCAGTGCGGCGGAGAACAGCGGTCACAATCCGGAACTTGCGGAGGCTTTCATCAACAAGGAAAAGGGCGTGAAGGTCGGTGGTAAGGTGATCACGGAAGACGGCGAACTGCTTACCTTGAGCGCGCAGGAAGCGGTGGAAAAAATCGGGGGCAAACCGCTCCTCGCTCAGGGCATCGCCGCCTCGGTGGCCGAACTGGTCCGCGATGCCGGCTTGAAAGGCCCGGTGGTTGAAGCCGAGCCGAGCGGTTTCGAGCGGGCGGCACTTGTCATCACCATGCTGGCGCCATTGTTCCTGCTCGGCGGAATTGTCGGCACCTACATCGAATTCAAATCTCCGGGCTTCGGGGTGCCGGGCGTTCTGGCCGGAGTTTGCTTTCTCCTCTTTTTCGCAGGCCACTATGTCGCCGGGTTGACCGGGATGGAGGTTGCGGCATTTTTCGTGCTCGGGGTGATCCTTGTTTTGCTCGAGTTGATTTTCATTCCGGGAATCGTGGTGCTGGCCCTGGTCGGGACTTTGCTCATGTTCGGATCATTGCTCTGGGCCATGGTCGATTATTACCCGACGGCGCCGGAGTGGCCGACCTTCGATCTGTTCCTCCTCCCGCTGGCTAACCTCGGGGTGGCCATCGGGTTGGCTGGAGTGGCTATCTTTTTTCTCGCGCAATTTTTCCCGAAGATACCGTTATTGCGGCGGTTGGTCCTTACGGCGAGCCAACCGGGAGGAGGGTCACTGACCATGGATGAACTCGGTGCGGCGCGTCTGGCGGTGGGTGCGGGGGACAAGGGCAAGGCGGTCTCCATGTTGCGGCCGGTGGGGCGGGCGGAGTTCGCGGGCGAAATGGTCAACGCGCGCAGCGAGGGTGACTTTATCGCGCCCGGCACCCCGGTGGTTGCCCTGAGGGTTGAAGGCAGCGAGGTGGTGGTGCAAACAGCCCAAGCTTAACAGCAGGCGTCGGGTTGGCGGGCTCGGCCTCTGGCTGCGCATGAGGGCCTGATCATTCCCCTGGCTTCATCCGCCGGCCACCATGCGGATGATTTCGAGGCGGTCTCCATCTTGCAGCTGGGTCTTGAGCCACTCCGAGCGGAGGAGCGCGGTGCCGTTGTGTTCGACCAGAGCGGCGGCCAGAGGAAGACCGAGTTCGGCAACCAGTGCCTCCACGTTCGTGGCGTCCACCCCGAGTTCTTTGCCGTTGAGGTGAAGATTCATGTGGCGAGGATGGCTTGGTCCCAGTCTTTCCATACCGGGTCGAGCCCGAGATCGCGCAGCTGTGCCGCGACTTCCTGCGGGCTGCGCTGGTCGGAGATGGAGAATTGCTCGGTGGCCAGCGCGTCGGCCGGAGCATCGCAGGCCATGGCCCGTCCGCGCACCGTGAGATGGAGGTTGTCGTGTCCGAGCCCGGTATAACCGCCGGGTTCGGTGTGGCTGCCGGCGCTCATCATGGTTATTCCGAGTGGTGCGACTGCATCGCGCAGCGCGGCAGGCTCGCGCGTGCTCAAGACGATGCCGGTGCGCGGAAAGTGGAGGCGGAAAGCACAGAGCAGTTGGACAAAATCGCGGTCATTGATCGGGTGCGCGGGTTGGAAGTCGCCGGCGGCGGGACGCAGGCGGGGGAAGCTGACCGTGAAGTGGGCTTTCCAGCAAGTGCGGAGGAGATGATCAAGATGGGCAGCGAGGGCGATGGCCTCTTCGCGCCAATCCCACAATCCGAAAAGCACCCCGATGCCGATGCGTCGAAAACCGGCGGCGTGCCCGCGTTCCGGGCAGGCCAGCCGCCAGTCGTAGTTCTTTTTTGGTCCGGCGATGTGCATGCGTGCGTAGGTCGGGCGGTGGTAAGTTTCCTGGTAAACGACAAGCCCTTCCGCCCCGGCTCGGACGAGCGGAAGGTAATCGGGAACTTCCATCGGGGCGACTTCGATCGAGAGTGAGGGGATTTCCGGGGCAAGGGTGCGGAGGACTTTTTCGAGGTAGCCGTTGGAGACAAATTTGGGGTGTTCGCCGGCGACGAGGAGGATGTTGCGGAAGCCTTGGGCGGCGAGGTGGCGGGCTTCGGCCCGGACCTCTTCGGCTTCGAGCGTGACGCGCAGGATGGCATTTTCGCGCGAAAAGCCACAGTAAGAGCAGCTGTTGATGCACTCGTTGGAGAGATAGAGCGGGGCGAATAGTCGGACCGCTTTGCCGAAGTGCCGGCGCGTCATGGCCCGCGAGCGTCGCGCCATCTCTTCGAGCCGGTCGTCGTCGGTCGGGGCCAAATCGCGGGCGAAGGCGGACACCGCCGGGGTGAGGGGCAGGCCAAGCGGGGCGAGAATTTCCGCGGGATCAGGCTGGCGGAAGAGGGGTGCGTGCATCGGGACCGGATAGTTCATCGTGTTTTCCTTTTTTGCAATTGCAAGACCGGCCTCCGGTCGGGGAACATGAACCCATGTTTCGCGGCAAAGCAGATATGAGACTCCTCGCCGGCACGGCGCACCCGCAATTGGCCCAGGACATTGCCGACTACATCGGTGTGCCGCTGGGCGACGCCACGGTGAGTTCGTTTCCGGACGGTGAGACGTTCGTGAAAATCAACGAGAACGTGCGCGGGCGCGATGTTTTCATCATCCAGCCGACGTGCCCGCCGACCAACCAGAATCTGATGGAATTACTCATCCTGGTCGATGCGGCGAGGCGGGCCAGCGCGGCGCGCATCACTGCGGTGATTCCATTTTTCGGCTACGCGCGGCAGGACCGCAAAGACCAGCCGCGGGTCCCGATCACGGCGAAGTTGGTGGCCAACCTCATTGTGGCCGCTGGCGTGAACCGATTGCTCACCATGGACCTGCATGCCCAGCAGCTGCAGGGATTTTTCGACATTCCGGTCGACCACCTTTACGCGCTGCCCGTGCTGATCAAGCACCTGCAGAAAAAAAACATCCCCGACCTCGTTGTTGTTTCACCCGATGTGGGCGGCGTGAAAATGGCTTCGGCCTACGCCCAGGTGCTCGGTGCGGGCTTGGCCATCGTGGTCAAACGCCGGATCAGCGCGACCGAAACCGAGGCACAGCATGTCATCGGCGAAGTGGAGGGCAAAAATGTTCTCCTGGTCGACGACCTCACCGAAACGGCCGGCACCTTGGCCGGGGCGGCTCGCATCCTGCGGTCCGCGGGGGCAAAGGATATTTATGCCATGGTCTCCCACGCCGTTCTGGTCGACGTCGCGGCCAAGCGCCTGCGGGAGTCGGATATCAAGGAATTGGTCGCCACCGACAGTGTACCTGTGCCGAAATTTGAAGGCTGCCCGCTGACCATTTGTTCGGTGGCCAGCCTGTTGGGCGAGGGGATCAAACGGATCCATGAGGATGAGTCGGTGACTTCTTTGTTTGAAATCAATGGGCGATCTGTCTAGTATCCCGCCCCTTATGTCGAATCAAGTCAGTCTGAAGGCCACGGGCCGCACAGCCCTCGGGCGCAACGCCGTTAAACAATTGAAAGCCGTCAAGGCCGTGCCCGCCATTCTTTACGGCAACGGGATCGAGCCCCAGCCCTTGCAAGTGGAGCGCCGTGCGATCGACACTTTGTTGTCCCGTGCGGTGGGCGAAAACATTCTGGTCAACCTCGAGATCGAGGATGGCGGCAAACCCGGCGGCCGTCTCGCGCTGATCAACGAAGTGCAGCACCATCCGGTCAGCCGCCTCGTTCTGCATATCGACTTCCAAGCGGTCTCGATGAACGAGACTCTCGTCGCCGAGGTGGTGATTGAAGCGGTCGGCGAATCGGCCGGAGTCAAAACCGGTGGCGGTCTGCTCGAGCAGAACGTGCGCATGGTCGAAGTCGAGTGCCTGCCCAAGGACCTGCCGGAATCGATCCGCGTCGACGTGAGCGGCCTCGGCTTGGGCTCCGCTTTGCATATTAGTGATCTTCCGGCCATACCCGGCGTGAAGTATCTGGCCGATAGTAGTGTCACTGTCTTCCTCGTTTCCGAACCGAAAATTGCCGACGATGCCGCGACGACCGAAGGCGGTCCCTCGGAGCCAGAGGTGATCAAGGAGAAGAAGCCGCAGGAAGGCGAGGCAAAGGAAGGGTCCAAATAGGACGGCACCCGGATGGAAACCGGCGCCCCGACATGGCTGGTCGCCGGTTTGGGCAATCCCGGGGCCCGCTACGCCCGCACGCGGCACAACATCGGCTGGCTCGCGCTCGATGCGCTGGCTACCGAGGCGTTCCACGGGGAGAGGCGTTTTGACGGGGATGTTTCGCGCACGGAGAGCGCATGGTTGCTCAAACCGACCACTTTCATGAACCTGAGCGGTGTGGCCGTGCGGGCCATGGCCGATTTCTACAAAATCCCCCACGAGCGCGTCTTGGTCGTGCTTGACGATGCCGCTCTGGCCTTCGGGCGGCTGCGGATCCGGCCGGCGGGCAGTGCGGGGAGCCACAACGGCCTGGAGTCCGTCCTCGTGCATTTCGCCACCGAGGACGTGCCGCGCCTGCGCGTAGGGATTGGCAACCCGCCCCCTCCCATGGCTTTGCCGGATTACGTGCTCGCGCCTTTCACCCCCGAAGAGGAGGTGGCTTTGGGCGCGGTGACGGACCGTGCGGCCGAATCAATTCGCGTCATTCTGAAAAACGGGCTTGCCGCGGCGATGAATGAGTTCAATAAAGAAGGATTATGACCAAACGACGTTACGAAGTGCTCCTGGTGCTCAACACCAAAGGGAAAGAGGAATCGGTCAATGACCTGATCGAAACCGTGGAAAAACAAATCAAAGCCGAAGGGATGGAACTCGAGCAGACCCAGCGTCTGGAGAAGCGACATTTTGCCTACGTGAGCCGCAAACAGACCTCCGGCTACTACGTGAATTTCATCGTCCATGCCGAGCCGGCCCAGATCGAGGCCCTGCAGTCGAAGTGGAAGCTCGATTCGGTCATCCATTTGCAACATTACCAGAAACTGAAACCCGTCGCGCAAGCGGCCTGATCCCCGACCACCATGGCTTCTTACAATCGAGTTGTCCTCCTCGGCAATTGCACCCGCGATCCCGAGGTCAAATACACGCCGAAGGGCACTGCCGTGACCGAACTCGGTCTCGCGGTCAACCGTTACTACTCCACGGATGGCGGCGAGAAGCGCGAGGAAACGACTTTTGTCGACGTCACCCTCTGGGGGCGCCCGGCGGAAATTGCCGGCGAGTATATCAAGAAAGGGCGTCCCGTGATGATCGAGGGCCGCTTGCAGCTCGACACGTGGGACGACAAACAGACCGGGCAAAAGCGTTCGAAGTTGAAAGTCATCGGGGAAAATCTCCAGCTCCTCGGCGGCCGCGATGCGGGTGAGGGCAGTGGGGGTGGAGGGGCGGGCGGCAGCAGCCGGTCCGGCGGCGCAGCCAAGCCGGCCAAGGCGGCACCTGCGTCGGAAGAGCCCTCCGACGACGACATCCCGTTCTAAGCGGCGTCCGTTCGGACGCGATCATGCTCAAGCCCCACGGTTTTCCGTGGGGTTTTCTTCGTCCTCGCCAAGTTCGGTCTCGATTTCCCGGCGCCAGGTCTGCGAGATGAGCGGGCGGGCCAGTCCGTAGAGCAGGTAGGCGATGAAGATCATGGCCGGCATCCACTCGTAATTCATCACGGTGAAGATGAGCACGACGATGATGCCGATAAATTTCGGAATGGAGCGTCGGGTACGCCAGTTGACCGCTTTGAAGCTCGGGTAGCGCACCTTGCTGAACATCATGAAGGAAAGGAAAAGCATGAGCGGGGGCAGGGCGAACTTCCACGGTCCGATCGTTTTCTCCCCGGCATCGAGCCAGAGCATGAACAAGGTGAGCGAGGCAATGAGGCCCGCGGCGGCCGGAATGGGGAAGCCCTCGAAATCCTTGTTCGCCGCATCTTCCCCGCGCTGCGCGGCAAGGCAATTGAACCGGGCGAGACGCAGGGCGCCGCAGGCAAGATAAACAAAAGCGATGAGCATGCCGTAGCGGTCGAAATCGCGGAGCACGATGTTAAAGGTGAGCAGGGCGGGGGCCACGCCGAAGGAGACAATGTCGGCCAGCGAATCAAATTCGCGCCCGAAGGCACTTTCGTTCCCCCCGAGGCGCGCGAGGCGCCCGTCGAGCAAATCGAAAACGCAGGCCCCAAGGATGAACCAGATCGCGGTATGGATCTGCCCCGCGGGGCTCAGTCCGGCATTCATCTGGATGACCGCGTCGAGGATATTGAGCACCGCGGCGAAACCGCAGAACAGGTTGCCCGCGGTCATGAGATTAGGCAGGAGGTAAATCCTCGCTGCTTGGTTGTCTGGTTCGGGGTTCATCGGGCGGTGGAAGGATGGCCGGCAGGCTGCGGGGTCTGACCGGACGGCGCGAAGCGCGCGATGATCGTGCTGCCTCCTTGGACCCGGTCGCCGACACGGATGGCGACCTCCGCCTCGAGCGGAAGGCAGATCTCGGTGCGCGATCCAAAGCGGATCATGCCGAAGCGTTCGCCCCGCGCCAGTCGCTGGTCGAGCCGGGCCCAAGGGACGATGCGGCGCGCGATGGCCCCGGTGATCTGGCGTACGACCAGAAGGACGCCGTCAGGGCACTCGAAGCCCCAAGTCCGTGCCGTGTTGTGGGTCGAGGCGGCCGGGCTGCGGGCATCATGGTAGGTGCCCGCGAATTCCGCGGTGTAAACTACGCGACAGTCCGCCGGAGCCCGGTTGACGTGCACGTCGAAAACCGAAAGAAAAATGCCGACGCGGCAAACGCGCCGGTTGACCAGCTCCACTTCCTCGATTTCCACGATGTCGGTGACGCGTCCGTCGGCCGGCGAAACAATGAGCCCCGGTCCTTCGGGAATGGTGCGGGGTGGATCGCGAAAAAACCAAAGGGTGAAAACCAAGAGGGCGGCGGGGAGGATGACCAACCATGGGGCCACGAACCAAGCTGCGGCAGTCGCCGCGACCAGAACAAGCAAGATCCATTTGCCCTGCCAGAGAGTAAGCCAAGTCATACCAAGCCAAAGCTTACACATCCGCTGACAGGGCGCGAAACCATTTGATTGGATTGCCGGCCGCCGCCGGGTAGATTGTCAGCCATGGAACACCGCGAAATTACGCTGAGCCGCGACTGCCAAGTGGTCCTTATTCCAAGCGGCGAGGAGGCGACGCTGACGGCCGGCAGTCCGGTCATTATCACCCAGTCGCTCGGTGGTACCTACACCGTGGCCACCCAGACGGGCCTGGCGCGCATCGCCGAGGCCGATGCCGATGCCTTGGGGATCGCGGCGGAGAAAAAGGAAGCCAACGCGAAACCGGAGGGCATGGTCGCGGCAGGCGGCGAGGTGAAGGACGAAGATGTCTGGACGCAATTGAAAAACGTTTATGACCCGGAAATCCCGGTCAATATCGTGGACCTCGGGTTGGTCTATGATTTGATCCTCGGCAAAAGCGAATCGGGCGGCACCACGGTGAACGTCAAAATGACCCTCACCGCCCCCGGTTGCGGCATGGGCCCGACCATCGCGGCCGACGCGCGCAGCCGCATCCTCACCGTGCCGGGGGTGGAGTCGGCCGAAGTGGATCTCGTCTGGTCGCCACCTTGGAATCAGGGCATGATCACGGAGGCGGGGCGGATGAAATTGGGGTTGGTCTGAGCCTGGCAACCGCGGCGTTTTCGGTTCGACCGAGCTTTTGATTGGCAGGCGGGGTCGGAGCGGCTATAAGGAGTAGATATATGAGTCAGCACAGAAGTCTCCGCGGCCAAGGCGCAATCAAGGCGAAGCGCAATGTTCTCAAGCGTTTTGAGCGCGTCGAGGTGTTGAAAAAGCGCGGACAGTTCAAGGAAGGCCAGAGCGTCCTCGGCCTGAAGAAGACCAAGCCGGACGAGTGACCGTCACGGCGGGTTGTCCCGCCGCAACCAGAGCCGGTCCATGCGTTTAAACCGTTACCTTGCCCTTTGCGGGCTCGGGTCCCGTCGTGCTTGCGAGGAAATCATCTTGGCCGGCGGGGTGCGCATCAACGGGCGTGCCATACGCGAGCTGGCTACATCGGTCGCACCGGGCGACACGGTGGTGGCACGGGGGCGTGTGGTGCGGACGGCCGAAACGCGCTACTTGGCCGTGCACAAGCCGGCGGGCTGTTTGACTTCGCGCGCTTCGCAAGGCGGCAAGCCCACACTTTATCAGTTGCTGCCGCCCGAATTGTCGACCTTGCCGTACGCCGGGCGGCTTGATGCGGAAAGCGAAGGGCTTTTGCTCCTGACCAACGACGGCGCCTTGGCCCAGGCCTTGACCCATCCCTCGCGGCACGTGGAAAAAGAATACGATGTCGTGCTCGACCGCTCCTTCGACACGAGTCTCATCCCAAAGCTGATCAAGGGAATTTACCTGGAAGAAGGACGGGCCAAAGCGGCGCACGTCCACGTCGAAGGCGCCAATAAGGTGCGGGTGGTTCTGACCCAAGGAATCAACCGCCAGATCCGCCGCATGTTTGCCGCGCTGGGTTACAAGGTGAAGCGGCTGACCAGGACGCGCCTCGGGCCCCTTCGGCTGGGACGCCAACCGCGCGGATCATGGCGGGATTTGTCGGCGAAGGAAGTCGACGCCTTGCGCCGGGCCGCGGGACAGCGTTGATTTCGCCGGGCCAGCGGCTAAAAGAATTTCATGCGCCAATGCATCACCTCCGTCCCCGAAGGCCCGTCGGCCATCGGTCCTTACTCCCTCGCCGTAGCTGCCGAGGGAAAATTCCTCTTTGTCTCCGGTATGACGCCGATGGATCCGTCCACCGGCAAGATGTGCGACGGTCCGGTCGGTGAGCAGACCCGCATCGTGCTCACCAACATGCGGAAGGTTGTCGAGGGGGCGGGGGCCAAGCTCTCCGATGTAGTCAGCTGCCGCGTCTTCCTTGCCCAGCTGACCGAGAAAAATTTTGCCGAGATGAATGCGGTCTACAAAGAGTTCTTCGCGGGGGATTATCCGGCCCGCACGACGGTCGGCGCGCAGCTCATGAATATGCTGGTCGAGATCGAGTGCGTCGTGCGGTTGGATGCCTGAAGCGTCACGCGGGCGGTGCCGCGCGATATCTTTGTCCATGCTCGCCCGCCGATCCAAACGCGCCATTCTGGCCTTTGCCGGCCTTCTTTTGTTCGTCGCGGTGCTGCTGGCCGTGACGGGGCGGTATTTTCAGGCGGTCGAAGAAAAGCGCCGTCTCGAGGAGGAGAAAGCGACCTTGAAGCAGGGCGAAGAATTTTTCTTCACGGTCGAGCGACGCACCTTGGAACGCGAGCGGCGTTTTCCGGCGGCGGTGGATCCGTGGCTGGTGGCCAGTGTTCCCGCGGAAGTGACGGGGCGGGTCTCGGAGGTCAAGGTCGAAGCCGGTTCGCTCGTGCGGAAGGGTGACCCGCTGGTGCTGCTCGACGACGAGATCGCGGCCAGCGATTACCGTCGTGCCTCGGCCAAGCTCGAGGAATTGCAGCGACTGCTGGGCGAAGCGGAAATTCTGGGCCAAAGCAAAGTCGTGTCACGAACGCAGGTCGAATCGGTGCGGGCCGAGGCGCGGCAGGCTGATGCCGAGGAAGATGTCACCCGCGCCCGCCTCGAGGACCACACGATTCGCGCTCCTTTCGGGGGCTCGGTGGCGGAGCGCCTTGTGCAGATCGGCGAGGCGGTCAACGTCAACCAGCCGGTGGTCCGTCTGGTTGATACCAGCCGCTTGCGTGTGGTCTTTTATGTCAACGAGCGCGACGTGGCCTCGTTCCCGGCCGGCACGACTGTGCGTCTCCGTCTGCCGTCCGCTCCCGGCCAAGTCTATATGGTCCCAGTGGTGCATGTGGCACGTGCATCGGACGAAGCCACGCGACTTTTTCGGGTCGAGGGAGAACTGGCCAATGCGGATCTCGCTCTGCGGGGCGGGTTGAGCGGGGAAGCCACGGCGACGATCGCCTTGTACACGGACCAACTATTTATTCCCACCGCGTGCGCTCGCCTCGAGGGGGCGGGCGCTTATGTCTTGCGGGTCCGCCAGGGCGAAGGCGGTCCGGAGAGTGTCCGCATCCAGGTGGGGGAGGAGGTCGACGGTTTTTATCCGGTGCTGGAGGGGTTGGCGGCCGGGGACCGCCTCCTTGTGCGGTAGCGGATTGACGCGGCGGGCCGCGCGTGGCAAATAAATGGTTTCTCTTCCGCGCGATTAGCTCAGTGGTAGAGCGCTTGCTTCACACGCAAGAAGTCGCAGGTTCGAACCCTGCATCGCGCATGCCTTGACAGCCCCGGCCGGCCAATTCATGTTAGAGGACAACCTTTTCTGACGAAAAGTGGGTTTCGGCCCACTTTTTTTTATCCTCAAACCACACACGACCATGAGTAACGAGCTGCTGACCATGCTGGAGTATTTGGAGCGCGAGCGCGGGATTTCGCGCGACACCTTGTTGCAAGCCATGCAGGAGGCCATTATCAAGGCGGCCGGCAAGGGCTTCGGCGGATACACCCGCGAGCTGCGCGTCGAGATCAGCCCGAAGACCGGCAAAATCCGCGGCGTGGCCAATGTCCTAGTAGTCGACAAGGTGGGCAACCCGCAGGAGGAAATGTTGCTGGCCCGCGCCCAAGTGCTCAAACCTGGCGTTCAGACCGGTGAGGCGCTGGAAGTTGAAGTTGAGCCGGCCGCTTTCGGCCGCATCGCTGCCGGCGTGGCGCGCAATGCCATCATGTCGAGTATCCGCCGGGTCGAGAAAGAGCGGATTTACGAGGAATTTAAAGACCGCGCCGGCGACATCGTCAGCGGCACGGTGCGCCGCTTCATCAAGAGCGACGTGATTTTCGACCTCGGCAAGTTCGAGGCCGTGATGCCCTCGCGCGAGCGGGTGGTGACCGAGGACTATAGCGTGGGCGACCGTCTCCGGGCCTACGTCGTCGCGGTGGAGAACGGGAAAGACGGACCGCAGATCATTCTTTCGCGCAGTCATCCGAATTTCGTCCGCAAATTGTTCCAATTGGAAGTGAGCGAGATCGCCGACGGCACGGTGCAACTCAAGGGTATTGCCCGGGAAGCCGGCGTGCGCACCAAGGTCGCGGTGGCCAGCGTGGACAGCAAGGTCGATCCGGTCGGCGCGTGTGTCGGTATGCGCGGTGCGCGCGTCAAAAATATTGTGCGCGAGCTCAACAACGAGAAAGTCGACATCATCAAATGGAGCGACGATCCGAAAGAATTTGTGGTCGAGGCGCTCAAGCCGGCCAAGATCAAGTCGATCGAGATCAACGAGGCCGACAAGCGGGTCAAGGTCTGTGTCGACGAGGATCAGCTTTCCATCGCCATCGGCAAGAAGGGGCAAAATGCCCGGTTGACCGCGAAGCTGACCGGCTGGGAAGTGGACATCGAGAAAGACGCCTCCAAAGAGCAGGCCTTCGAAAACCAGGTTTCCAGCGCGACCGAAGCGTTCAAAACCCAACTCGGACTCGACGAAGAAACCGCGGCCAAACTCGTACAGAATGGTATTCCCAGTCCGCAGGATCTCGTGGCCGGCGGCGTCGAGGCGGCCGATCTGGTCGGTATGCTCGGCATCGATGAAGCCAAGGCGGTCGAAATCGTTGAACGGGCCAAAGGCCTCGAGGCCAAAAAATCCGAGCTCGCCGCCCCAGCTGAAGTGGCTGCCGCGGAATAATTTTGTCTACCAACCGCATGCCTGCCAAAGCGCCCGCCACCAGAAAGCCCGCCGCGCGAAAACCCGCCGCGAGGCCGGCGCCTCCTTCGTCCAAACCTGCAGCCGAAGCCAAAGCGGCCAAGCCGAAGCCGGCCCCCAAGGCGCCGGTTGAAGTTCTTTCGCTCATCGACGAGAAGCCGAAAAAAAAATCCCTCCAAGAGACGCCCTCCCTGCCGGAGCCCGTCGCGACGCCCGTGCCTCCGGTGGCCGACGAGATAGAATTAACCGAGGACGGCAAGCAAATCATCAACATCAAGCCGCCGATCGTGGTGAAAGACCTCGCCGCGGCCCTCGGCATCAAGCCCTTCGTGGTCATCAAAGACCTGATGGAGGCGAATATTTTCGCCAATCTGAACCAAACGATTGAGCCGGCTGTCGCTGCGCAGGTCTGCGAGAAGCACGGTTTTGTTTTCGAAAAGGAGAAGCGCCAAACCGGGGCCGGCGTGCACAAAGCCGAACCGGTGGTCGCCCCGCCAGCCGAACCCACGGTCGTGGTGGCCCAAGACGAACTCGAATCGCGCCCGCCGGTCATCACCTTTATGGGCCACGTCGACCACGGCAAAACGTCGCTCATGGATTTTATCCGCAAGGCGCGCGTGGCGGCGGGCGAAGCGGGTGGCATTACGCAGCACATCGGTGCTTACGCCGTGGAACATGGTGGTCACAAGATCACTTTTCTCGACACACCCGGCCACGCGGCCTTCACCGCGATGCGGGCCCGCGGAGCCAATGTCACCGATATCGTGGTACTCGTTGTGGCGGCCGATGACGGCATCATGCCCCAGACTGAGGAGGCGATCAGCCATGCCAAGGCCGCTGGGGTGACCATCATTGTCGCGGTGAACAAAACCGATTTGCCCTCCGCCAATGTCGATCGCGTGAAGCAACAACTGCAGGAGTTCGGTCTTGCGCCGGAGGACTGGGGCGGTACGACCATTGTTTGCCCGGTCTCCGCGACCAAAGGCCTTGGGATCGAGCACTTGCTCGAAATGATGAATTTGCAGGCCGAAGTCCTCGAGCTGAAAGCGAGCCCGAAGGTGCCGGCACGCGCCACCATCATCGAAGCCGAGATGGAGCCGGGACGCGGACCGACGGCCACGGTCATTGTGAAAATGGGCACCCTCAAGGTCGGCCAAGCCTTTCTCTGCGGCGTGCAATGGGGGAAAGTCAAATCCCTGATCGACGATTTCGGCAAGCCGGTCAAACAGGTCGGTCCGGGTATGCCGGTGAAAATCCTCGGCTTCGACGGGCTACCCAAGGCGGGCGACGAGCTCATGGTCATGGATTCCGATCGCGCCGCGCGCACCTTGAGCGAGGAGCGGCAAGAGGAGGAGCGCAAGGTGAAGCTGGCCGCCCCGCAACGCGCGACCCTCGAAAGTCTGTTCGACGATCTCGCGGCCGAACAACGCAAGTCGCTGCGTGTCGTGCTCAAGGCCGACGTGCAGGGCTCGCTCGAGGCTCTGGTCCAGGCACTCGGCGAGATCAAGGCCAAGCAGATCGACCTCGATATTATCCACGCCGCCGTCGGGCCGATCAGCGAGTCCGACATCCTCCTTGCCACTGCCTCCGATGCCATCGCGGTTGGTTTCGGGGTCAAGACGGAGAATAGTGCGGCGACGGCAGCCAAGCGGGAGGGCGTGCAGATCAAACTTTACTCGATCATTTATGAATTGATCGACCAGCTGAAGGATGCCATGGCCGGCCTCCTTGATCCTGAACTCCGTGAGAACGTTATCGGCCACGCCGAAGTGCGTCAGGTGTTCGATCTGACCAAGGGCATTGTGGCTGGGTGCATGGTGACCGACGGACGCATCCTGCGGACCGCCCGGGCCCGCGTGTTGCGCCGCAAGCAGCCGATTTACGATGGAGGCATATCCACTTTGCGCCGCTTCAAGGACGACGTGAAGGAAGTGCGCAACGGTTTCGAGTGCGGGATCAAGCTCGGCGATTACGAGGAATACGAAGCCGGTGATATCATCGAGGCCTATACCCTCGAGAAGGTCGCCCAGAAACTCGAGTAACCCCGGGCCGGGACGTCCCGCATCCCGGAGCTCGCAACCCTCAACTGCTGAGATGAAAAACCGTATGGTCCGCGTCGCTGAAATTCTCAAGCGCGAGCTGAGTATGGCCGTCCTGCGCGAAGTACCGACCGGTGGTGCTCTTATCACGGTGAATTCCGTGGATGTCTCGCCCGACCTGCGCAATGCCATCGTCTTCGTTGGAGTGTTGGGCAACGCCGCAGAGCAGAGAAAGGCCTTGGAGCGCCTTGAAGGCAGCCGGCGTGTCCTCCAAGCGGATGTGGCCAAGCGCGTCGTCCTTAAATTCACCCCGCATCTGCACTTCAAATTGGATGCCTCGATCGAGCGCGGGTCCCGCGTACTCGACATTCTCGAGGAATTGGGAGTCGAAGGGGAGGAGTCCGAGGGATGAGCCACGGCATCGACGCCACCTTCAGCCAGATCAAGCACACGCTCGATGCGGCCACCCGCATTCTTGTCTCCTGCCATGTGCGACCCGACGCCGATGCTTACGGGTCGGCCATCGCTATGGCTTTGCACCTTAAGGCTCAGGGCAAAGAGGTGACGCTCTGGAACGAGGAGGGAATGACGGAAAAGTTTCGCTACCTTCCGGAGAGCAGTCTTGTCCAAGCCCCTCCGGAACAAGGGAAGCACGATTTTGATGTCTTTCTCGCGCTCGACACCTCGACCAAGGAGCGCCTCGGCCGTGTGCTCAAGGCCACGGGGCAGGTGACCACGTGGATCAATCTCGACCACCACGTGAGCAACCATCGTTATGCGGACCTGAACTACATAGATGACACCGCGCCGGCCACCGGACAGATCCTTTACGATTATTTGGTCGAAGTGGGAGGTACGATCACTCCTGCTGTGGCCGAAAATCTCTACGCGGCCATTTCCACCGATACCGGGTCGTTCCAATACGGCAAAACTTCACCGCACACCTTCCGACTGGCCGCGGACTTGGTCGAGAAGGGGGTCAATGTGCCGGAGTTGTCCCGCAAGATGTATGACAGCTATCCACGCCGCCGCCTCGAGTTGCTCAAGGCGCTGCTCAATTCCGCCCGCTTCGGTTGCGACGATCGCGTGGCGAGCTTCAGCCTTTCTATGGAGACAGCGAAGAACCTCGCCGTACTTCCGGAGGACAATGAAGGGTTGATTGATCACCTCCGCGCAGTGGAAGGGGTGCAGGTCGCGGTGTTCTTCGAGGAGCTTCCGGAAAACAAGGTGCGCGTCAGCATGCGTTCGAAGGAGCCGCGATTCGACGTTTGTAAAATTTGCGGTTTATTTGGCGGCGGCGGGCACCCGCAGGCTGCCGGCGCCCGCTTGTCCGGCCCGCTTGATGCGGCGGAAGAAAAGGTATTGGAGGCTATTTGTCATGAAGTCCGAAACAATGATTGACGGCGTTCTCCTTGTCGACAAAGCCCCCGGCATGACCTCGCACGACGTGGTGGCGATCACCCGCCGGGTGCTCAACACCCGCAAAGTCGGCCACTGCGGCACGCTCGACCCTCTGGCCACCGGTTTGCTCATCATCACGATCGGTCGTGGCACGAAGATCCAGGATCTTCTCATGAGCGAGGACAAGGAGTATGTCGGCACGATCCGCCTCGGGCAGACCACAACGAGTCAGGATGCCGATGGCACGGTGCTTGAGGAAAAGCCGGTCCCGGAGGTGCCGCGCGGGAGGCTGGATGAAATCTTCGCCGGTTTCCACGGAGACTTTTACCAGACGCCGCCCATGGTCTCGGCGATCAAAAAGGACGGCGTGCCTCTCTACAAGTTGGCGAGACAGGGAAAAACGGTCGAGCGTGAACCCCGCTTGGTGCACATCTACGGCCACGAGATTCTCAATGTTGCCCTGCCCGAGGTGGAGTTCCGCGTGGTTTGCAGCAAGGGGTTTTATGTGCGCACTTATGCGCACGATATCGGACAACTTCTCGGTTGCGGCGGCCATCTGAAGGCCCTCCGCCGGACGGCGTCCGGAAAGTTCCGGGCGGATGGCGTGCTCACGGTCGAAGAATTGCGCACCTGGCCGCTGGAGCAGGTCAGAGCACGTGTTATGAGCCTGCCGGAAGTGTCCCGTTTGCGCGGGGTCTGAGTGGCATGGAGGTTCTCCGTGATTTGGAGTCGTTGCGGTCCTTGCCGGGGCCGGTCTATCTAGCCATCGGAATTTTTGATGGTCTGCACCGCGGGCATCGCGCGTTGATCGAAGAAGCACAAGCCGATGCGAGGAAATCCGGTGGCACCGCCGTGGTCATGACCTTCGAACCGCATCCCATGATGTTTTTCCAGCGCTCGGAGCCGCCCTTGCGCCTGTCGAATCCGCGTCACAAAGAGCTTTTGCTCGAGCGCCAGGGCGTCACGCATCTGGCCGTGCTGGCTTTCGAAGCGGGACGCGCGGGTCAGACGGCGGAGGAATTCGTGGCAGATTTGCGCGCCGCCTGCCAACCGCTCGGTGGCATCGTGGTCGGCGCAGATTGGAAATTCGGCAAAGGTCGCGCTGGCAATGTTGAGTTGCTCAAGCGCCTCGGGGGGTTCGAGGTGGACGGAATTCCCGCGGTGGCGATCGATGGCGAAGTGATTTCCAGCACGGCCATCCGGCTTGCGGTGGCCCGCGGCGATCTGGCGTTCGCCGAAAAGTCTCTCGCCCGTCCCTACGCCGTCCTTGGCAAGGTGGTGCCAGGACAAAAGATGGGCCAGAAATTGGGTTTCCCCACCGCCAACATCGACGCCGCCGGATTGCAACTGCCCCCGGACGGTGTTTACGCCGTGCGTGTCCACATCGGCGAAAAAGATTTCCAAGGCATCGCCAACCTCGGCATCCGTCCCACCGTTTCGCAGGACAGTAAGCGGGTGCTCGAAGTCCATCTTTTCGAATTCGACGGCGATCTTTACGGCATGGACGTCGAGGTCGAGTTCCTCCGCTTTGTCCGCGGGGAGAGGAAGTTTGATTCCTTGGCTGACCTGCGTGCTCAGATCGAGAAGGATATTGCCGAGGTCAGAATGTAGCGGCGTCGCTCCCCCCGCCGTTACAGGGGATACTCCGCGCAGAGGAGCTTCATCTCTTTTACCGCAGTGGCGAGACCGGTGATCAAGGCGCGGGAGATGATAGCGTGGCCGATGTTGAGTTCTTCGAGATGAGGTACGGCGAAGAGATCGCGGACGTTTTCGTAATTTAGGCCGTGGCCGGCGTTGACGCGCAACCCGACTCGGTGGGCGAGTTTGGCACTTTCGATCAGGCGTTTCAGTTCTTGTGCCCGTGTCTCGCCGGTGGCGTTGGCGAAGGCGCCGGTGTGGAGCTCGATGTATTCGGCTTTCAGCTCGCGGGCGGCTTGGATTTGGTCCGGATCAGGGTCAATGAAGAGGCTGACGACTGTGCCGACGGCGTGGAGCTGGCCGATCGTTTCGTGCAAGGCGGCGCGATGAGTGAGGCAATCGAGTCCACCTTCCGTGGTTACTTCGTGGCGATTTTCTGGAACGAGGCAGGCATCGTGGGCTCGGACCTGGAGTGCGATGGCCACGATTTCCGGCGCGTTGCCCATTTCGAGATTGAGTTTGGTCTGGAGCGATTC
>CAMBUL010000031.1 GCA_945871065.1 Chthoniobacter flavus | reverse complement strand
TGGTCGGCGGGCTTTATGGCGTGCAGTTGAGCGGTGTTTTTTTCGGCGAGTCGATGTTTTCACGGGTCGGGGAGGCTTCGAAGGTGGCCCTGCTTGCGCTGGTCGGGATTCTCCGCGCGCATCAGTTCGGATTGCTTGATATCCAGTGGGTGACCGATCACCTCGAGAATTTTGGCGCGGTGGAAATCCGCCGTCCCGTCTACCTCAACTACCTCCGCGAGGCCATGGTGAGGCCGTGTTCCTTCCCGCCTCCCGGCGAGGTGCGCGTGGCGGAATTGACCAGGCAGCTCGTCGGTGTAGTGGAGGAACGACGCACGCAGGGTGTGGCCTTGCCTTGAGGCGGGTTTCAGACCACCGGTGCTGACTTTATTTCCCCGTCGGCGAAGACGGTAACGATCACCTCTTCCCCGGCGGCCTGCCGGGCCGAGGTCAGTGGACGGCCCCGGGTGTCCATCGTGATGGTGAAGCCGCGGGCCAGCGTTTGGCGCGGCCCCAGCAATTCTAAAGCGTGAGCGTGACGCTCCCTCTTTAGCCGGCTTTGTTGCAGGCAAGCGGTCGCTGCTTTCCCACCGCGCCGATTCAGGGCAGCCAGGCGGTCGGACCAGAAAGCCAGACGTGCCGACGGGGAACGGGCCGCGAGAACAGCCTTCGCCCTGCCAGCGCCCTCTTGGAGCAAAGCGAGGCGGGCCAAGACGGCCGAACTGCTGCGAGCGTGCAGGTCATCCGTCAACTGGCGCCAGTCGCCGATCCGGCGCAAGGGCAGGCGGAATACTCCGGAAGCGGCGCGCAGTTCGAGTTGCGAGCGGGCTTGGGCCACATGGACGCCGGCATCGCGCCCGATGCGCCGGACCATGGAACGCAGTCGGTCGATCGTCTCGGCGCGATCCGTGCTGAGAATTTCCGCCGCGGCACTCGGCGTGGGGGCACGCACGTCGGCAACGAGGTCCGAAGTGGTCACATCCGTTTCATGGCCGACGGCGGAGATGACCGGTACGCCGCTGGCGGCCATGGCGCGGGCGAGGACCTCTTCGTTGAATTCCCAGAGGTCCTCGAGGCTTCCGCCGCCGCGGGTGACGACGATGACATCTACCGCGGGAAAGTCATGGTTCTCAGCGTCGGCGAAGCGTCCGACTGCTCCGGCAATTTCCATTGCCGCCCCCCGGCCCTGCACACGGACCGGAGCGATGAAAACTTCAATGTGCGGCGCGCGCCGGCGCAGGACGTGCAAGAAGTCGCGGATCGCAGCCCCGGTCGGCGAGGTGACCACCCCGACGCGGACGGGGTGGGGAGGCAGGGGCTTTTTGCGGGACTGGTCGAAAAGCCCCTCGGCCCGGAGCTTTTCCTGCAGGGCGCGGAGGCGCGCCTCGAGTTCGCCGGCGCCGCGCAATTGCAATCGGCGAACGACGATTTGGTATTGGCCGCGCGCCTCGTAGACCGAGATGTCGCCGAACAACTCGACTTTCATCCCGTCGTGCAATGGCGGGATCCCCGAGGCCGAACTGCGGAAAAGGACGCACGAGACCTGCGCGGTTTCGTCTTTCAGGCTGAAATATTGGTGCCCGGATGGTTGCCGGCGAAGATTGGAAAGTTCGCCCTGCACCCAGACCGTCCCGAGGTTTCCCTCGAGGCATTCGCGGACCGCGCGATTGAGGAGGCTTACGGTCAACGGACCTCTTGGGGCGGGGGGGGTGGCCCTCTCTTGAGGGAAGGCGAGAATACCCTGCTGGTTCATTCCGCTCAGGAGGGAAACTGTTGCCACTCGCGCCGCAGTGTGCCGACCAATTTGCGCAGGCGCCGGGACAATTCGGGTTCGGAAAGAATTTCCTGCGCCGCGATGGGATCGCGCACGAGATGCTGGGCGAAGAGATCGCCGAGCGTCGACGGATCGCTCATCTCCCCGACAGCATTGACAAATGTTTCCGGCAGTTCGATCCCCCGGGAGACGAGTCCCGTACAGATGTCTTGCAGTTCACGCCGCAAGCCTTGGCACGCCTCCTCGTCATCGATCACCGTGGCCAGTGGCCTGGCCCTGCCGATGAGGTAGGGGTCCTTCTGTTCGAAATCGGTCAACTCGACGCGGGCCAAGCCCTGCAGGATGAGTTGGCTGGTGCCGTCGGGTTGGCCCACACAGGCGCGGACCAAACCGGCCCCAGCGACGGGGAAGACTGACTCCTCGCCGGTGTCCGGCCGGACCATGCCGACGGCAAAAATGCGGTCCCCGGCCAGAACCGAGGCGAGCATCTCTTGGTAACGGGGTTCGAAAATGAAGAGCGGCAGCAGCGCGTTGGGGAAAAGAGTCACTCCGGGGAGGGCCATCACGGGCATGGAGGTGGGGAGTTGGACGGAGGCCGCAGTCATCTCAACCCAATTTACGCCGGAATCCGCTCGCGGGGATCTTTTTTTCACGGCTTTTTCGCTTCAAGCCATGCGGTCCGCTCGGCTAACCTCATGCCATGCCCGAATCGCCCAAGTATCGTCGAGTACTTCTCAAACTCAGCGGCGAGGCCCTGCGCGAACCGGGTAGCAAAGACAACATCTCACCCCAGATCGTCAGCGCTCTCGCGGCCGAAATCAAAGAAGTGGCCGGTCTTGGGGTCCAACTCGCGGTGGTCATCGGCGGCGGCAACATCTGGCGCGGTTTGGCCGCCTCCCACCGCGGCATGAACCGCGCCACGGCCGACTACATGGGAATGCTGGCCACAGTGATCAATGGCATGGCCTTGATGAGCGGCCTGGAGGACCTCGGCGTGACGACCCGCGTGCAAACCGCGATCGAAATGAACAACGTGGCGGAGCCCTTCATTCTGCGGCGTGCCCTGCGGCACCTGGAAAACGGGCACGTGGTCATATTCGTCGCCGGCACAGGCAACCCCTTCTTTTCCACCGACACGACCGCGGCACTCCGGGCCAACGAGATTGGTGCCGACGTCATCCTCAAGGCAACCAAAGTCGACGGCATTTACGATGCCGACCCCAAGACGCATCCCGAGGCCAAGAAATACGACCGGATCACCTACACCGAAGCCTTGCAGAAGCGGCTGCAGGTTATGGATTCCACCGCCTTCAGCCTTTGCATGGACAATAAGATGCCTATCGTGGTGTTCGACATCGCGGGTCCGAGCAACATCAAGCGCGCGGTCACGGGAGAACCGATCGGCACGCTGGTCACCGGAACCTAATATTTTATGGACGAAATTCTTTTCACCGCAGAAGAGGGCATGGATAAGGCCCTCGATTTCATGAAGCACGAATTCAGCAGCGTGCGCACCGGCAAAGCCTCACCGGCCCTCGTCGAAGGGATCGAGGTGGACGCCTACGGTTCGGTCATGAAGCTCAAGCAGCTCGCGCTGATCAGCACGCCGGAACCGCGGCTCATCGTCATCCAGCCCTTCGACGCCTCGACGATAAAACCGATCGAGAAAGCCATCAATGAATCGAAGATCGGCATCACCCCCTCGGTCGACGGCAAGCTCATCCGTCTTCCCGTCCCCGAACTCAGCGAGGAACGGCGCAAGGACCTGGTCAAAACGCTCAAGAATATGGCCGAGGAAACCCGGGTGCGCATGCGTGCGGCCCGCCGTCATGCCATGGAAACAGCCAAGAAAATGCAGAAGGAAGGCGGTTTGACCGAGGACGATCTCAAGAGTGCCGAGACGCAGATCCAAAAACTTACCGATAAATTTGTCGCCGACGTGGATGCCCAACTGACGTCCAAGGAAGGCGATATCATGAAAATCTGATGCGCTCCGCGACCATGCGCCGTCTGGCTTTCCTGCTCCTTGTTTGCGCCGCCTTCTCCGGTGTCTCCGCCAATGTGGCGCGCTGGGCACCCGATTTTGCGTGGCTCAAATCGGGAGGTAGCCGCACGACCCTCAAGTCGCTGCGCGGTCAGCCCGTCGTTCTTGTGGTCGCTCCCTCCCCGGAGCACCGGAATTTCCGCAAACAGGCGAAAGAGCTGGCAAAGACCTACCAACTCCTCGGCAACGACAAGGCGGTCATGGTTGCCGCTTTCACCGGGGAACCGGGTGTGATCCGATCCAATATCCCTTTTGTCCTCGCCGCCAATCCGGGTGCCATCGTGCAATCCTACGGGGTTGCCGGAGACTTTGCCGTCTTTGTCATCGGCCGGGACGGCAATCTTGATGAGATTTCAGACCGCGTCCTGCCGGGACAACGCGTCCTCGACATCATCAATAATTCCTTCGTCCCCCAGCGCGACAACCGTCGCGCGGAGTAGGCGGGTGCTTCGGGTTGAGGTAGATCGCGTTCTCTGGGCGCGATCATTCTAAGGTCATCGCGCTGGACAGCGCGATCCACCTACAGACTTTGGCGCACGGCGTCGGCAATGCGATCGGCGTGCATTTCAAGCATGCCCGCATCGCGGCCTTCGAGGAGGATGCGCAGTTTCGGTTCGGTGCCGCTGTAGCGGACCAAGACGCGGCCGCGCGGGGCGAGTGCTTGTTCCGCGGTGGTCATGGCAGCCTGGATCGCCGGCACCGATTCGAGAGCCGGTTGGGACTTTACGGCCACCGTGCGCTGCGCCTGCGGGTATTTTCGGATCGCTTGGCGGAGTTCGCTCAGCGGTTTTCCGCTCTCGGCCATGAGGCGGAAAATCTGCAGGGCGGAAACAAGCCCGTCGCCAGTCGTGCCGTGACGCAGAAAAATCATGTGTCCACTCTGCTCGCCGCCAAGAATGAATCCCCCCTCGCGCATGGCTTCGAGCACATAGCGGTCTCCGACCGCCGTGCGGATCACCTTGCCGCCGGCTTGTTCGATGGCTTCGTCCAGCCCGAGATTGCTCATCACGGTGGCAACCACCGTGTTGCCCGCTAGCTCACCGCGGCGCAGCAGGTCGAGTCCGGCCATGGCGAGAAGTTCGTCGCCGTCGAGCGGGTCGCCGGTCTCATCGCAGAGGAGAAGCCGGTCGGCATCGCCGTCGTGGGAGAGTCCGACCCGGGCTCCGGATTCCTTGACCAGACGGCTGATCTCGCGGGACACGGTGCTGCCGCAGTCGGCATTGATGTTGATCCCGTCCGGCGAGGCATGGGAGACGTGCACCTCGGCGCCGAGGACCCGCAAGGCGGCCGGTGTTGTCTCGAACGCGGCCCCGTTGGCGCAGTCTACCGCGACCTTGAGCCCGTGTAGCGAAAAGCCGGCCGGCAAGGACCGCAGGGCATGCGCCACGTATTGGCGGGCGGTATCCTCGATCACGGACACAGTTCCCGCCATGCCGGTGGCAAACTCGCCATCAAGTTGCTCTTCGATGGCAAATTCGGTGGCGTCGGGGAGCTTGAATCCGTCGCCGGAGAAAAATTTGATCCCGTTGTCGTGGGCTGGATTGTGCGATGCAGAAATGACCGCCGCGGCATCGAGGCGGTTGACCACCACGAAGGCGGCCACTCCGGGGGTGGGCAGGACGCCAAGCAAGCACACCTTGCCCCCGGCCGAGGTGATACCCCGTGCCAGTGCGTCTTGGAGCATCGGGCCGGATTGACGGGTGTCGCGTCCGATGGCGATGACTGGATTTGCTTTGTCCAGGACGCGAACCAGCGCACCACCCAGTTTTTCGGCAAACTCCGCCGTGATCGGCGTTTCGCCGGCGCGGCCACGGATGCCGTCTGTCCCGAAGTAGCGCCGGGTCATTTTTTGGCGCGTTCGGCCGCAACCGGGCGACCGCGCCCGTCGCCGCCCGGGTCAACGTTGTGCTGGATAAGGTACCAGACCACCGCGGCCAGCCCGAGGCAGGTCAGCTTAATTTTCCAGTTGCGCAGGAGAATCTGTTTCATACTTCTCGAGGAGGAGGAGTTGGTTGAGGCGGCGGCGGAAGCGGTCGATGTTGAGGTTGCGTTCGAGGATGCCGCGATGGCAGAGCGAGACTTGGCCGGTTTCCTCCGAGACAAGGATGGCAATGGCATCCGACTCTTCGGTGATGCCGATGCCGGCACGGTGGCGCAGCCCGAGACTGCGGTCGAGGTCTTCGCGCGCGGTGAGCGGAAAGATGCATGCTGCGGCGGCCACGCGGTCGTTCTGCACGATGACACCGCCGTCGTGCAGCACCGTTTTCGGGTGAAAGATGGTCAGGATGAGTTCCTTGGAAAACACGGCGTCCACGTCGACGCCGGTCGAGGCAAATTGGCGGATGCTGATGTCGCGTTCGAGGGCGATAAGCGCGCCGAACTGGCGCCTGGCCAAGTCGAAAACAGTGTCGACCAATTGGTCGATCGATTCTTTTTTCTGCAGGGAGGACCGGAAGAAATGCTGGCTGCCGAGTTCGGTCAGGGCGCGCCGAAGCTCCGGCTGGAAAATGACCACGAGGGCGATGGCGAGAAAAACGGAGAAGCTGCGCAGGAGCCAACCGATGACGTTGAGGTCGAGAAGCTGGGAAGCCAAGGTGAGGCTGATGAAGATGAGGGCGAGACCGACGAGAATTTTCGCGCCCGGGGTACCGCGGAAATAGAGGTAACCGTAGTAGAGTAGCACGGCGAGCAGCACGACCTCTACCGCGCCGGTCCAACGGGTACCGATAAATTCGATGACAGGCTCCATCGATCGGCATTCTGACTGCTTCCCAGGCCAGGGGCGAGCGCGCAGTCCGCCAGATCGGCGGATTTTGCCTCTGGATTTGGTGGCCGACCAAGCGTAATTTGCCCTTGATGTCGCAGCAGCAAGTTGTTCCGGTCCAACTCAAGGCCGTTGTCCCGACCGCCAATGGAGCGGCCCTGTTTCTCGGCACCGAGGAGAAGACCTTCGTCATTTATGTCGATGCCACGGTCGGCCACGCGATCAACATGTTCCTGGCGGCCACGGAGAAAGAGCGTCCGCTGACCCACGACCTCATGGCCCACGTGCTGGCCGCCTTTGGCGCGAAGGTGGACCGGGCGGTGATCAATGACGTGAAGAACAGCACGTTCTATGCCCGGCTCATTGTCTCCGCGGAGAACGAATTGCATCAGAAAAAGATCATCGAGTTGGATGCGCGCCCGAGCGATTGCATCGCCATGGCCATCCAGCAAAAAGCGCCCATCCTGGTCAGTCGCGCCGTGCTCGATGAGGTGGATGATGCTTCCGATGCGCTCAAGCAGCTCGAAGCGACGAAAGAGCAGGGCGGGGATCCGCCGGTCGTCGGGGAAGGCGAAGAGGAATAACCGGAGCGCCGGGTTTCTCCCGCGCGCCGCCAACCAATGTTTGTCGACCAGATCCGCATCCACGCCATCGCCGGCAGCGGAGGGAACGGGTGCTCCAGCTTCCGCCGCGAAAAATTCGTACCTCTGGGTGGTCCCGACGGGGGTGATGGCGGCGACGGCGGCAGTATCATCCTGCGGGCCGATCCGCAGGTCGACACTTTGGTCAATCTCTACTACGAACCGATTGTCCGAGCCAAAAGTGGTGCTAATGGCATGGGAAAGCAGAAATACGGGCGTGCGGCGCCCGACAAAATTGTCCCCGTGCCGGTCGGGACGCTGGTCTACCGGTTGCCGGATGTGGCGCCGCACAACCCGCTGAAATTCGACGACGGGGAGGAAATGCCTTTGCGCCGGCGCAAAGTCGATCCGAAGGATCTCGAGTTGCTCGTCGATTTTAATGAAGCAGGCGCCGAGTTCCTGCTCTGCCAGGGCGGCCGGGGCGGCCGGGGCAACATCCATTTCAAAAGTTCACGCAACCGTGCTCCGCGTCAATACACCGAGGGCACGCCGGGAGAGGAGGGTTGGTTTTTCCTCGAGTTGCGCATGATCGCTGACGCGGGGCTGGTCGGCTACCCGAACGCGGGAAAATCGACTTTGCTGGGAGTGCTTTCCGCGGCCCATCCCAAGGTTGCGGCGTATCCGTTCACCACGCTGCACCCCATGGTTGGTGTGATGGATTTCCCCGGTTTCCGCCGCGCGACAGTGGCGGATATTCCCGGTCTGATTGAGGGGGCACACCTCGATGTCGGGCTCGGCCATGACTTCCTTCGGCATATTGTCCGCTGTCGCACGCTGCTCCTCGTGGTCGATGCGGCGGGCAGCGAGGGACGCGATCCGGTGGAGGACGCAAAGAAGATCCGCGAGGAACTCGGCCTTTACGATCCGCTTCTCGCGCGGCGCCCCTGGGCGTTGGTCGCCAACAAAACCGATCTTCCGGGGGCGGAGGAAAATCTTCCCCGTCTGGGCCAGGAGTTCCCCGGCATCCCACTCGTTGCCATTTCCGCCCGGCAGAAAAGCAACCTCGAGGAATTGAGGAAATTCCTTGATGCCGAGGTGGGGCATCCGGGATGAGTGCTTCCGCGGCGCACGTGCCGGTGCTGGCTGCTCGGGCTTGGTGAACGGACCCGCGCCTACAGCGCGGTGGTGACGGTCAGGGACCAGGAATTGAGGGTTCCGGTGTCGCGGCGCGCGAGATCCTGCACCAGAAGCTTCCACTCTCCTGCAGCAGCACTTGCTTGGAAGGTTGTGACCGGAATATTGACTAGAATGACATCATTTTGACGCTTCCCGCTCCTGTCATGGAGTATGGCGCGGGTTCCTGACGGCGAGATCAAGGTGACGCGCAGGTCGCTCTTGTAAGGATGGCGGATGTTGACCGACGCGGTCAGAGAGGAAATTTTTCCGGTGGAAGTGACATTGAGACTGCTCGTGAGGCCGTCCAAGTTATTGTCCGGAATGGATTGGGGAAGGCCCGTCGCGGCAAAGGTGGCCGTGTTGGAGGGAGGTGGGACCGGAGTGGGGGTGGGGATCGGGGTTGGCGTCGGGGTGGGCTGCGGCGTCGGCACCGGAGTGGGAACCGGCGTAGGGGTAGGCGTCGGAGTGGGAACCGGCGTCGGGGTCGGCACCGGAGTGGGCTGCGGCGTAGGGGTCGGCACCGGAGTGGGAACCGGCGTAGGGGTCGGCGTCGGGCCAGGCGGCGAGCCCTCTCCGCCGGTGATCAAGAGGGAATAGACCTGACTTGCCCCGGCCAGCGAGTTGGCACCATACATGCCGACAGTGACCGCGTAGGTTCCGGGTTGGATCGGCCTGGGAATATCGATGCGTTCGACGTTGTCGACCCGGTTGGTCCCGGTGACCGCGTTTGCCGTCATGGAGGCCGTGGTCCACGTCCCGGCGAAAGGCATGACGTAAGGGAGAAACGTTGTGGTGCCATCGGGTGCGGTAACTTTCAGGTCGAGGTCGTTGATCAGGTTGCGCGTGCGGCTGTTTGTCGCGGTCTGGGCGGCGCCGGCGGGGTCGGTCCAGGCGAGCGTGGCGCGGATGGGACTGACGCCGTCCCAAGTGAAGGTATTGGTACGGATCTGGCCGGTTGCGCTGATTGAATTTTCGATCAGCTTGGGGGCAGCAGGAGCCGCCTTGTGAGCTTGAATCACATCGGCAGCTGCTTTGGCGTCGAGATAACCCCAGCCGTATTGATAGTCCGGACCCGCGCGCCCCATGTCCGTGGCGGTGTGGATGAGGAGGGCCTTAAGCATACTGGCGCGCATCAACTGGCCGGAGAAATTCTTTTTGTAGAGCTCTTGGAGGAGTGCGGCGGAGCCTGAGGCGTTCGGGGTGGCCATGCTGGTGCCGCTGTAGGTGCCGTCGTAGGACGTGTTATTGGCCGCCACGCACGAGTAGATATTCACCCCATTGGCCACGATATCGGGTTTGATGCGGCCGTCATCGCACGGGCCCATGCTCGAGAAAGAGGCCAAGGTGCCCTTGCTGACATCGCGCAAGCCTGAGGTCACGGCATCGTTGGCCGCGCCGACGGTCAGAACATTTTTGGCCAAACCGTTGAACGTGACCGACTGGTAGCCGGCGAAGGGTTTGCCGTAATCCTGCTGCTCGTTGCCTGCGGCCCAAAAAATCAAGGCGTAAGGCAAACCGGCCGCGAGCGCATCGACCGAATTGCATTCCCTTTCGTAGCGCCCCATGTCGGCGGCTGTGGCGCTGTATCCGTAGGAGTGGTTGGAAACCGGTATTTTGCCACCGGAATCGGTCGCCGACGAGGCGCCGGCCGCGGTCATTTCGGCGTAGTCGCTGGTCCAGTCGTACGAATCGATCGCGGCCAAGGGGGCCATTCCCATGGCGCTGGCTTGGGTTCCGGCGGCTCCGATGGTGCCTGCCACGTGGGTGGCATGGTCGTCGCTCGCCGCCGAGGCGTTTTTCTTGACCACGCGGCTGGTGGTAAACTCCTGGTGCGTATTGCGGACAGACCCGCCGTCCCAAATGCCGACCTTGACCCCGGAGCCGTTGAGGTTGTAGGGGGCGGTTTGACGGACCAAATTTACTCCGGTCGAAATCGCGGCGTTGGCGTTCAAGGTGGTCCGGTAAAGCGGCTCGTCGTCGCGGAAGTCGTGGAGGATGGCAAGACCGCCCTCCGGTCCCCGGACTCTCACCGGGACCCCAACCTGTGCGGCCCGAGCCAGCACGGCGGCATACCTAGCGTCTTCCGCCGCATGCATTTCCGCGACCGCTGCGGAGCGCTGATCCGGATTATTCAAGTCCTTCCCCGCAAGAATTTTTGCTGTGGGGCTGGAGATCATGCCGTAAGCCGGTCCGGAGCGCCGCGATGGCGCGCCCCCGCCAGTTGAAGGGGCGGGAAGATTCATCGAGCCAAACCTCGGGGCGGTCGGTTGGGCGCGGACGGTTGAGGCGGCTCGGGTGACCGGAGTGGCTTGCGTCGATTGCGGGTTTTGCCAAGACGCTGGCTGGGTCGCCGGAGTTGTGGCTGCCGCGGCTTGGGCGCGCTTGTCGTCAGCTGGCCTGGAAATTGCGGTCAAGGCAGAAGAATCGCTCTCACCCGGTGTTTTGGTGTCCGCGGCATTCACCTGCCTCGAGGGCAAGTCTGACTCGGAAACGGAAAGGGCGGCCAAGGCGATCATAGTCGCAACCAGAAAAAGACCGAGTGCGGCAAGGGGAAGTCGTTTCATATTCATGGGCTTGTGGGGAATGGGTCAGGCGGCACTGAGCCTACTTGCAACTATAGCATTACCCGTCTCTGGTTTGTGGGAAGGCAAGCAAAATCTGCTGGCAATCCGCTTGGTGGGCCGTGCCGGCAGGCGCCGAGGACGGTCTTGGCGCCATGGGCACCAAAGGATTGCCGTAATGCCCCTCGACCTGCAGGATACAGAGTCTTCATCATGCGCGATATTGGTATCGGTTTAGCCGGGTTCGGTACGGTTGGAGCCGGGGTTTTTCTTAATCTGGAAAAAAACCGGGCGCTTCTCCGTGAACGGATGGGCCGGGATCTTGTTGTCCGGAAGATCGCGGTCAAAGATCCGGCCAAGAACCGCGCCGTTTCCGTCCCGCCCGCGCTCCTCGCCAAAAACTGGCGCGACTTGCTCGACGATCCCTCGGTCGAGGTGGTGGTGGAATTGATGGGAGGCATGGAAGAACCGCGCGAACTCATCATGGAAGCGATCCGTCGCGGCAAAATCGTCGTTACGGGGAACAAGGCCCTGCTGGCCGAACACGGGGCGGAAATTTTCCGGCTCGCGACCGAAAAGCGCGTTCCGGTTTTTTACGAGGCGGCGGTGGCCGGCGGTATTCCGATCATCAAGGCCGTCCGCGAAGCTTTCGTGGCCAATCATTTTCTCCGCGTTCGTGGCATTATCAATGGCACGAGCAATTACATCCTGACCCGCATGGCCGAAAGTGGCCTTGATTTTGCTTCCGCCTTGTCCGAAGCGCAGGTCGCGGGCTACGCCGAGGCCGATCCGGCGCTCGATGTGAACGGTTGGGATGCCGGACACAAAGCAATCATTCTCGCCTCGCTGGCCTATGGATTTTGGGTGCCTTCGAAAGACGTGCTCGTCGAGGGTATCGAGGGAATCACGCCGGGTGATATCCGCTTTGCCGCGCAACTCGGCTACACGATCAAGCTGCTCGGTTTCATCGACGCTTGCCCCGACGGATCGGTCGAGGTGAGCGTCCAGCCTTCGCTCGTGCCGAACGAAAATATACTCGCTTCGGTCAGAGGGGTCTTCAATGCCATCGCGGTGCGTGGGGATGTGGTGGGTGACGCGCTTTTCTACGGGCGCGGCGCAGGCCGGGATCCAACCGCGAGTTCCGTGATCAGCGATCTGGCCGATGCCGCGATCGCACTCGATTCCCCGCGAGAGTCCTTTGGTTTCATCCCGCACGGACTCTACGGAAAATTGCGTCCGGCTGACGAGGTGACCAGCGCGTTTTACCTCCGACTCGGTGTCGATGACCAACCGGGTGTGCTGGCCCGCATCGCCGGGGTGCTCGGAGAGTCGGACATCGGTATTTCTTCGGTCATTCAACCCGAGACGCCCGAGGGCGAGCTCGCGGTGCTCGTGCTCATGATCCATGATGCGCCTCGCGGACGCGTCATTTCGGCGTTGCAAAAGATCCGCGCGCTCGATTGCGTGCACGGCGAGCCGGCGCTTTACCGGGTGGAGGCTGCTTCGTGACAAACCGGCACGATCGAGGGGTGATCAGCCGCTACCGGGAGTACCTCCCAGTCACCGACGCCACCCCCGTGGTCTCGCTCAACGAGGGATCCACCCCGCTGATTTATTCGCCGAAGCTGAGCCAATTGGTCGGCCGTGGTGCCGAAGTTTACGTGAAATACGAGGGTCTCAATCCGACGGGTTCGTTCAAGGATCGCGGAATGACCATGGCGATTTCCAAGGCCGTCGAGCGCGGGGCCAAAGCGGTGATTTGTGCCTCGACCGGCAATACGTCGGCCGCCGCCGCCGCCTACGCTGCCCGCGCCGATTTGGCCTGCGCCGTGCTGCTGCCCGCCGGAAAAATCGCCGCCGGCAAATTGCTGCAGGCCTTCATCTACGGGGCCAAAGTGGTGGCCATCCGCGGCAACTTTGATGATGCCCTGCGGTTGGTGCGTGAACTCGGCGCCGACGGGCGTTTCGAGATCGTCAACTCGATCAATCCGTTCCGGATTGAAGGACAAAAAACGGCGTCCTTCGAAATTATCGAGGAATTAGGCGACGCGCCGGATATCCACATTTTGCCGGTCGGCAATGCCGGCAACATCACGGCGTACTGGCAGGGCTACCGCGAATTCCACCAACTCGGCAAGGCCACGAAGTTGCCGCGCATGACCGGATTCCAAGCCGCAGGATCGGCCCCGATTTTTTTCGACCATGTCGTGGAGAAGCCGGAGACCATTGCCACCGCCATCCGGATCGGCAACCCGGCCAGCTGGCAGGGAGCGAGCAATGCGGTCACCGATTCCGGTGGCTGCATTGATATCGTGACTGATGAGCAGATCCTCGCCGCTCAGCGCTGGCTGGCGGCGGAAGAAGGTATTTTCGTCGAACCGGCCAGCGCGGCGTCCGTCGCGGGGTTGATGAAATGCTTTTCCAACAACCGCTGTGCCACTTGCCCTTTCCACCAATATCCGGAGGGCGCGAAAATCGTGCTCACCGTGACGGGTCACGGCTTGAAGGACCCGGAGGCTCCGATGGTCCACGGTTTCAAGGCCCTGGAGGCGGAGGCCACCATGGAGTCGGTCGCCGGAGTGTTGGGAGTCGGCTGATGGCGACCATCGTCCAGAAATACGGCGGCACTTCGGTTGGCAGTCCGGAGCGGATCAAAAGCGTCGCCCGCCGCGTGCTTGAGACCCAGCAGGCGGGGAACAAGGTCGTGGTTGTGGTCTCGGCCATGTCCGGGGTGACCGATTCCTTGATCAAACTCTCGCGCGAAGTCTCGGACCAGCCGAGTGAGCGCGAGATGGATGTGCTGCTTTCCACCGGTGAGCAGACCAGCACCGCGCTTCTTGCTATGGCCTTGCAGGGAATGGGTGCCAAAGCGGTTTCCTTGACCGGGGCGCAGGCCGGCATTGTGACCGACGGGGCCCATACCAAAGCGAAAATTTTCAACATCACGCCGGGGCAGATTCAGGACCACCTTGACGGGGGCGCGGTGGTCATTGTGGCCGGCTTCCAAGGCCAGACTGCGCAGGGCGCCATCACCACGCTCGGCCGCGGCGGATCCGATCTCACCGCCATCGCCCTTGCTGGCGCGCTCAAGGCGGACAAGTGCGAGATTTGCACCGATGTGGACGGCGTTTACACCTGCGATCCGCGCATCGTGCCTGACGCCCGTAAGATCGACACGATCAGCTACGAGGAAATGCTCGAAATGGCCTCGTCAGGGTCCAAAATCATGCAGTCGCGCTCGGTCGAATTTGCCAGCAAGTTCGACGTCCTTTTCGAAGTCCGCAGCAGTTTCAACCAGAACCCGGGAACCATCGTGAAAGAAGAAACACCAGGCATGGAGGACGTCGTTATCCGCGGCGTGAGCATCGAACGCAACCAGGCAAAAATCACCATCGAGGGTGTGCCCGACAAGACCGGCACTGCGGCCAAAATTTTCAACGCCCTGGCCGCGGCGCATGTCGTGGTTGACGTCATCGTGCAGACCGCCCCGCACGAGGGAAAAACGGACATCTCGTTCACCACGAACAAAGATGAATTGGAGAAAGCCGGCCCGGCACTCGAGGCCGTGGCTGCCGGGATCGGTGCCCGCGGGGTCACCCAAACCGCTGGTGTCGCGAAGTTGAGCGTCGTCGGCATCGGCATGCGCACGCATTCCGGCGTGGCAGCCAAGCTGTTCGATCTCCTCGCCACCGGCGGCTTCAACATCCAAATGATCTCGACCTCCGAAATCAAGATTGCCGTTATCCTCGACGAGGACAGCATTGCCGAGGCCGCCAAGGCGGTGCATGCGGGATTCGGTCTGGCTGGTTAAGCAACGACCCGACCAGTAGAGCTCGGATTCCCCTCTGCTACTCGTGCCCGGCGGTGTCGGCTAGGTAATCCTCCACGGCGAGGATATTTTTCTCCCCGGCGCGCTGGACAAGGCGGAGAAACTGGTCGGCGGAGGAAATTTCCTCCACTTGCTCCGTGACAAACCATTGCAGCATGGCCGCGCTGGCATGGTCTTTTTCTTCGATGGCCAAATCCATCAGCTTGTGGATTGACTTGGTCACAGCCATCTCGCTGTCCAGCGCCGCCTGCGCCGCGTCCTCGGATGATTTGTAGGTGTGCGGTTGGGCCGGGATCTCGGGGATCTGGACGCGCCCTCCGGCGTCGAGCACGTAGCGGAGGAATTTGTGAGCGTGCGAGCGCTCCTCACCGGCTTGCTTGAAAAAGCGTTTGGCGGCCTGGGGCAGGGCTTCGGCCTCGAAGTGAGCGGCCATCGCGTCGTATTTCATGGCGGCGGCAAATTCCATGCCGATCTGGGCGTTGAGCGCCTTCTGCATTTTGACGGAAATCATCATTAGGCCACCTTACGCCCATCGCCCGTACTTTTCAATCCACCGGAATTCCAGGCACCGTGAGGGCTTGGCCGTTGTCCTTTGGTCCCAAGCCGAGCAGATACGGGCCGGCGGAACGCGCCCACTCCGGGGCTGAGGGGTATTGCGCGGCGGACTCTGGGCCGAGGCAAGTTTGCAACATCTCGGTGTTGATGATCCCGGGGTTGAGGGCTACGGCGGCAAGGCCGTGCGGGAGTTCCTGGGCGAGGGCCTGGGTCATTCCTTCGATCGCCCACTTGCTCGCGCAGTAGGCGGCCACCCCCGGCGAGGTCGAGCGGCCCCAGCCGGAACTGAAATTGACCACCACGCCGAATTGGCGATGGATCATGGCGGGCAAGAAATGCCGCAGAACATGGGAGGTGCCCTTGATGTTAACGTCGATGACGGCATCAAACTCGTGCACAGGGATGTCCCAGAGCGGGGCGCTGCCGGCAATGACCGCCGCGTTGTTGACCAGCAAATCGGGCGCCCCGAAGTGCGCGAGGACATCGCAGGCCCAGATGCGGACCGCCTCGTCGTCGGAGACATCCACAGCGGCGAAATGGTGGAGCGGTCCGTGTTCGGCCAAGAGTTCGTCGACGATCTCCTGCGAACGCGCGCAGCCGGCCACCCGATGGCCTTGCGCAAGGTAGTATTCGGCGAGCGCGCGGCCGCAGCCGCGCGAGATGCCGGTGATGACGATGTTGAGGCCGCCTTTTTTCATGGTTCAGGGGGTGGATCGCGCCGTCCCGGCGCGATGTTTGATTTAGAAAATCGCGATGAGGACATCGCGAGCCACCTTACTTTTTTTCCAGCGGATTGAAATCCGCAGCGTGGTAGGAACTGCGGACCAGCGGCCCGCTGGCCACATGGGTGAAGCCTTTTTTGCGCGCGATCTCGCCATAGAGATCGAAGACTTCGGGGCGGATGTATTCGACGACCGGAAGATGCAGCGGGGTGGGGCGAAGGTATTGGCCCATGGTCAACACCTCGACTCCGTGCTCGCGAAGGTCGTCCATCGCTTGGAAAATTTCCGTCTCTGTCTCACCGAGACCGAGCATGAGTCCGCTTTTGGTCACCGATTGCGGACGCAGTTCTTTGGCGCGGCGGAGGAACTGGAGGGAGAGTTGATATTTGGCCCGCGAGCGGACGACCGGGGTGAGGCGTTCGACCGTTTCGAGGTTGTGATTGAAGATGTGCGGCGCGGCCGCCAGCACGGTGCGCAGGGAGTCGTCCTTGCCGTTGAAGTCGGGGACGAGGACTTCGATGACGATGGCAGCATCGCGCCCTCGGATGGCTTCGATCGTCTGCGCGAAGTGGAGCGCCCCGCCATCGGCCATATCGTCGCGGGCTACCGCGGTGATGACGACGTGTTTGAGTTTCATCCGCATGACTGCTTCGGCCACACGCTGAGGTTCGTCCTGCTCGAGCGCGAAAGGTTTGGCCGTAGACACTGCGCAGAACCCGCAGGCGCGCGTGCAACGGTCGCCGGCGATCATGAAAGTGGCAGTGCCCTGACTCCAGCACTCCCAGCGGTTGGGGCATTGCGCGCTTTCGCAGACGGTGTGCAGACGGAGGTCGGAGACCAGCGCCTTGGTCGAGAAAAAGACCGGGTTGGACGGCAAACGAACTTTGATCCAGTCCGGCTTCCTCGCTTGGTGCAATGCAGGATCGATCTTTAGGTGGGACATGAGGTCATCAATTTACACCGAGGAAATGTCACCGGAAGCGGAAAGTTCAAAGGGTGATCCGGTATCTCGCCAGTTTTTGGAACGGACCGCAGGGGCGAAACGCCGATGCCTTCTGAACAAGCTAAGAGACTATGCCGGAGTCGCGAGCGGCAGCCTTCGATATCTTGCCGAATCTCTTTTTGCGCGAGCGCTTGGTCGAGGCATTCTGGCAGGGTTTGGCCGGCCTCGCGGACGCGAGACAGATCGCTATGATATTGGTGCATGCCCTGATGGGCCGTGTCCTCGATCACTATCTCGGCAAAGCCGGTGATGGAAGCGCCGGGGCGGCGAATTCCTCGCGCATGTAGGCTTGCAGCGCGCGCCCGATGCGCTCCGCTTCGCTTTTTTCAGTCCGGGTTCCCGTGGGTCATTTCTTCCCGCGCACTATGCGGGCTGCCGTTATCTTGAACGAAATAAAAAATGGCCGCGCGGTTGTCTGCAGATTCCCAAGTCGTCGATCCGCCCTTACTCCGTCACCGGTGTCCCGTCGATGAAGATATCCATCTGCTGTCCCACGTAGATCGGGGTTTTCGGGGCGGGGAAGGTGTAGATGACTTGCAAAACGCGCGTGTCGACGCGTTCGGTGCTTTCCCCGGTAAGGGATTTCTTCGGGAGGATATACGGTTCGACGCGCACGAAGGTGAGGGGAATCGGTTTGTCGCGCGTTCCCTTGATGTAGGCCGTGGCGGGTGCTCCCGGACGCACGCGCCATGCGCTGTCCTCGTCGACATCGGCCCTTAGTTGCAAGGCGCTGGTGTCACCGAGCAGGATGGCCTCCATCATGGTGTTCGGAGAAGCGTGTTCGCCCGAGCGAATGTTGACCTGGAGGATTTCGCCATCGCGCGGCGCGGCGACGAGGGTGAGATCCAAATCGGTTTGCGCTTCGGCGAGGAGCACTTTGCCCTGCTGCAACTCGGCGGCGGCCAGCGCCTGTAGTGCCGCAGCCGCGCGATGCTGGAAAGTGGCCCGGCGCACTTCCTCTTCGCTGGCCACGTTTTTCGATCCGAGTTTGGTCACGCGCTCCAAGAGATCTTGTTTCTCGGCGAGATTGGCCTCAGCCTCGGCCAATCGCGCAGTGAGCACGGGAATCTCCGCTTCCCGCGAGGCGACGGCCGCCCGCGCCGCCCGTGAATCGACGCGGAAGAGCGGGTCGCCTTTCTTCACTTGGTCACCGACCTTGACGAAGACTTCCTCCACCACGCCGCTGACGAGGGGAGAAATGTGGACGTTTTCCCCGAGCGATTCGACGATGCCGCGTGCTCCGATGGCGGTTTGATACGGGGCGGTGGCCGGTTCGACGAGGGGCGGGGCAACCGGGTCGGGTTTCTTCAGCCGTGCAACGAGGAGAAACATGGCCACGATTCCGAGGAGCGCGGCGGCGATGGTGAGGTTTTTAAGCATGGCTCTTGGGTGGCGTTGGGGAATGGGGATGGTCGCGGAGGTAATCCGACGCGGTCTGGGTCGCGGTGACAAGCCCATCGTCCATTTCCACGATCCGGTCGGCGTAGTGGAAGATGCGCGAGTCGTGGGTGACGACGATGACGCAGCGGTCGGGATGGCGGGCGGAGTCGCGCAAAAGATCCAAGGCCCGCTGGCCGGCAGCGGCATCGAGGGAGGCGGTGGGTTCGTCGCAGATGACCAAGCGCGGTTGGTGGACCATGGCGCGCGAGATGGCCACGCGCTGTTGCTGGCCGCCGGACATTTGCGAGGGGAAGCTTTCCTCGCGTCCGGCCAGCCCGACTTGCGCAAGCATGGCGCCGGCGTCCCTCTGCGCGTCGGCGTAGGAGGCGCCGGTGAGGAGGCGGGGAATGGACACGTTTTCCCGCGCGGTGAGGGTTGGCACCAGATTGAATTGCTGGAAAATGAAGCCGACATAACGCGCGCGGAAGGCGGTGAGTTCTCGGTCCGGCATCAAGGAGATGTTTTTGCCGAAAAGTTCGATCGAGCCCGAGTCGGCGCGCAGCGTCCCGCAGATCACGCTGAGCAGCGTGGTTTTGCCGCAACCGGACGGGCCGATAATCATAAGCAGTTCGCCGAACCGCGCCTCGAAGCTCACGCCTTTGAGCGCGTGCACGGCGATTTCGCCCTTGCCGTAGGTTTTGACCACGTCGCGGCAGATGACAGCTGGTTGGTGCGCGCTCATTTGAAAACCATGGCCGCCTCGAGTCGCGCCACTTTGGCCACGCCGATCGCGGCGGAGAAGCAGCAGATGAGCGCGATGACCACGCCGACGAAAACCGGAACCTGCCACGGCATGTAGAATGGTGGCGTGCCGTTGCGCAGGACGGCATTGCCGAAGATCGAGACCAGTCCCAAGCCGAGCCCGTAGCCGATGAAGCCGGTGGAAAAAGCCTGCAGCAGGACCATGCTGACCAGTTTGGCAGTGCCGGCGCCCATCGCCTTGAGGGCGGCGAGGTAACGAAGGTTGTCGTGGACGAAGAGGTAGAAAGTTTGTCCGGCGATGGCAATGCCGACGATGATTCCCATGAGCACCACCGTCCCGAAAGAAACGGGGATACCCGTGTTTTTGATATACCAGATCATGGTATCGCGGAAAAACGTCTGGTGGTCGAAGGCGCGCAGACCGGGCAGCGCATTGACCTGCTTGACCACTTCCTGCGGCGAAACCCCCGGTTTAGGCTCTGCCAGAACGTAGGCGAGCATCTTGCGCTGGGTCGGCATGTATTGCAGGGCGCGTTCGTAGGTCGTGTAAACGTAAGGCTGCCCGAGGAAGCTGCGCTCCGTTTTACAGATGCCGACGATGCGCGCTTCCTGATCGTTGATCTCGAACGTCGTGCCGATGCGCGCGTCGATGCCTTTGCGCTCCAGTTTTTCCAGCGCGACCTGATCGACGATGACCGAGTTGGGCAGGCGCAGGTCCTCGATGCGCCCCTCGATCATGACAGCCGGACGCCCGGTGAACGAAGAGGAGTCGAGGCCGGTGAGTTGGACGGCTTGGAAAGAACCGTCGGGGAGGCGCGCCTGCACAATGCCCCAGAAGAGCGGGACAGCCCAGGCCACACCGGGGAGGCTGCGCACCCTCTGCACGTCGATGTCGCGCAGGGGAATGACCTCGTTGACCTGCTCCACCTTGGCATCGACCACCCAGACCGGCGAACTGATATTCCGCAGCGTGGCCGTGGTCCACATCATGATGCCGCAAAAGACGCCCGCTTGTTGGCTCATGAGCAGCGAACAGAAGGTCAGTCCGCTGATGAGCATGATATATTTCGCTTTGTCGCGAAAAAGCATGAGCAGGGCGATGCGGAGCATGGTCGAGAAGGCCGAATAGTGGAGCTTGCGGGTATCATGTCAACAGATGACCGCTGGCGATCCGAGTGATCTGCCCCGTGGTCTCAGCCGCAGCGGCGGGATCTTATCGATGCCCGAAGTCTTCCTACGTTTCTCCATGATTGGCAGGAGCGGCTTGCCGACGGTTGGTCTTACTCGGAGCGGAGAGCGATCGCCGGTTGGATGCGCGCGGCGCGGCTGGCGGGGAGGAGGCCGGCTATTGCTGCGGCGGCGATGATCCAGACGGGGGTCCAAGCCATGAGGTCCCACGGGTAGCGGAGTTGCACGGTCCAACCGAAGAAGGCGAGGTTGATCACCCAGGTGAGGACCACGGCAAGACAGGCACCGGCGGCTAGACCGACCACGCTGGCCAGTAGTCCGATGAGAGCGGACTCCGCGACCAAGGCGCGGCGGACTTGGCCGGATGACCCGCCGATGGCGCGCATGATGCCGATCTCGCGTTCGCGTTCGGTGACCAGCGTGGTGAGGGTGAGGGACACGCCGAGGATGGCCACAATCACCGAGATGGTACGAAGGACGTAGGTGACGGCGAAGGTTTGATCGAAAATTTCGAAGATCCGCTGGCGTAACGACGCGTTTGAATAGATGGCGTATTCGGTATCGCGTCCGAATTTCTCCCGCACTTCTGCGCCGAGGACGTCCGCTTGCGACGGGTCGTGCAGATGCACACCGCTAGTATGGGCGCCGGGAGCGGGCCAGTGGGCGATGTAGTTGTCGCGGTCGATCAAAATAACACCCTGGTCGCGTGTGTAGTCGAGATAGACGCCTGCCACGCGAAAAGCCCGGGGGCCATCCGGCGCGGCTAGGGTGAGGGTGTCGCCGGCGGCGACTTGATGGCGGCGGGCAAAGCTTTCCGAGACGGCGACATGACCCGGGGCGCGGAGGAGTTGTACTTTGCCTTCGCTGTCGCCGCCGGTGAATTCGAGTTCGCCGCGCACGCGTCCGCGGATGACACCGAGGAAAACGTCTTCGCCGCGGAAAGGGACGCGCTTTTCGTGGAAGGTGTCTACGGAATCCACCTGCGGGTGGTTTTCCAGCCATGCGATCACGTCGTCGGGAATCGTGGCTTGGAATCCGGTGACTTCGTTGGCGGCGAGAGTGACGAAGAGATCCGCTTGGATGGTGCGGTTGATCCAAGTATCCACGCTGGCGCGGAAGGAGTAGATCATGACGGAAATACCGACGGTCATGGCAATGGCAGCCATGAGAGCCGCGGTGGTCAGGGCGTTGCGGTGCATGGCGCGGACGAGGTTGCGCACGGCCAATCGCCAGGCCGTGCCGCGGGTGAAGCGTGTCGCGAGTGGAGCGAGCAGTTTTCCCGCGGCGGAGGTGGTGGCGGGGACGAGAAAGGCAAAGCCGATGATGACGAGGAATGCGGCCGCGAAACCGAGCAGGGCCGGTCCGGTCTGCAGCGCCAACCATGAGGCGGCGATGGCGCCGGCGAGGCAAAGGACCCCGTAGGCCAGCCAGCTCCGCGGCACGGTGGCATAGTGTTCCATTGCGGTGCCGAGATGGAGGGCGCGGGTGACTTGCACTTTGGTTGCTTCGCCGGCGGGGATCCAGGCGCCGGCGAGGACAGAGGCAAGGCCGGCCATGGCGGCCGCGGCGATCTGCCACGGACTGACGGCGAGATTTTCGATACTGACCAGCACGTAGAGGGAACTGATTGTTTGACCGACGGCACCGACAAGGAACCCGGCTAGCGGGAAGGCGGCCAGAATGCCAAGGATAATTCCTGGAATCCCGAAGACGAGGGCTTCGCCGAGGAAGAGGGCGCGGATTTCGCGGCACGAGGTGCCAATGGCGCGGAGGATGCCGATCTCGCGGCGGGCGCGCAAAACGGACGCGGAGATCGTGTTGTAGATGAGAAACATGCCGACAAGGAGCGAGACGAGGCTCAAGGCCGTGAGATTGAGTTGGAAGCTGGAGAGCATCTTGCCGATTTGCTCGCTGCGTTGTTGCGGGGCGGCAACGACGACATCGTGGGGCACGACCGCGCGCGCCGCGGCCGCCACGGCGGAGGGGTCGGCTTCTTTGGAGAGCAGGATTTGCACGGAGTCGAGTTTTCCGGACGAGCCCAGCAATTCCTGTGCCCAACCGATATCCATGGAGGCCGAGCGGATATCGGCCAGTGCGGCCGGGTCGTCGGGTTGGAGGATAAAACGGACACGTAGATCTGCGGCGCGTCCGTTCGCGTTGACCCGGAGGATGTCGCCTTGCTTGAGTCCGAGTTTCCGCGTGAATTCCCGGGTTAGGGCAATGGAGTCCCGCTCGCGCAGCCAGGCTTCGATGTCAACGGGCGCGCCACCGGGCCAAACCATGCGGAAGGTTTCGAAGGGCGGGTTGGTGAAGGGATCGACGCCGAGGAGGCGGATGTATTCCCCGGGATGACCCGGCAGGGTCAGGATTCCCTGGACAACGGGGGTGGCCGCGGCAACTCCGGGGATTTTGGCCAAAATGGGCAAGAGGGTTTCCCCGAATGGACCGCGCACCTCGAGGTTCGCCTTGCCGGCCAGAAGTTCGACGCCGGCCTCGAATGAGCGGTTGGCGCTCTGGTTGGCGATCATGATGGCCAGGAAAACACACACCCCGAGGGCCACGCTGACCACATTCATCGCGGCGAGCAGCTTGTGGCGCCGGGCGTGGCGCAGGACTTGGCGCAGCAGGATGGACGGCCAGTGACGGGTCATGTCTGCGAGACGGGCCCCGCGACGGCGGCCTCTTGCAAGGCGCGCTGAAGGGCTTGCACCTCGCGTTCCCCGGAGACTTTGGCGCTGTTTTCCGCCCGGCTGAGATAGAAGGTATCCATCGCGACTTCTTTCTCCGTAGTAATGCGCGCCAGCTCGAGGTTCAGTTCCTGCCGTTCAAGCACGGCGAAGAGATCATAGAGAAGCCCTATGCGGTCGGGGGTCTCCAGATCGACAATGGTAAAGGCCGGGTGACTGTGGTTGTCGACCGTGATGCGGGTGGGAAGGTCAGCCTCCTGCGACATGCGGTAGCCCGTGCGGGCGCGCGCCTTGGCGATATGGGGGGCGAAAGCGAAATCCGGATCCTGCAGTGACTCGTCGAGGAGCCGCTCGAAAAGTCGGTGATCTTTCTCGTTGGCGACGGGCTGGTGCTTCGCATCGCAAATCCGGAAGACATCGAGCACGAGGTTGTCGGTGCGGGTGTGGATGTCGGCGCTGAGGATGTTGACCCGCGCGGCGAGAAAGGCACCGCAAATACGGACGATGAGTCCGGGGTGGTCCCACCCGCAGAGCAGGACCTCGCTGTGGCCCTGTTCGGGATGGTGCATCCATTTGACCACGGGGCAAACACCACCGGCTCCTTGCTTGCTTTGGGCTCCGAAGAATTGGCGGAAGAGACGGACGTGCCCGGCGATTTCCGATGCGGAGAAAGTGCGGAAATAGCGCTCCGGCATGTTGGCAAAGTGCGCGGCGGCATCGTCGCCATAGTCGGAGGCCAGCTTGCGGAGGACTTCGTTTTTCAGTTCCTCGAAATCGACACGACGTTTTGCGAAGAAAGCCGGGCCATCTCGCAGGTAAGCTTTGGTCGAGCGGTAAAGTTGCCAGACGAGCCCCTCTTTCCAATCCGACCAACTGGTGTCACTCGTGCCCTGTCCGTCGGCCAAGGTGATGAGCATGAGCGCATCGAGGTCGTCGCCCGGTTGTATCAGCTCGGCGAAATGCGAGACGGTGGCGGGGTCGTCCAGGTTGCGGGACTGGGCGGTTTTGGAAAGGAGGCCGTGGTTGTCGACCAGTATGATCAGCGCGCGGCGCTGCTCGGAGGACAACTGCAGGCGTTTGGCCACGCGGGTGGCCATCATGGCGCTGGCTTCCTCATGGTGGCGGCGGTGTTCGGCCTTGCCCGTGTCGTGCATCAAGAGCGCGAGGTAAAGCGTGGCCGGATCGTCGTTTTCGAGGAACAGATCGCGGTAACCGGAGAGTTTCGGATCTTCGCTGGTGATCAGGTTGTCCAGTTTGTCGATGCAGACCAGAGTGTGCTCATCGGCCGTGTAACGGTGGAAAAATTCATGCTGCACCAAGCAGGTGAGACGTCCGAACTCGGGCAGATAGCGTCCGAGAAAATCGGTCTCGTGCATGAGACGCAGGATGCGTCCGACCTGACCCTTGCGGGAGAGGATGGAGAGGAACACCTCGCGCGCCGCGCGCGAGTATTGGAAGGTACGGTCGACCAAGCCGAGTCGCTTGCGCACCAGACCGAGCATTTCTTGCGAGAGATCAAGTCCGCGCACCTGAGCGTGTTGGAAGAGACGCATCAATCGCTGCGGATCTTGGGTGAAAATGCCGGCCGAGTCGGGGTGGAGCATGCCGTCCTTGGCGTAAAAGCCGTCGAAGCGTTCAGTCCGTTCGGCCGGTGGCGCAAAGAGACCGAGCAAACCGGCGGCACGGGAGGGCTTCAACTCGGGCACCATGCGGTGCACTGCAGCGGTCGTGATGCGGTTGATGTCGCGCGTGTGCTGGTAATAGTCGCGCATGAAGGCCTCCACGCGGGCCAGCATGTGCTTTTGTGGATATTCCAGCCGCGTGGCGACCTGCCCCTGGAGGTAAAGGGTGAGCGAATCGATCGGGCGCTTGTTGACGAAATGCATCTCGGTGCGGACGCGGAGCAGGAAGTCGTAGGCTTTTTCGAGAAGCCGGCGTTCGCTCTCGGACAGGATTTTTTTCTCTACGAGCTTGGCCGTGGTCATGGCGTGGGCGTGGAAGTATCCGTTCCAGAGGAGATTCTGGTAATCGCGCAGGCCGCCAGCCCCGTGCTTCACGTTGGGTTCCTGCACGGACACGATGCGTCCGTATTGCTCGTGCAGTTCCTTCTGGTTGACCAGTCGCCAGGCGATGTAGGCGTCCTCCTTGCCCTTGACGCATTTGCTTTCGAATTCCTTGCGGAAGCGGTCGACCAGCTCGCGGTCCCCAGCCAGCCAGCGCGATTCGAGCATGGAGGTTTTGGTCTGTAAGTCGGAGTTGGCTTGCGAAATTGCTTCACGCACGGAGCGCACGGAGTGCCCGACTTTGAAACCGGCGTCCCAGAGCAAGCGGATAATTTCCTGCACGGTCGCGGTTTCCCTCGCATTGGGTTTGCTTCCGGCGTGGAGGAACATGATGTCGACATCGCTGAAAGGATTCATCTCCCGGCGTCCGTAGCCACCAAAGGCGATGACGGCCAAGCCTTCGGGTTTCAATTTTCCGAAATGTGCGGTGCAGACCTGCGCGAAAATGCGGCGGAAGAGAATGTCGACCAGGTCGCTGCGTTGCCGCCCAACCTCGCGGCCGCCGGCCCCGGCGGAGATGCGCAGGCGCAGGCGGTGTTCTTCCCGCCGACGGAAACGGCGGTAGGGCTCGAGGCATTCGGCGGCGGATTTTCCCCGGGTCTGCTTGTCGAGATCCTCGGAGGCGCGGACGAGGACTTTTTCGGGATCGTAACTCATGAACCGCGGAGCCTTATTTTAGCTGTCTCCGGCCGCACGGAGAATGACAATCTCGACGCGGCGGTTGAGTTGTTGCTCCTCGACACTGCCGGTAGTCGGCGCGAGCGGGCGCGTGCTGCCCAGTCCGCGTGTGTCGATGCTGGCAGGATCGATCTTCATGCGGTCTGCCAGCCATTGTTCGACCGACTCCGCGCGGGCGCGGCTCAACCGCGCGTTGTAATCGGCCCCGCCGAAGGAATCGGTATGCCCCTCGATGCGGAAACGGGCATCCGGATTGCGCCGGATGAGTTCACCGAGCTTTTCCAAACTGGTGATGGCCTCGGGCCGGAGAAATGACTCGTCGTAGCCGAAGAGAACGTCGGACGGCATGAAGATGGGGCCGGCGGCGGTGGTCAGCCCGCCGGTCTGCGCCAGCAGGTCGTCAAGATCACTGTAGCCGGCAGGAACCGAATCGGCGCCTTCGCTGCCGGTGCGTCCGGCCGCGGCTGCCAATTCGATGGCGGGTTGAGCGGCGGAGGCGGGCACGTCGGCGAGGAGGGCTTCGCGCATTGAGGCGAGGTCCTCTTCGAGCGCGGCCGCGGTTGCCGAGGCCAGACGGTCGGCCCCCTCGCTGGCGGCCAGTCCGATTTGCGGGGCGGGTTCCTCTTTGATTCCGAGTTGGCCCGGCTTGGCGGGGGAGGCACGGACTTCCGCTTTCTCGGCCGAGATATCCTCGGCGGGAAGCTCGACGGTTGCCGGGGTGATTTTGCGGACCATTTCGTTTTCGGGCTCCGCGGAATCGGCGAGCAGGCGGGAGTCGATCTCGACGCGTTCGACTTGGAAAGCGCGCGGAACCATCTGGTCGTAATAGGAATCACTGAAGGTGCTGACCGCGTGCGACCGCGCCCACCAGACAAAGGCGAGGTGAGCGGCAACGGAAAGGAACAGCGCGAGGAGCAACCAGCGGCCCCAGGACTCTTTCTGGAGGGGTTCATCCTCCAGTTCGTCGAGCAGGGAAGAGCGGTCCATCGACCCCAAAGATGAAGTTGCCCGGCCTCCGATGCAAACCTGCAGGCGCCAAAGATCTTGACCGCAGGGCCCTCTCTTCTACGTTCACCCCTCCGGTTTATGCCTGAAAAAACCCTTAGAATCGGTCTGCCCACCGGTAGCCTGATGGATCAGACCTTGTCGCTCTTCGCCAAGGCGGGCTTTACTGTGTCCGGGGCCGACCGTTCCTACCGGCCCTCGGTCGACGATCCCGAGTTGGTTGTTCGCCTTCTGCGCGCTCAGGAAATCAGCCGTTATGTCGAACAGGGGTTTCTCGATTGCGGCATCACCGGACGCGACTGGGTCGCCGAAAATGCGTCCGACGTCGCCTCGCTCTGCGATTTGCCTTACAGCAAAGTCTCCTCTGCTCCAACTCGCTGGGTCGTGGTTGTTCCGGAGGATTCACCGGTGCGTTCCGTCGAGGACCTGGCCGGCAAGCGGGTGGCGACCGAGGCGGTCGGACTGACCAAAGAATTTTTCCGTCGCCGCGGGGTGAGTGCTGAAGTGGAATTCAGCTGGGGAGCGACCGAGGTGAAGGTGCCCGATCTGGTCGATGCCATCGTGGATATTACCGAGACCGGTTCCTCGCTGCGGGCCAACAACCTGCGCATCGTTGAGACCATCATGGAGTCGTATCCCGTCTTCATTGCCAACCGTGAGGCTTACTCCGCTGAATGGAAGCGGGGCAAGATGGACCGTATCATCCTGCTCCTGCAGGGGGCCCTGGCCGCCCGTGACAAGGTCGGGCTGAAAATGAACCTTCCGCAGGCCCGTTTGGAGAATTTGCTTGAGGAGTTGCCCGCTCTCCGGAATCCTACGGTTTCGCCTCTGGCGCATGATGGCTGGGTCGCCGTCGAGACAGTCATCGATGAGAAGGTTGTCCGCGAGATCATCCCGCAACTCAAAGCGCTCGGGGCCGAGGGGATTATAGAATATCCCCTCAACAAGTTGGTTTATTAACGCATTACATGGGATCTATCAAAAAGAGGCGGAAGGCGAAAATCGCCAAGCACAAGCGCCGCAAGCGCATGAAGCTTAACCGTCACAAGAAGCGTTTGCGCTACAAGAGCTAAAGGCTATCTTTGGCCCCATGTTCGCGCGTTTCCGGTTGCGTCCCGTCGCTGCCTGGTCGCTCTATGCCGTTGCCCTCAGCCTCGGCCCGTACGCCCTGTCGGCGTTGACCACCGATGCTGGAGGGGGCGAATCTTCTTTAAAAGCCCGTCCCGCGGTCCTGGAAGAGTCGGCGGATCGCCGGGCCGAATCCATGGCCCGCGTGGCAACGGGGATGATCGTGGCCGAGAACGATCCGGACGAGTCGTTCCGCAACTACCGCCGTGCCCTGGACCTGGATCCATCCAACGTCTCCTTATCGCAGGAAATCGCCCGCGTGCACTTGCAGCACGAAGAAGTTCCCGAGGCTCTCGCCGTCCTGAAGGACGCACTCAAGCTCAATCCCAAGTCGGCATCGCTCGCCTTGCGCATTGCCGGCATTTACGTCGTCAGCCTTCGCAAATTCGAACCGGCCGAGCGCTATGCGCGCCAAGCCCTGGAAGCGGATCCCGATGGCATCGAGCCTTACCAGATGCTTTACAGCATTTATCGCGCGGACGGACGGCCCGCGGAAGCAGCTTCCTTGCTCCAAGAAGCCGCCCGGCGCGGTGGCAACAAAAACGAAAACGCCGCCTTCTGGGCCGGTCTCGGCGATCTGTCGGTCCGCCAGTTGGTGATGGATGGCCACCTACGAGATGCCAGCAAAGCATCGGTGGCCCTCGGGCACTACCGGAAGGCGGCTGAGGTGGGCCGGCAGGATCCGGCTGTCCTCTTGCGTGCCTTGAATTTCTTTTTCGCCGGAAATCATTTCGCGGATGCGGTTTCAACCGCACACCGCCTTCTCGTCTTGCAGCCTTCCGACGCACAGTCGCGCGAAAAACTCGCGCTGGCTCTCGCCTCGCTGGGACGCGAAGACGAGGCGGAGGCCGAATTTGAAGCTGTCACTGCGGAGAATCCGACCAGCCTGCTCGCCTACCGCGCTCACGGGGAAATCTTACTCCGGCGCGGCGACCCCGCTGGCGCTTTGGAAAAATTTGAAAAAGCACTCCTTCTCCACGATGAGGATCCGCGGCTTTACCTTGAAATCGTCGACCTGTGCGTGCGGACCGAAGATCCGGAGCGGGCCACCCGCTGGTTGTCGCGGGCCCGTGAAAAATTCACGCACCTTCCGGAACTACCTTTTTACGAGGGCCAGTTGCTCGGTCATCTCAAGCGCTGGCGCGAAGCAAACAATGCCATGGACGTCTCGGCCGATTTGGCTGCGTGCTACCAGCCGTCCTTCCTCACGGCCGACTTCTATTTCCAGCACGGTGTGGTGGCGGAGCGGGCGGGCGCGCGTGAGGCTGCGGTGAGGCATTTTCTCTCCTGCATCGAGATGGACGGCGAGCACTCTGCGGCGCTCAACTACCTCGGTTATCTTTGGACCGAGCAGGGTGAAAATCTTGCCGATGCCGAAAAGTTCATCCGCCGCGCTCTGGCCATCGAGCCCGACAACCCGGCCTACCTCGACAGTCTGGGTTGGGTTCTTTACCAGCAAGGCCGCTACCATGAGGCGCTTGATCCCTTGCAACGTGCCTCGCAACTGGCGGCCAGCGAACCCGATTCCACCATCGAGGAGCACCTTGGCGATGTGTTGGACAAACTCGGTCGCCGCAATGAAGCGGTCAAAGCCTGGGAAAAGGCTCTCGCGCTCGAAAATGCCTCTGCCGAGTTGCCGGCCAAGCTGCGGGCGGCGCGCGCCGGCGCTCCATCCACAGCCGGAGCGGCCAAGGCCGGCAGCGCGCACCCTGATTTTCCTTGAGCGGACGCGCTCCACGCCGCATCTTTTCCCTTCCGCGGGAGCAAGCATCCGTAGCTCAATGGTAGAGCAGTTGACTCTTAATCAATTGGTTGTAGGTTCGAGTCCTACCGGGTGCATGGCCCGCCGTACGGCTTGAATCCTAGCGCCGCGGGCCACGTCATGACCAATATCCACCCGGAAACGCGTCGTTTTCTCGACCGTGCGGCCAAAGAAAAACTGCTCGGGCAAAGGGGTATCGTTCTCTGGCTTTACGGACTTTCCGGATCTGGCAAGTCGACCATCGCGAACGAAGCCGAGCGCGCCCTGCACAGCGACGGGCGGCTGACTGTGATCCTTGATGGTGACAATTTGCGCACTGGACTGAACAGCAACCTGGGGTTTTCCGATGACGACCGGACGGAGAATGTCCGCCGCGTGGCCGAGACGGCGAAGTTGCTCGCAGGGCAGGCCATGATCGTCTTTGTTTCGGTCATCACTCCCATGCGCCGCCACCGTTCGATGGCTGGAGAGATCATCGGCCCTGATTTCCACGAGGTCTACATCAAGGCGGATTTCGAAACCTGCGCGGGGCGCGATCCGAAGGGTCTCTACGCCAAAGCGAGGGAGGGGAAAATCGGCCAGTTTACGGGCCGGGACAGCGGGTTCGAGGAACCCGGGGAGGCGGCGCTTGTTCTTGACACCCGGGCACGTTCCGTTGCTCAGTGTGCGGCCGATTTGCTTGGGTATTGGCGGTCCGTCGCGGACGGCCACCGGAGGGATTAATTCACCGGAAAAGCCCGCGCAAGTGGGCGCATGCCATGCCGCATTACCATTTAGACCATCTCGGCCAGCTTGAGGCCGAAGCGATTTTTGTCCTGCGCGAGACGGCCGCGCAGTTCCAAAATCCGGCCCTGCTTTTTTCCGGCGGCAAGGATTCCATTGTTATGGCCCACCTCGCCGCCAAGGCCTTCTGGCCGGCGAAAATTCCTTTTCCGCTCCTCCATATCGATACCGGCCATAATTTTGCCGAGACCATCGCTTACCGGGACTCTTTCACCGAAGAACTCGGGGCGCGGCTGGTCGTCGGCCATGTCCAAGATTCGATCGACAAGGGTCGGGTCAAGGAGGAGAAAGGCCCCTACGCTTCGCGCAACGCGCTGCAGTCGGTGACCTTGCTCGACACGATCGAGGAGCACAAATTCACCGCGTGCCTCGGCGGTGGCCGGCGCGACGAAGAGAAGGCACGTGCCAAGGAGCGTTTTTTTTCCCACCGTGACGATTTCGGCCAGTGGGACCCGAAGAACCAGCGTCCGGA
>CAMBUL010000030.1 GCA_945871065.1 Chthoniobacter flavus | reverse complement strand
TCGTCGAGAAGGTTGGGCTTCGTCCGGGCCGCCTGCTTTGCTGTGATGGCCCCGTGAACAAGACGGATTTTGGCCGGCGCTTGCGCGTTTGGTTCCGACGGCACGGCCGGGATTTGCCCTGGCGGCGGACGCGGGATCCTTACGCCATCTTGGTCAGCGAGATGATGCTGCAGCAGACCACGGTGGCGGCGGTGGTTCCTTATTTCGAGCGGTGGATGAAGCGGTTTCCGTCCGTCGGGGAACTCGCGGCCGCCGGCGAATCCGAAATTTTGGCCCTTTGGCAGGGGCTCGGCTATTACCGACGCGCGCGGAACTTGCATGCTTCGGCGAAAAAGATCGACGGGGATTGGTCCGGAAAATTCCCGCAAGATTACCAAGGTTTGCGTGCCCTGCCCGGCATCGGTGATTACACCGCGCAAGCGGTGCGGGCCCTTGCTTTTGACCAACCAGTGCCGGTGCTCGATGCCAATGTGATCCGGGTCGTGGCGCGCTTGTTCGATCTCCGCACGCCGGTCGATACGGCGAAGGGATTGGCCAAAGTCCGGGCCAAGCTCGAGGAACTCCTGCCGGCCAAAGGCGGACACGAATTTGTCTCGGCCATGATGGAGCTCGGCGCGCTAGTCTGCCGGGCGGGTCGGCCGGATTGCTTGCTGTGTCCAGTGAAGGAGTTCTGCGCGGCGCAGCATCCGGAGAAACTGCCGGTCAAAGCGCCGAAGGCGCCGATCAAGGAACGGACTGAGCTGGCGGCCTGGGTCTGGGATGGCGAGGCCGTCCTTCTCCAGCAGTCCACCGCCCGGCGCTGGGTCGGATTGTGGCGGTTGCCGCCTCTTGATGACCAACCAATAGGCGGACCCGCGGCCGAATTGACCTACAGCATTGTCCGGGAGCGGGTGACTTTGCGGGTTCATGACACGCCGGAGCGTGACTTGTCGGCGTCCGCTGAACCGCGCAAAGCGTTTTCTTTAAAGGAGCTGCAGCAAATCGCCATCCCATCCCCACACCGACGGGCCATTGCCAAACTCTTAAAAGACAGATTTGACCACGGATAACACAGATGACACTGATTTACGGAGCAGCGATGGGATACTCCTTATGATCATCCGTGATATCCGTGTAATCCGTGGTTAAAGTTCTCTCATGAGCGCCACCATCACCAGCCAACCCGACGCCACGGGCCACTTCGGTCCGTATGGCGGAATCTTCGTGCCCGAGACGCTGATGACCGCGCTCGAGGAATTGACCCAGGCTTACGAGGCGGCGCGGAAGGATCCGGAATTCCGCCGGGAATTGAACCAGCTTTTGGCCGAGTTTGTCGGGCGGCCGACCCCGCTCTATCTGGCTGAGCGCCTCACTGCGCAGCTCGGAGGGGCGAAAATTTATCTCAAGCGCGAAGACTTGGTCCATACCGGCGCGCACAAGATCAACAACGCGATGGGCCAGATCATTCTCGCGCGCCGCATGGGCAAGAAGCGGGTCATTGCCGAGACCGGCGCCGGTCAACACGGCGTGGCCACGGCGACGGCGGCTGCACGGTTCGGCATGGACTGCGTGGTCTACATGGGCGAGGTGGACATGAAGCGGCAGGCCCTCAATGTCACGCGGATGAAATTTCTCGGAGCGAAAGTTGTGCCGGTTACCGCCGGCCAAGCCACGCTGAAGGAGGCGGTCAACGAAGCAATGCGCGATTGGGTGACCAATGTGCGTTCGACCCACTACATCCTCGGCACGGCCTACGGCGCACATCCCTATCCTATGATGGTGCGCAATTTCCACCGCGTGATCGGTGAGGAGTCGCGCCGCCAGATTCTCGAGCGCGAGGAATGCTTGCCCGACTTGCTCGTGGCATGCGTGGGCGGCGGGAGCAATGCGATCGGTTTGTTTTATCCCTTCCTCGAGGACAAGGACGTCCGCATGGTCGGGGTCGAAGCCGGCGGAGAGGGGATCAAACCCGGACGCCACGCCGCGCGCTTCCAAGGCGGAAAACTCGGCGTATTGCAGGGATGCAAAACGTTCCTCCTGGCCAATGACGACGGACAGATCGAGTCGACCCATTCAGTCTCCGCCGGCCTCGATTACGCCGCGGTCGGACCCGAACACAGCTTCTTACGCGATGCGGGGCGGGTCGAATACGACTACGCCACGGATGATGAAGCCCTCGAGGCTTTCCAGACTTTGTCAAAAGTGGAAGGTATCATCCCCGCCTTGGAAACCGCGCATGCCGTGGCCCACGCGATCAAAGTCGCGCCGAAGATGGGGAAAGATCAGATCATTCTGGTCAACCTCTCCGGCCGCGGGGACAAGGATGTTCAGCAGGCAGCGGAGTTTATTTTCGGCGGGATGGGGTAGGCCCAAGAGTGCCAAAAAGCACCCTCTTAACCTCTGCTATGGTATAGATATTATCCACTATGTGGAGTTCGAGTACGATCCCAAGAAAAGCCATGCCAACGCCGAGAAGCGCGGGATCGACTTTGATCGTGCCCGGTTTCTCTGGCTTGATGAGAAGCGCTGGGTGATTCCGGCGCGCTCAATGACCGAGAATAAGGAAGCTATCATCGCGGAGCTGGAGGGTGTCCCTTGGACTGCGATTTACACGCTTCGTGACGAGTCCATACGTATCATATCCGTGAGGAGATCCAGAAATGAAGAACGCCAAAACTACCATAACCGCTGAAAAACTCGATCGCCGTTTCGATGCTGGAGAGGGCATCAGCGAATTTCTCGACTGGGATAAAGCGCGCCGTCCGGGCCTTGAGCCGCGACGCGTGAACGTCGGTTTGCCTGCACGGATGATTCAACAACTGGATCAACAAGCGGATCTCATCGGTGTCACCCGTCAGTCGATCATCAAGGTGTGGCTCAGCGAGCGGATCAAAGAAGAGCGCGCCGCGCAGGCTGTGTGATTTGCGGGGAGAAATACCTCGAGCAGGTGGCACGCTGGGGAGACGGGGGAAGCAGAGCCGCGACGGTCAGATCAGTTGGCTTTGCTGCGCGGCAGCCCGTCTCGCTTTGCTCGGCTGACCGCCGCTACAGATCGGGCGCAAGAAAGGGCTACTCTCCACAACTATATTGCGAGAGAAGAAGCTTGATCAGCCCGAACAGCCGGTTGCAGCGGGCGGCTGACGACCGCTGCTGAACCGGAGTGTTGGTCAAAACGAGTCGCCTTTACGCACTTTCAAGGTAGATTTCCCTCATGACCGCTCAAGAAATTAAAACCCTGCCAACCGACGAGAAGGTTCGGATCATGGAGGCGCTATGGGAAGATATGCGCGATCACTACGAGGAGGCGCCGATTTCCCAAGAGGTGATGGATTTGCTGAAGGAGCGCCAAGCTCGTGTCGAGCGGGGTGAGGCCCGGCTTCTTGAGTGGGATAAAGTGAAGGCCGCCATCGGACGTGGATGAAGAGAATCCTCATTTCCGAGGATGCGTTTGGTGACCTCAATGACGGTTTTTTATTTTACGAGGCACAGGATTTCGGGCTTGGCGATTATTTCACTGCTTGCCTGCGCTCTGACATCGAAGGATTGAAGGTCACGGCCGGCATTCACAGGGAGTTGCGGGGATTCCACAGGGTTCTGAGCAGGGTATTCCCCCACGGCATTTTCTACACGGTGCGAGCGGATGAGGTCACGGTATGGGCGGTGGTCGACTTGCGCCGAGACCCTGATTGGATAGCCAGTCGACTCAATAAGAAGTAAGTTGAGCCGTGGAGAGCCCTTAAGAGATTGATCGCTTTTTCGACCCTAGAGGGGGCATCAGCGAATGTCTCGAATGGGACAAAGCGCGCCGTCCGGGCTATGTGATTATTTGTCGCGGCGGTCAGCCGAGGCTTGGCGAGACAGGTCGCTACGGCGACCAACTAATATGACCGCCGGAAACTTCGGAGGATGAGGCACCGACGGTCAGATCAGTTGGCTTTGCTGCGCGGCCGCCCGTCTCGCTTTGCTCGGCTGGCTTCCGCTCCATGATTTGGGTAAAGTGGGGTCGTGATTGGGATTGAGCATGACCCCGTGCTTTTTGGTGCGGACCCGACTGCGGGTATCGTCGCCGTCGAATTTGTCGCGCCGGACCGGGTGCAGGTTTACCGGCGGGAGGGAGAGAGGACGGTGGTTGAGGAGGTGATGCATCGGCCTTTTGCTTGGGCCACCGAGCCGGTGCCGGGGGAGTTGCAGGAATTGCAGGGAGCAGGGGCGTTCAAGTTTGTCGTTTCCTTTGACCATGTGACGGCCTTCGCCAAGGCTAAGACGACCTACAAACGCGAACTCTTCGCGCTCAACGACCTGGCGCACCAATACTTACTGGCCAGCGGGCGCACCCTTTTCAAGGGCATGGCCTTCGAAGATTTGCGGCGCATGCAGGTCGATATCGAAACTTTCACCGGCGCGGACGGTGCGATGTCCGATGCGGCGCGTGATCCGCTTCTGGCCATTGCGCTGAGCGACAGTTCGGGTTGGGAGGAAATCCTCGTGATCGATGACCCCGCGGATGAAGCACAGGAAAAAGCAGCGCTGGAAAAGTTTGTCGCGCTGGTCCGTGAGCGGGATCCGGATGTGGTCGAGGGACACAACATTTTCCGTTTCGACCTGCCTTACCTTGAGGCGCGGGCGCGGAAACTGAAGGTCAAATTGGATTTAGGCCGCGACGGGAGCGCACTGCGCTCGCATCCCTCGCGTTTGCAGATCGCCGAGCGGCTCATTCAATACCGGAAGTTCGAGATTCACGGACGCCAGATCATCGACACCTTGTTTTTGGTCCAGTTCCACGACGTGGGAGCGCGGGAGCTGCAAAGCTTCGGACTCAAAGCGGCGGCGCGGCATTTCGGGGTGGCGGAGGACGGTCGGGTCGAGCTGGGCGCGCGGGCCATCACCGAGGCGCATGCGCAAGAGCGGAAAAAGTTCGAGACGTATGCCCTGCAGGATGTCCGCGAGACGCGGGCGCTTTCCGCCGCCTTGAGTCCGGCTTGGTTCACGCAAACGACGATTTTTCCCTACAACTATCAGGATGTGGTCATTCGCGGGAACGCGACGAAGATCAACAGCCTGTTTTTGCGCGAATACTTGCGTCAGGGTCAATCGGTTCCGTCTTGGTCCGAGGTGGAGCGGTTTGAGGGCGGATACACGGACATCTTTTTCACCGGCGTGGCGCGCGACGTGTGGCATTGCGACATCGCGTCGCTGTATCCGTCAGTCATGTTGGCTTTCGGCATGTTCCCGGAGTCCGACACGCTCGGCGTTTTCGGCGACATGCTGGCGCGGTTGCGCAAGTTCCGTCTCGAGGCCAAGGCGGCCATGCGTTCGGCCAAGGGCGCAGAGAAGGCGCATCTCGACGCGCTGCAGGGGACTTTCAAGATCCTGATCAACAGCTTTTACGGATATCTTGGTTTTGCCCAAGGCAACTTCGCTGATTTTGCGGCCGCCGCCGCGGTCACGGCCAAAGGACGCGAACTTTTGCGCGGGATGGTCGATTGGTTACGTCAGCGCGGGGCGGAGGTGATCGAAATCGACACGGACGGCATTTATTTCCTCCCACCAAAGGATGCCAGTTGGGACGGGCTTTACTGGGAGCTGGCCGCCACCCTGCCGGGAGGGATCGAGGTGGAATTCGATGCGCGCTACAGCGCGATGTTCAGCTACAAGGCGAAGAATTACGCACTCTTGGCGGAGGACGGAAAGTTGTCGATCAAGGGTGCGGCCTTGAAGTCGCGCGGGCTGGAGAAATTCCAGCGCGTCTTCATCGAGCGTGCGGTCCGGGCATTGCTCGAGGGGAAGCCGGAGGTGATCCCGGCGATGCACGCGGAGTTCGCCAAGGCGCTACGGGAGAGAATGTGGGAACCGGCGATGTTTGCCAAAACCGAGGCGCTGCAGGATTCGCTCGAGGCGTATCAAAAGAAAATCGCTGCGTCTTCGCGCAATCGTTCGGCGGCTTTTGAACTGGCCCTGCGCAGCGGGCGCAAGATGCAGGCGGGGGATCGGGTGACGTATTACATCACCGGCACGAAGAAGACGGTGAAAGCCTACGAGAGCGCGAAACTGGTCGAGGAGTGGGAGGCCGGGAGCCGCGACGAGAATGTGGCTTACTATCTGGCCAAGCTCGACGAGTTGGCGGGGAAGTTCGAGGCGTTCGTGCCGGCGAGTGCGGGTGGGGATCGTCTCCTTTAGGGGTGTTCGATCACTTCAGCGGGTTGCGCCAGCGCAGGCCGTCGAAGCGGGTAAAGTCGGTCTCGTTGCTGTGCAATTCGGCTTGGTTTTCCACCGCGAGCGCGGCGAGTTGGGCGTCTGTGGTGAGGTTTCCGGCTGTGCCGAGCTTTTCGAGGTAGCCGAGGAAAAGGCCGGCGAATTTCGGCCCGGGTTGCAGAATAATGACGGTGGGCTGATCCAGCCACGAGCGGACGAGATCAACAGCGCGATCGGGGGAAAGTGGTTCAGTCAAAATCCGCCGATTGGTCATGATACGAATAAATCCTGAGGACGTGACCCATGGAAGGCCAACCGGTGTGTTCCCGTTCAGGGTCGCTTCCCACCAAGCTTTGGCCGGTTCGTGGTGAGGGTCCCTCTTGTTATGAGCGTAGATCAGGAGATTGATGTCGGGAATAATCACCGCGATTGGGATTTTCGGATGAATTCCTCGACCTCAAGCTCATCTACCAGTTGGTTGAATTTGGCGGGGTCAATGCCGGGTTGATAGGCTGAGGAGTGCGCTTTGACGCGAAAGGGTGTGCGCTGCTTGGCTTTTTTCAGTCCAAAGCCCAGCCGAAGGCGCTCGTTCACCACCTCTTTGAAGGACTTCTTTCCCGAGGCCAGTTCCTGCCGGAGGTGCTGGGCGATATCCGGGTCTAAAGTAAGCGTTGTTCTCATTCTAGACATCAAACATCACATTAACGTGATGTCAAGACATCACCTCGAGGGCTTCGCACCTTTCCCGCCATCCATCGAAACGCCATTTGTTGGGAAAATCGCGGCACTGCTGGGGTTTGACCGGCTGGATGGTGCAGGTGTTGACGCCTTCGAGGAAAATACACGAGCCGTCCGGTTTGGATTTGAGCATGAGGCCTGAGCGGCTGGGGCGGAGTTCGGTGTGTTGCGCGATGAATTCGGCGGGGGTGAGTTGGAGGAAGGCGGCGATGGAATTTATTTCTTGGTCATCGAGGCGGACGAAGCCCGGCCAGCGGCAGCAGTTGCCGCAGCGCTGGCAGAGGTAACGCGCCTCGCTCATCCGAAGACGAGACGGCAGACGATGATCGAGGCGATCATGCCGGCGACGTCGGCCAGCAGTCCGGCGGGCACGGCGTGGCGCGTGCGGCGGATGGCGACCGATCCGAAATAGACGGCCAGAACGTAGAAGGTTGTTTCCGTGCTGCCCATGATCGTTCCGGCCATGCGCGCGAGGATGCTGTCGGGTCCGTGCGTGGCAACCAACTCGGAGAAAATACCCAGGCTTCCGCTGCCGCTGAGCGGACGCATCAGGGCCATGGGCAGGAGTTCCGCCGGGAAGCCGACGACTTTGAGGAACGGATCGAGCGCGCGGCTGAGCATGTCGATTCCGCCCGCGCCGCGGAACATACCGACGGCCACAAGAATGGCGACGAGGAAGGGAATGATGCGCAGGGCCACTTGGAACCCTTCCTTCGCGCCCTCGACGAATTCCTCGTAGACCGGAACGCGGCGCAGCGCGGCGTAGAGCGGGAAGAACGAGAGGAGAAACGGGATGGCGAGGATGGAGAGAGCTTCGACGTAGGATGCGAACCATCCGCGGTCACCATCGTAGCCCGTGCTCGCTGTTTTCCAGACAAGGTAGAGAAAGAACACGCCGAAAATGGCGAGGAGAAGGCGCGAGCCCCAACCGAGCGGGTCGGGTGCCCGTCCAGTCAAGGTGTCCGGTTGGTCGGCGTCTTCTTTGCCTTTGGCCGATTCGTCGGCCGCAGTGACTGGAGGCAACTTGTAGAATGGCAGCTTCTCGAGCGATTTGACCGCGATGAGTCCGACCGCGGTGGAGCAAATCGTGGCGATGAGGGCGGTGCCGATAATGGCGGTAGGTTGGACGGATCCGGCGGCGGCGAGAATGGCCACCGCACTGGCCGGGATGAGTTGCACCGAACTGGTGTTCAGCGCGAGGAAGGTGCACATCGCGTTGGTCGCCGTGCCGGGACGTGGATTTAGCTTTTCCAGATCCTGCATGGCCCGCAGTCCGAGCGGTGTGGCGGCGTTGGCCAGACCCAGCATGTTGGCCGCCATGTTCATGATCATCGATCCCATGGCGGGGTGCTCGGCGGGGACGTCGGGAAAAATGCGCGTCATGACCGGACGCAGCAATTTGGCCAGCGCGTGCATCAGCCCGGATTTTTCGGCCAAGCGCATCACCCCGAGCCAAAGCGCCATGACGCCAGCCAGCGGGAGGGCAAGTGTCATCACCGCCGTCTTGCAGGCCTCGAACGCCGCAGTGGTGACTTCCTTCAGTTGTCCTGTGGCGCCGCCGAGCAAGACGGCGCCGAGGACGAGAGCGAGCCAGATGTAATTGAGCACGGGAAGGGTTTAAGCGGGATGCGCGGTGCGGGCAAGAGCGGGGGAGGCTTTGAACAGAAGGGAACGAAGTGAACGAAGACTGAGGGATCCGGAGGCTGTTGTGCCAAGCTCTGGGTGTCGGTCGCTACAAGTTAAGGAGGGGTTTGAGGAAGGGGGCGGTGGGGCTTCCTTGGACTTGGGCGACTTCTTCGGGCGGGCCGGCGGCGACGAGTTGTCCGCCTTGGGCGCCGGCTTCGGGTCCGATCTCGATCACGTAGTCGGCTTCGGCGATGACGCTGAGGTTGTGTTCGATGACCACGACGGTGTGACCCTCGTCGGTCAGGCGGTGGAGGATGCCGATGAGTTGTTCCACGTCGGCCATGTGCAGTCCGATGGTCGGTTCCTCAAGGAGATAGAAGTTGCCTCGTTGGTCCTCGCGCAGGCGTCGCCCCTTGGTCGCGCCGGTGCGGGACAATTCGGTGACCAGTTTGATTCGTTGGGCTTCGCCGCCGGAGAGGGTGGGGCTGGGTTGCCCGAGAGTGAGGTAGCCGAGGCCGGTTTCGACGAGCAGTCGAAGGGCATGGCGGATTTTCGGATGCGCGTCGAAAAAATCGGCCGCTTCGGCCGCGGTCATGTGCATGACATCGGCGATCGTCTTGCCATTGTAAGTCACGTCGAGGGTCTGACGGTTGTACCGGCTGCCATTGCACTCGCTGCAGGGGAGCCAACTGGAGGGGAGGAAACTCATTTCAAGTTTGATCGCACCTTGACCGAGGCAAGTTTCGCAGCGTCCGCCGTCGGTGTTGAAAGAAAATCGGCTGGCGGTGTAGCCGCGCATGCGGGAGGCGGGGAGTCCGGCGAAGAGTTGGCGGATTTCGTCGAAGACCTTGATGTAAGTCGCGGGGGTGGAGCGCGACGTCTTGCCGATGGGGGATTGGTCGACCATGTGCACCGCTCCGATGTGTTCGGCCCCGAGCAATTTGTCGTAGGGCGGCGGAGCGGCTTTGCGGGAGGGTTTGCGTCCGCGGCGGGTCATGGCGTCTTTCAAGGCCGGGACGAGCGTGCCACGGAGGAGCGACGATTTGCCCGACCCCGAGACGCCGCAGGCCACAGTGAGGCGACCGAGCGGAATCCGGGCGTCGATATTCTGCAAATTGTGCAGGGAGGCGCCTTTCAGTTCGAGCCAGTGCAGGTCTTTGTCCTTGAGGGAACGGCGGGTGCCGCGCGACGGACGTCGGGGCGGGTTGGCCAGGAATTGTCCGGTCACAGAGTTTTTCGAGGCGCGGATTTCGTCCAATGTCCCGGAGGCGATGACTTCGCCACCCCGCCGGCCGGCGCCGGGCCCGAGGTCGATGATCCGCGTGGCGCGGCGCATGGTTTCCTCGTCGTGTTCGACCACAAGGAGCGAGTTGCCCTGTTTGACCAGTTCTTCGAGGGCGTCGAGCAGGTTGCGGTTGTCGCGTTCGTGGAGTCCGATGGTCGGCTCATCCAGCACGTAAAGAACGCCTCGGAGGTTCGAGCCGAGCTGGGCGGCAAGACGGATGCGCTGGGCCTCGCCGCCGGAGAGGGTGGTGGCGGGCCGGTCGAGGGTGAGGTAGTCGAGGCCGACCCGTTGCATGAAGCCGAGGCGTTGCCGGATTTCGGGGAGGATATCGGCGGCAAGGATGCCGTCGTGCTTGTTGAAAACGAGGGTATCGAGCAACTGGGCCGCGTCGCGGGCGCTGGCGCGGGTGAAGTCGGCAATGGGACGGCTATGGACGCGGACATTGCGGGCCTCGGTGTTGAGGCGGAGCCCCCCGCATTCGGGGCAGGGGCGGGCGACATCCTTGTCCGCCTCCTCCCGGGCCTGTTCTTCCTGCAGATCGGCCTCGAGTTGCGTGCGGGCCTGGTCGGTCTTGACCGCGCTGTCATAGACCAGTCCGAACCCGCGGCAGGTCTCGCACCAGCCGTGGGGGGAGTTGAAGGAGAACATGCGCGGGTCGAGCGGTTCGAAGGCGCGGGCGCAGGACGGGCAGGCCATTTCGGTGCTGAGTAGCTCGCTCTCCGTGCCGCGGACCAAGCGTGCGGTATTCTTGCCGATTTCGAGGGCGCGGCGGGCGAGGGCGATGGCATCTTCCTCGGAGGCTTTGCTGATTTGTCCGACCAGGACGTCGATCGAGTGTTCGCGGTAGCGGGAAAGTTCGGGAAATTTGTCCGCTTTGATCAGCTTCCCGTCGACCAGCAGGGTGTTGAAGTCGTGCCGCACGGCCCATTCGGCGACTTCCTTGTGGTAACCCTTCCGGGATTTGACCAGCGGGGCGAAGACCTGGACCGGCCCCGCTTGCGAGGCGGCACGGACTTTGTCGGCCACCTCGGCGAGGGTGGTGGTGGCGACGGGGACTTGGCAGGTGGGGCAATATTGGGTGCCGAGCTTGGCGTAGAGGAGGCGGAGGAAGTGGTAGACTTCGGTGATGGTGGCAACGGTGGACTTGCCGCCCCCTCGCGAAATGCGTTGCTCGATGGCCACGGCCGGGGGAAGTCCGTCGATATGATCGACGTCCGGTTTTTCCATTTGCTCGACAAACTGGCGAGCGTAGGTCGACATGCAGTCGAGGAAGCGGCGCTGCCCTTCGGCAAAGAGGATGTCGAAGGCGAGGGAAGATTTTCCCGATCCGCTCAGTCCGGTCACGACGACGAATTCGTCGCGGGGAATTTCGAGGGAAATGTTTTTCAGGTTGTGTTCGCGGGCGCCGGTGATGCGAATGCGGTTGTTGTCCGTGCCGACGGGCGGGGCCACGGGTTCGGCGGCGAGGAGGGTGGCCTCGTGTCTTTGCTCTTCGAGGGCCGCTTTGAGAAAAGGGGCGCTGCGGGAGTCTTTGCTTTGCGCGATCTCTTCCGGTGTGCCGGCGGCGACAATCTTTCCGCCCTCGGCGCCGGCCTCGGGGCCGATGTCGATCACGTGGTCGGCCGATTTGATCACTTCCACATTGTGCTCGATGACAATGAGGGTGTGTCCGGCCTCGACCAAGCGGTGAAAGACACCGAGGAGCCGGGCGATGTCGTCGAAGTGGAGTCCGGTGGTTGGCTCGTCGAAGAGAAGGAGCGAGGCTTCGGCTTCGGTGTCGGCCAGGCGGGCGGCCAGTTTGAGGCGTTGTGATTCGCCGCCGGAGAGGAAGCTGGTGGGTTGCCCGAGACGCAGGTAACCGAGTCCGACGTCCTCAAGGGTTTGCAACGGGATGGTGATCTTTTGGTGCTTGGGGAAATCTTTGAAGAAGGTGATGGCCTGGGTGACGGTCATTTCGAGGACGTCGTGGACGGATTGTCCGTCGAGGTGGACGCGGAGCACGTGGGGCTGGAAGCGTTTGCCGCCGCAGGAGGTGCAGGTGAGGGAGACATCGCTGAGGAATTGCATTTCGATGCGCTCGTAACCGAGACCGGCGCAACGCTCGCAGCGTCCGCTGTTCGAGTTGAAGCTGAAGGTGGAGGGGCCGAGACCGGCGCCCTTGGCCGCGGGGGTCTGGGCGAAGAGGTCGCGAATGTGATCCCAGGCTCCGAGGTAGACCACGGGGGTGGAGCGGGAGGATTTTCCGGGCGGGGATTGGTCGACCATGACAACTTCGCCGACGTGCTCGATGCCGGTGAGTTTCCTGATGGTGCCGGCGTCTTCTTCCACCGGTTCGCCGCGTTCGCGGAGGAGGTTGCGGTGGAGGAGGCCGTGGACAAGGGTGGATTTTCCGGAGCCCGAGACGCCGGTCACGCAGGTGAAAACCCCGAGCGGAAAGTCGGCGTCGAGTTTTTCGATGTTGTGGAGCGAGGCACCGCGGAGCTTGAGGAATTTTTTCGTTTTGCGGCGTTTGGCCGGAATGGGGATGGAGCGGCGGCCGAGGAGGTAATCGGCAGTGAGGGAACCTTTTTGCGCCGCGATTTGGGCGGGCGGACCGCTGAACATGAGTTGTCCGCCGGTTTCACCGCGGCCGGGACCGATGTCGGTCAGCCAATCGGCGGCACGGATGACGGCTTCCTCGTGTTCGACCACGAGGAGGGTGTTTCCCTTGTCGCGCAGGCGGCGCATGATGCCGAGGAGCTGCCCGAGGTCGCGCGGGTGGAGGCCGACGCTGGGTTCGTCCATGACGAAGAGTGTGTTGACCAGCGAGGCGCCGAGGCAGGTGGTGAGATTGACGCGTTGGACTTCGCCGCCGGAGAGGGTGCGGGTCGGGCGGTCGAGGGTGAGGTAACCGAGGCCGACTTCCTCGAGGTAGGAGAGGCGCGAGGTGACTTGGTCCAGGAGGAGTTGCGTGGTGTGGTCGCCCTCAGGGATTTTCACGTCGGCGAGAAATGCACGCAGGCGGCTGATCGGGCGGCGAGCCATCTCGGGGAGGGTGAGGGCTTCGTCATTCGCGCCGGCCAGCCGGTAGTTGAGGGTCTCGGGTTGGAAACGTCCTCCGTGGCACTTCGGGCATTCGTTGTAGCTGCGGTAGCGGCTCAAGAGCACGCGGACGTGCATTTTGTAAGTTTTGGTTTCCAGCCAATCAAAGTAGCCCTGAACTCCGTACCAACGTCCGTTGTCCCAGACTTCGTGCAGCGCTTCGCCGGGTCCGCGCTCGCCATTGATGATCCAGTCTTGGTCGGCTTGCGGCAGATCTTCGAACGGGCAGTGCAGGTCGATGTCGTGGCGACGCGCGTGGCGGATGAGGTCGGCTTGGCATTCCTGCGACATGCCGCTCTGAAACGCGCGCACCACGCCTTCGGAGAGTGTGCGCGACCGGTCGGGGATAACGCGTTGCCAGTCAAGGCCGATGACCCGCCCGAAGCCGCGGCATTCCGGGCAGGCGCCGAGCGGGTGGTTGAAGCTGAAGAGCCCCGGGGTGGGTGGCCGGACATCTAGGTCGCACCAGGCGCAGTGCCATCCGGAGGAGAACGGGTGACTTTCGTCGGTTCCGGCGTCGACGAGAAGAATGCGCCCTTTGCCGAGGCGCAAGGCGGTTTCAATGGCTTCGGTCAGGCGCGTTTCGTCCGAGGCGGCGAGGCGGTCCTGAATGACGTGAACCACGGCCGGAAGGGTTTCGGGCGGGGTCTCGTCGACGCGGAGAGTTTTTTTTCCGAGCCAGACGCGGAGATAACCTTGTTGCTGGAGGAATTCGAAAAATTGGGAGGGCGAGCGTTTATCGACATCGCCGGTGCCAACCGGAAAGGTGACAAGAAGGGTTTGTCCGGCGAAGCGCCGCGCGGCCTCGCGGACGATGCTGCGGGCAGTCTCGGGCCGGATCGTCTTATGACATTGCGGGCAGGCGGCGGTGCCGAGACGGGGAAAGAGGAGTTTGATGTAGTCATTGATTTCCGTGATGGTGCCGACGGTCGAGCGGGTGGTTTTGACGCTGTTCGACTGCTCGATGGCGATGGCGGGCGGGATACCTTCGATCGAGTCGACGCGCGGTTTGTCCATGCGGTCGAAGAACTGGCGCGTGTAGGGCGAGAAGGTTTCGATGTAGCGCCGCTGGCCCTCGGCATAAATGGTATCGAAGGCGAGGGAAGATTTTCCGGAACCGCTGGGGCCGGTGATGACATGGAGGAGTCCGCGCGGGAGATCAAGGTCGATGCCGCGGAGATTGTTCTGGCGGGCGCCGCGGATGCGGAGAGTTTGCGGACTGGTGGCGGGACGCTGGCGGTTCGACATACCGAATTTTCGCCGGCCTGACCGGATGGCCGTCGGCGAACCGGAAAGAATAGGCGAAAGTGAGCGTCAGGCAACGCGGCAAATGCGTTGGTCGGACGAAATTTTCCGAGAGGGCGCTGCGGCGGGACCACCGCGGTTCGGGACAGGTGGACCGGCGGGGGTCCTTGGGCCAAGAAAAAGCCCTGTGCGGTCATGGGCCGCGGTGCCAAGTGGCCCGACCGGGCTCCCTCAAGCGCCGTTTTGTTGGCTGAGTTCCGCGGTGCGGAGGAGGACGCGCTGGCGCATGATCTTGCCGGGCTTGAACTTGACCGTGGCGCGGGCCGGAATAACCACGTCGGTTTCGGGTTTGTTCGGGTTGCGGCCGACGCGGGATTTGGTCAGGCGCACTTCAAACACCCCGAAATTTCTCAATTCGACATTATCGCCGTCGGCCAGACTGTCGGTGATGTGCTCCAAGGTTTTCTGGATCACGTCGAACGTTTGCTGTTGGGTGATGCCGACATCGTCGGAGATTTTGACGACCATGTCGCGTTTGGTAAGGTTAGCCATAGGAATATAAAGTGGTAGAGGTGGATGATTGAAAGGACCTTAACACCGATAAAGTGATTTCGCAAGTTAAGCAAGTAGGAAACAATAGGCGAAGACCGCATTTTGTTTAAAGACTCGGCCTTTGGGCTTCCGGACAGAGAGGGCGACGAGCAAGATGGGGCTTCTTTGTCCATGAAACTATCTCCTGATCAAAAGTTGTCCGGCCTGCTCGTTCCTTTGTTTGCCCTTCGCACCGAAAACGACCTCGGCGTAGGGGACACGGAGTCGCTCAAAGAGATGATCGATTGGGCTTCGGAGCACGGTTTCGGCCTGGTGCAGGTCTTGCCGATCAACGAGACAGGCGGGGACAACAGTCCTTACAACATTATCAGTTCGCTGGCGCTCGATCCGACCACCATTGCGACCAATCCCAAGACGCTGAAGGACTTGCCAACCGCGGATTACCAAAGAATCTGCGTCCAGCATGATCTGGGTGCGTTGCGCGAGGGCAAAGTGAATTACCGTGGAGTCCGCGCTTTGAAGGGCGAATTGCTCGAGACGGCGTGGAAAAATTTCAAGACGAGGCAGATCAAAGAGAAAACGCGGCGGGCCAAGGAGTTTGCCGCGTGGAACCAGGAAAATGCGGCATGGCTGGAGACCTACACCTTGTTCCGTGCGTTGGTCCGCTGGCATGGCGAGAACGAAAACACCGACCTTTGGCCTAAAAAACAGCGCACTTACGCGGCAGCCAAGAAGTGGCTGGCCTCCGCCTCGCCGGTGGACAAGCGCAAGGTCCGCGCTTGGCGCGACTTTTTTGCCTACGTGCAATGGGTGGCTTACCGCCAGTGGTCCGCATTGAAAGCTTACGGCGACGAGCGCAATGTTGCGCTGGTCGGCGATGTGCCGGTCGGGGTGAGTATTTTCAGCGCGGATGTTTTCGCGCAGCCGGAGATTTTCGATCTGACCCGTTCGGCGGGGGCGCCGCCGGAAAAAGTTTTCGCAGCCGATCCTTTTACCGCCAAGTGGGGGCAGAATTGGGGATTCCCGCTCTACAACTGGAGCAAGATGGCCAAGGACGACTATGCGTGGTGGCGGCAGCGCCTGCGCACCACGATGGAAATTTTCCACTTCTTGCGCGTCGACCACGCCCTGGGGTTCTTCCGCATTTACAGTTTCCCGTGGCGTCCGGAGCGCAATGAGGAATTCCTCCCGCTGAGCGAGGACGAAGCCAAGGCGCGCACCGGCGGAATTCTTCCGGGCTTTGTGCCGGGCGACGACTCGAGCGAGCAGAGCCGCGAGACGAACCGCGAGCAGGGTGACCGTCTTTTTCGCATGATCGTCGAGGAGACCGGTCAGCACCGCCTCATCGCCGAAGATCTTGGTGAAATGTCGCCCTATGTGCGCCCTGTGCTCCAAGCGCAGGAAATTCCCGGGTTCAAAATTCCGCTCTGGGAAATCGCACCGGACGGTTGGCCGACGCCGGGGCGCGAATACGAGCGCCTTTCCCTGGCCACTTATGCCACGCATGACCATCCGGCGCTGCGTGCCTATTGGGACGGCTGGTATGCGGACTCGCAGTCGGGCGACCACGAACGGGCGGGGCGCGCCTTGCGTCAGATGCAGGAAATTTGCCGTTTCGCCGAAATGAACGTCCCGCTCCCCGCACCATGGAGTGACGAGGTCCACGAGGGATTGCTACGCGGTTTGTTCGCGAGCAATTCATGGCTCGCGGTCAACATGATCACTGACATGTTCGGCACAGCCGAGCGCTTCAACGTGCCGGGTGCGATCGGGGATCAGAATTGGACCGATCGTTTTCCTGTGCCGATTGCCGGCTGGGACCAGCACTGGCCGGAAAAAGTGGCCAAACTCGGATCGTTGATGCGAGAGAGCGGTCGCTACGGGGCCTGAGCTGGGAGTTATATCTTGAGCCACGGATCTCACTGATAACACAGATGGTTTTCTGAGGAACCACGACCGCCAATGAGCTTCGCGAGCCGCACACCATATAGTGGCGCCAATGGCGAAAGGTTTTTGGACAATTGGAAAGGTGGATCGTGCCGTCCCGGCGCGATGAGGCGCGAGACCGGACGCTGCGGAGCCCGAGGCCCGCGCCTACCGCAGCTGCTTGATAAAGTGGTTGAAGCGACCAGTTTGAACGGTATGAAGTCGGAGCCCGTATTGGTCTGTGCGTTTGAGGCCAAGATCAAGCTTGGCAACTTGCTTGAACGGGTGGGACGAGGGGCTTCCTTTATTATCACCAAGCACGATCAGCCGGTGGTTAGGTTGACCGGTTATCGTGACGACAAGAAAGCGCGACGCAAAACCGTGGTGGCCGAGCTGCGCGCGCTGAGGAAGAGGTGCAACCTGAAGGGAACCAGCATCCGCGAATTGCGGGACAAAGGGCGGGCGTGAGTTTCCTGCTCGATTGCTCGGCTCTTTTGCCTTGGGTGTTCGGCGACGAGGCAACGGAGGAGACAGACCAACTGCTCGATGAGATGGCCCGCGGGGAAGAAGCTTTGTCGTCGACGCCGAGACCTCGGACCGCGCGTGGCATAAGACGCTGGATTTGGCCCAATTGCACCGTCTCTCCAGCTACGATGCGGTCTATCTCGAGTTGGCGATGCGGCGCGTTGTTCCGCTGGCTACTCTCCACAAGGAACTCGCACGCCAGATGCTTAGTCGCTTTGCTCCTGGCACCTGCCGCGCCAGCAGTCCGGGGCAGGTGATCGCGGACGTTCGCAGGAAAACATCGCCGCTTGACGTGTGTTGCACCTGTGATACATTCTCGCCATGGCACAATCCGCAGTAGTTCATGCAAGAATCGACCAAGCAACAAAGACCGCGACCGAGAAGGTGCTTGGAGCCTTGGGGCTGACTCCGACCGAAGCGATCAGGCTTTTTTATCGACAGATCGCGATCAGGAAGTCTTTCCCGCTGGAATTGCGCGTCCCGAACAAGCTGACCGCTTCGGTGCTGACCAAGAGCGACAAGAATCAGGACATCGAGCGGTTTGATTCAGCCGCTGAGCTTTATGCCTCGTGGGACGAATGAATCTCGCCCAAACAAAGCAGTTCAAAAAGGATGTCAAACGCATGCGGAAGCGGGGCAAAGACCTCGAAAAAATAAAAGCTGTCATTGACCTGCTTGTTGCCGGGGAACCGTTGCCTCCAAAAAATCGCGACCACAAACTCGGGGGAGATTGGATCGGACGGTGCGACTGCCACGTAGAACCCGACTGGATTCTCATCTACAAACTTACGGAAGATGAGCTTCTTTTGGAAAGAACCGGCACTCACGCCGACCTCTTTTGAGGGAAAAATGTGAACAGGGCGATGGACCGAATCACTATGCCTGCGGCAAGAGCGGTGGTGATCGCTCATCTTTGACGTTCGATAGAAAAATAGCTCTTGCGGCAGGTGACATATCGGTATATTTTCCATACCGAATGGAGTTTGAGTATGATGCAACCAAGAGCCAGATTAACAAGGAGAAGCACGGCGTTGATTTCGACGAAGCCCAAGCGCTCTGGCTGGATGAAGATCGCGTCGAGTTCCCTGCAAGAAGTGACACCGAAGAGCGCCATGCACTGGTTGCCATGAAGGATGGAAGGGTGTGGGTGGCTTTTTACACCGTGCGAGAAACTTCGATTCGGATAATTTCGGTGAGACGAGCCAGAGAAAACGAGGAGAAAACATACTATGACAGCTGAACAACTGGACGAGATTTTTGACAAAGGAGAGGAAGACATTCTTCCGTATCTGGATTTGGCCAAGGCCGTTCGGCCTGGTCACCAAGCCAAGCGGGTCAATGTAGATTTTCCTTCTTGGATGATTTCTCGCTTGGATTTCGAAGCGGACCGTCTTGGCGTTCCGCGACAATCTTTGATCAAGGTCTGGATTGCGGAGCGACTTGCTGCATCAAGACATAAGGTCAAACCGTTCGGAGCAGGCAACGCCTAACGGCGTGCCTGTCCTTCGAGCGTTGGCCAAACAGATACTTGTGTGATCGCGAGTGCCACTTTAGTGTCACCACATGCGAACGGAACTGGTGACAACCCTTAAGCGTAAAGCGACCGACGTCATTTCTCAGCTGGCTAGTGACCAAGAGCCCGTGCTGATCACGCAGCATGGACTCCCCGCTGCATATCTCATTGATGTGCAGATGTATGAGGGTATGCAAAGCAGATTGACTCTCCTTGAGGGTATTGCTCGCGGTGAGAAAGCCATTCTGGAGAAGCGCGTTCTTTCCCATAAGGAGGCAAAGCAGAGGATGGCACGATGGCTCGCATAGTTTGGACTGAGCCCGCCCTCCAGGATCTTGATGAGATCGCAGACTATATTTCCCTCGATAAGCCGGCAGCTGCGAGCAAGTTTGTCCACCGAGTATTTGCGCGAATCGAACAACTTGCGAGTCACCCCAAGAGTGGAGTAGTGCCAGCCGAACTCAGAGGCACCCAGTATCGCCAGCTTGTCATTCCGCCCGTGCGTATTTTTTATCGCGCGCAGAAGGAGGTTGTTTACATCGTTTACGTCATGCGGGGAGAAAGGCTGTTTCGCAATGACGACTTGCTGGAAAGAGATATGGGCTAACAAGGAGAGGCAGGGAACGGCGGTAAGATCGCTTGTTTGCTTCGTGACATTTCTTTCAGCCGCTCCTGCTCTTTGACCTTCGGCAACCAATTCGGCAGAGGGGCGACCGAATGGTGGAACTGCGGCTCGAAGTGCGAAAACCGCGCGCCTAAAACGTCACGCCGATTTGCATGCCGAGGACAAAGGCGTCCGGAATCGAGCCCGTGCCTCCGGGTTGGACAATGTATTGGATGTTCGGCTGGACGTAGAGGAAGTTCGAAAGTTGCACGCGGTAGCCCCATTCGAGGGCCATCTCGTAACTGACGGGATCGCCGTTGTAGGCGTCTCCGGCATTGCCGTAGTCATCGCTGAAACTCCCGTAAGCGAGGCCGAACATGGTGGTGTCTAGATCGCGCCGCGGCAGCAGTCCCTGGTAGGCGGTGCCGCAGTTCCACTGGAAGGGGACCTTGGCGATATTCTCCTGCGGGGAGAGGACAAAAGCAGTCCAGAGAGTGAGTCCCTGACTGCTGCCCGGGTCCTCCTGAAAAACCATCTGGTCGGCATGCCAGTAGAAACCGTAGGCATTCGCCGCGGTGCCAGCGGTCCCGAATTGCGCATAGGACCACGACGAATAGTAGCCGCCGAACCAATAGTGCCCGGGCAAACCCCGCATGCCGGATTCCGCGGGTGTCGTCTCCGCGTCGTCGTCGAAGGTGACACGGCCGTCGCCGGGTGCGATGGCGGCTTTGGCGGTGGAGGCGGAGTCTGCCGCGGCGCGGGTCACGGGACGTTTGAAAAATTCCGGGGTCCAACCAATTTGTCCGAGGATCATAACGCCGTCATTTTCTTCGAAAGAAAAATTCACCCCGTGGAGTTCGCGGTTGAAGGTTTTATTCGAGACCTGATAGACGCCGGCCATGGCGTTCCACTCGGGACAGGGGTCGACGCGCAGGCGGGTGGCCCAGCTGGCCCATGGGTAAGCGGAGAAGGAGGCATTGACCGGCAAGGCCTGCGGGTTGCCGTCGATGCCATTGTTCATGTAGAGCCAGTAAAGAGGGGAACTGGCAAAGTCGTCACCGGAGGAAAAGCGTCCCGCCTTGACCTCCGCTTTTTCGTTCCAAAATTTCTGCGTGAGGTGGAGGTCGGTGAGAATAATGGTCTGTCCGCCGTAGACCTGCTGCACGGTAAATTGGTTGCCGATGTGGTCGCGGGACAGGCTGTTGCCGTTGCGGTCGGTCGCCGCGATGGTGAAAGTGCCGCCGCGCCAGCCGATGAGTTTTTCCAAATTCAGCTTCGTGCCGAAAGCAATGTTGTCCGTGTAGGTGAAACCCTGACTCAACCCACCGGTGGGATTGCCGGCCAAGTTGTTCACGTAGGTGAAGGAAAATTCCACGCCGTGGTTTTCATCCAGCCAGTTGCGGGTGCCCCACCAGTCACCGCTGGCGGCATCACCGCCCCACCATTGGTCCGAGCCGATGTAATTGCTCGGATATGGTGTGTAGTAATCCCAAAACCGATCCTCCATGGCGTGGGCCGTAGTGGCGAGGATGACAACGGTAAGACCGGCCAGAGGGTTCTTCATGGGAGGGGGAACTCGACTGCAACCTAGTGCTCCGGTGCAGCCGGAGGCAAGCGCGGTTCAGCCCCGGATGACGAAGTTGACCAGCTTGCCGGGGACGGCGATGACTTTGACGATTTCTTTGCCGGCCATCTGGGCGGCGAATTTTTCTTGGGCGCGGGCGGCGGCTTCGAGTTGTTCGCGGGTGGCGTCTTTCGTCATAACGAGTTTGTCGCGAACCTTGCCGTTGATTTGCAGGACGATCTCGACCTCGTTCTCCACGAGAAGCAAATCGTCGTGGGTCGGCCAGGCTTGGCCATGGGCCGGGCCCTCGAAACCGGGGAATTTTTTGCCGAGTTGCTCCCAAAGTTCCTCGGCCATGTGCGGGGCGAAGGGGCTCAGGAGGAGAAGCAGGGTGCGCAAGGCGGAGACAGGGCGTTTTTCCGCGGAGGTGAATTCGTTGACGCAGACCATCATCTGCGAGATGGCGGTGTTGAAGGAGAGCGTGGCAAGGTCGCCGGTGACTTTCTTGATTGTGGCGTGGAGGACGCGGAGTTGTGCGGCGGTGGGTTCGACGTCGGCCACGTTGGCGGACATTTGCCAGTTGCCTTCCTGGTCTTCGGTCATGGCCAAACGCCAGGCGCGGGCGAGGAAGCGGTAGACGCCTTCGACCCCCTTCATGCTCCACGGTTTCATCTGCTCGAGCGGACCCATGAACATTTCGTAGAGGCGGAAGGCGTCGGCGCCGTAGGCGTCGATCACTTCGTCCGGATTGACCACATTCCCGCGGCTCTTCGACATTTTTTGCCCGTCCGTGCCGAGGATAATGCCTTGGTTGACTAGGCGCTGGAATGGTTCGGGCGTGGGCAGGTAGCCGAGATCGTGCAGCACCATGTGCCAGAAGCGCGAGTAGAGGAGATGGAGCACGGCGTGTTCCGTTCCGCCGACGTAAAGATCGACCCCGCCGGGATTGTCTTGTCCGTCGCCGAGCCAGTAGCGCGCGGCTTCCTGTCCTATGAACTGACGAGTGTTGCGCGGGTCGCAATAGCGCAGGTAATACCAGCACGAGCCGGCCCATTGTGGCATGGTGTTGAGTTCGCGGGTGGCGGTCGCGGAGTAGCGCACCCAATCGGCGGCCTTGGCCAGGGGCGGTTCCGCGGTGCCGGTCGGTTTGAAGTCGGCCAGCTCCGGCAGGAGGACGGGAAGCTCGGAGGCAGCAAGGGCGCGGTGGCGTCCGTTTTCCCACACCACAGGGAAAGGTTCGCCCCAGTAACGTTGCCGCGAAAAGAGCCAGTCGCGCAATTTGAACTGCACGGCGGAGCGACCGAGTTGGTGCTCGGCGAGCCAAGTGGTGATTTTGTTTTTCGCTTCGGCGGTGGGGAGTCCGTCGAGAGGGCCGGAATTGATGGCGGTGCCTTCGCCGGTGAAGGGGGGGAAGGGTGTGGAGTGGATCGTGACGGGCGGGACGCCCGTGCCCCCTGGGGGGGGAGCGGCAGTTCCGGTCTGGGCAGGGGGCACGGCCGTCTCGGCCGTGTATCGTATGGCATCCTTCAGCCCTGCCTTCTCGGGGTTGCGTTCGATATAGCCGACCAGTTGATGGAGGTGACTTTGGTCACGGACGATGCGATCGAAATACTCGTCCTGCCAAACTGGTCCGTTGGTGCCGCGTGCCTTGTTCATCTCGTGGGCGGCGAAGCTTTTCCAGCTGTGGACGACCTTGGCCAGATCCTCGGCTTCGCCCATGCGGAAAAGAACGTGCACATGGTTGGGCATGATGACGAATGAGACGACATCGTAGCGCTCGCCGTCGAAGTGGCGAAGGGCTTTCGCGACGAGGGAAGCGAGCGCGGGGTCGCGCAGGATGCATTCGCCACGGCCTGCGTCGAGTTCGGTCTCGATGCGGTCGGAGAAGAGGCGGTGGTATTCTGCAAGGTCGGCCTCGCCGAGAGGTTGCTGCCGGGCGGCACGCCAAGCCTGGGCCTCGAGTTGCCAGTCGCGGATGAGTTCGGCGGGCAGACTGTCGGCGAGACGCCAGGTGACAAAGTAGTATTTGGCGCCTTGTTGCCAGTGGGGGAGGTTGCGCTGGTGGGTAGTGATTTGTTGGAGAGGTTCGAAGAAGGGTGTGGAGCGGGTCGTGACGGGCGGGACGCCCGTGCCCCCTGCCTCGGACTGCACCACCTCGATGACGGGGAGGCGAAACTTTCCGGCAAATTCGTGATCGCGCTCGTCGTGGGCGGGGACGGCCATGATAGCCCCGGTGCCGTAGCCGGTGAGTACGTAGTCGGAAATCCAGACGGGGAGGCGCTCGTTGTTGACCGGATTGAGGGCGTGGGCCCCAGTGAAGACGCCGGATTTTTCCTTCGACGCGTCTTGGCGGTCGCGCTCGGATTTTGCGGCGGCGGCCTTGATGTAGTGGTCGACCGCTGGTCTTTGTCCGGCCGTGGTGATCTGCGCGACGAGCGGGTGCTCCGGGGCAAGCACCAGGTAAGTGGCTCCGAAGAGGGTGTCGGGTCGCGTGGTGTAGACGGTGAGCTTCTCGCCGGACTCGAGAGTGAAATCAACGAAAGCCCCCTCGCTGCGGCCGATCCAGTTTTTCTGCAGAAGTTTGATCGATTCCGGCCAGTTGAGGGTGTCGAGGCCCTCGAGCAAGCGTCCGGCGAAGGCGGTGATGCGCAGCACCCATTGGCGCATGGGGCGGCGTTCGACGGGAAAGCCACCAACTTCACTTTTGCCGTCGACCACTTCCTCGTTGGCCAAGACGGTGCCCAGCTCCGGGCACCAGTTGACCGGCATTTCGGCGACGTAAGCGAGCCGGACGCTGTCCGGATCGGCGCCCTCGTAAGTGGAAATCGGTTCGGCCCGGTTGGTGGCGGGGTTGAACCACGCGTGGTAGATCTGCAGGAAGATCCACTGGGTCCAGCGGACGTAATCGGGGTCCGTGGTGTTGACCTCGCGCGACCAATCGTAACTGAAGCCGATGCGGTCGAGTTGTTGGCGGAAGCGCGCGATATTCTTGGCCGTGGTCACGGCGGGGTGCTGCCCGGTTTTGACCGCGTATTGCTCGGCAGGCAGACCGAAGGCGTCCCAGCCCATGGGATGCAGCACGTTGAAGCCGCGCATGCGGTGCCAACGCGCGAGGATGTCCGTCGCGGTGTAACCCTCGGGATGGCCGACGTGGAGTCCCTCGCCGCTCGGGTAGGGGAACATGTCGAGGACATAGTATTTCGGCTTAACCGGATTGAAATCCGCCTCGCCCGGGTTCGGTGTGCGGTAGGCTTCGGTCCGGGCCCAGTGTTGCTGCCACTTGGGCTCGAATTGCGGGAAGGGATACTGTTTGCGTTGGCTCGACATGAGGCTGGGAAACCGCGCATTTTGCCGGGAATGAACGAGGTGTCAAAGCAACGCATACTTCTCGCCACGCGCAACGCGCACAAAACGCGCGAGGTGCGGGAGATTCTCGGCGCCGGATGGGAGGTCGAGGATCTCACCGCGCGTCCGGATCTGCCGGAGGTGGAGGAGTCGGGAGACACGTTTGAAGCGAATGCCAAATTGAAGGCGCTGGCCGCTTCGGCCCACTACCCCGGGTGGGTGCTGGCCGATGATTCTGGTTTGGAGGTCGACTCGTTAGGCGGGGCGCCCGGGGTGCGGTCGGCGCGGTTCGCGGGAGAGGAAGCCGGCATGGCAGCCAATCGCGCGCTGCTGCGCGAAAAATTAAGCAAAGGGCAAGGTTCGGATCGGCGCGGGCGCTTTCGCTGCGTGCTGGCCTTGGCCAGGCATGGGGTGGTGGTCCGGACTTTCTCCGGCGCGGTGGAAGGCTCTATCGCGTCCTCGGAGCGGGGCGAGGGGGGGTTCGGCTATGATACCTTGTTCGTCCCGGAGGGAAGCGGTCGGACATTTGCGGAGTTCGCTCCGGCGGAGAAGCACGCTTGCAGCCACCGCGGGCGGGCCTTGTCTGCCTTGGCCGCTTATTTGACGGCAGAAGAACCTGCCGCGTAGTTCCGAGCGCGTTCGCGGGCGGCGATTTCTTTCGCGTGCAGACCTCTGTCGTTGTAGCGGCTGATGATGCGCTGCTCCGTGCTCCACGGAGTGCTGGGGTACTGCATGCTGGGCTGGTGGCCGGCCATGCCCCAGGTGCCGAGGATCAGTTCACGCTGATCGGGACCGTAGTGGACAATGGTGTCGCTGGGAGCCACCACGGGTTGGATCACGCGGTCATTCACATCCTTTTCTGGAGGAGTGTAGGGGATCGGCTTGTAGGGATACCACGGGCCGTAAAGTTCGCGGCGGTTTTCGGGCGTTGCGCAGGCGGTCAGACCGGCACAGATGACAAAAATGAGGGGACTCCAACGCACAGGACAGACATAGCGCCGACCGGGCCGGAAGGCACCAAAAAATGATCGGGGCGCGCCGTTTATTTCCGGGTGAAAGCCACCGACATGAGGGCCATCAACTGGGTGGAAGCGGCCTCGAGTTCCGCGATGAGCGACTGGGTGCGTCCGCGGAAGAAAGAATAAGCGGCCATGGCCGGGATGCCAATGACCAGGCCCGTGGCCGTGGTCACCAGGGCCTCCGAGACGCCCTCGGCCAGCATGATGGGCCGCGAGGCCACGATGCCGCTGGCCACCACGCTGAAGGATTTGATCATGCCGAGCACCGTCCCGAAGAGGCCGAGCATCGGGGCGATGGTGCCGATATCGGCGAGGTAAGTGATGCGCTGATTGAGGGCGGCGGCTTGGCGGGTTCCTTCGGTTTCGGCGATTTCGCGGGCGTCGGCAAAGGTGGCTTCCGGGTGTTGGGTGACGAAGTCCAACGTGCGTTGCATGACGCGAGCCACGGCTTCGCGATGGCGGTTGGAAATGGCCAGAAGACCGAGGTAGTCCCGTTTGCGCAGGAGGGCATCGGCCGTCGTCATGTAACGCTTGGTCACCACCGCGCTGCGGCGCATGGTGAAGAGGTAGACTAGAATGAGCATCACGGCGACGACCGAGAGAACCCCCAACGGGATCATGACGGGCCCGCCGGAAAGCACGACCTGCCACAGACTGATCTCCTCCCGCACGGGCGGCAAAGTCTCCTGCGCGCGGGCGGTTGCCGCGGTAAGCAAGGTGGCCAAGGTGGCAAAAGCAGCCGGGAGCGATCTCACGGCCTGAAGGTTAGCGGTCTGTTCGTCCGATGCAAGGATGGCGGGGGCCGGCCGGAGGCGCTATCATTGAGGGCCTATGCCTGCTGCCGGCGACAAGCCCGACCTCCGTGCCCGCTTGCACGAGGTGCCGCACAAGCCGGGGGTTTACCTCATGCGTGACCGGCTCAGCCGGGTCATCTACGTGGGCAAGGCACGTGACTTACGCAAGCGGCTGGCCAACTATTTCGCTCCGGCGCGCTCGCGGATGGCCGACCTCAAGACACGCGCGCTGCTCGACTCGGTGTGGGACTTCACCTTGCACGTGGTCCGCTCCGACGCCGAGGCGGTGTTGCTCGAGGGTCGGCTGATCAAGGAATACCGGCCGAAATACAATATTTCGTTTCGCGACGACAAAAATTTTCTCCAGATCAAAGTCAACCTCGACGATCCATTCCCCAAGTTCTCCCTCGTACGGCTCAAGAAAAACGATGGCGCCGGCTATTACGGGCCCTACGCGCACTCGGGAGCCCTTCGTGCCACCCTCGAGATCCTCAAGCGCAAATACGGGCTGCGTTCCTGCCGTCCGCGTGTGCCGACGGAAAAAGACTACCGTCACTGCCACGATGACATCATCAAAAATTGCTCCGCACCTTGCGTTGGAAAGATCAGCGAGGAGGACTACCGGGCGCGCGTCCTCGAGGCCTGCAAATTTCTCGAGGGCCGGAGCAAAGATGTGCCTGAAGAGTTGGAACAGGAGATGCAGGCGGCGGCCGCCCGCCAGGATTTCGAGAAGGCAGCGGCACTGCGTGATCTCGTGACCGCGCTGCGGCGCACCGCGGCGAAGTCGCGGCGATTTCTGCGTGGCGATGCTTTGCCGCGCGCGGTCAATCCGGAAGCCGACTTGAACGAACTCGGGGAGGCCCTCGGGTTGCCGCGCCCGCCTTCTCTCATGGAGTGCTTTGATATTTCCAACATCACCAACACGCACGTGGTGGCTTCGATGGTCCGCTTCAAGGACGGTGTCCCGGACCGCAGCAGCTACCGTCGCTACCGGATCAGGACGGTGGAGGGGCAGGACGACTTCGCCAGCATGGCCGAGGTGGTGCGCCGGCGTTACGCGCGTCTGCTTGCCGTGGCGCGCGAGGCGCATCCCGAGGCTGCCGAGTTTAGCCAAGAGGAGGCGGGTGAGGCGGTGGCGCGGCTGCCCATGCCCGCGGCGGACCGTATTCCGGATCTCGTGGTGGTCGATGGCGGTCGCGGTCAATTGTCCAGTGCAGTCGGGGAGTTGCGGCGCCTCGGGCTGCGCGGTCAGCCGGTGATCGGGCTGGCCAAGGAACGGGAGGAAATTTTTTTCCCGAATGACCCGCAGCCCTTGCGCCTGCCGCACGAGAGCGGAGGGCTGAAGTTGCTGCAGCGCATCCGGGACGAGGCGCACCGGGTGGCCAACGGCTACCACCAGCTGCTGATGAAGCGCCGGGTATCAGAGAGCCGTCTGGACGATGTCGAAGGGGTGAACAAAACGCGCAAGCAAGCGCTGTTGCGCGCCTTCGGTTCGGTCGAGCGGTTGCGCCGCGTCCCGGTCGGGGACATTGCCGCCGTACCGGGTATCGGCCCCAAATTGGCCCTGCAGATCAGCGCCTCCCTTGGCGGCGGCGAGGCGAAACGGTTGCGCGGTAGCCACCTTTCGCCTTAGCTACCATCATCGCCCTGCAACACTACATCAATGCCGCCCAAGGCTATCTCGAGCTGGGTATGGCGGAAGAGGCACTCGCCGAATTGGAGCGGGTGCCGGGGGAGGAACGTGGGCACGAAGACGTGGCGCAGTTGAGGGTTTTTATTTTTATGCGCGTGCGGCGGTGGCCGGAAGCACTGACCGCCTGCGAGACTTTGCGGGCCGACCGACCGGACTCGCCCCTCGGCTACATCCACGGGGCCTTTTGTCTGCATGAACTCGGACGCACCGCCGAGGCTATGGCTTTGTTGCAGAAGGGTCCCGCTTCGCTGCTTCGCGAACCGGTCTATTTTTACAATCTCGGCTGCTACCACGCGGTGTTGGGGAACCCTGAGGAGGCGCAAAGTTATCTCCAGATGAGTTTCAATCTGGACGAAAAGTTCCGCGAAATCGCCCGCTACGATCCGGATTTGGAAGACGTCATCGGCAAGCTGGTATGAGGCGCATCGACGGGGCCGCCACCGCGCGGGTGCGGGCGGTCTTCGAGGATCATTTTGCCCGCGGCGAAGAGTTGGGCGCCGAGGTCTGTGTCTGGCAGGACGGCCACGAGTTGCTGCGGTTCGGCGGCGGGTGGCGCGACGCGGCGGAGACGTCGCCCTGGACCGCGGACACCATCGTTTTCTGCTGGTCGGCGACCAAGGGGCCGGCGGCGGCTTGTGCCTTGCATGCTTTGCAGGAAGCAAAAGTTCCTTTGGAGGCCCCGGTGGCCGACGTCTGGCCAGAATTCGGGGCGGCGGGAAAAGACAAGGTGACGATCTCCGAGCTGCTCGCCCACCGGGCCGGATTGCCTGTGCTCGATCAGCCCGGTTTGGATGTTTTTGCTTTGGAAGAAGTGGCTGCGGCGCTGGCGGCGCAGGCTCCGGATTGGGAGCCGGGCACGGCTCACGGCTACGCGCCGCGGACCTTCGGTTATTTGCTCGATGCCCTGGTGCGTCGCACGGCGGGACTGCCCCTCGGCGCTTATTGGCGTAAAGCGTTCGGCGATCCGCTAGCGCTGCAATTCTGGATCGGATTGCCCGCGGAATTGGACGGCCATGTCGCACGGATGCACGCGGCGCGGGTCGGGGACTTGAAAGAGCCGGGACCGTTCGAAAATGCGTTGGCTGACCGGGCTTCGCTCACTGCGCGATCGTTCGCCCGGCCGTCCGGGGTGGTCGGCGCGGCCGCCACGAACCGGCCGGAAGTATGGCGCGCCTCGCTTCCTTCCTTCGGCGGGATCGGCAATGCGCGGTCCTTGGCCCGATTCTATGACCGCTTGGCGGCGGGAGAATTTTTCCACGGGCCGTGGCATGAGGCGCTGACCCAACGCCGCAGCAATGGTCAGGATCTGGTGCTGTGCCAGCCGACGGCTTTTTCGGCCGGATTCATGATGGATCCGCTGGATGCATCCGGGACAAAACAGCGCGCCACGTTCGGTCCTTCCTTAGGCGCCTTCGGGCATCCGGGGGCCGGAGGCAGTCTGGCCTTTGCCGATCCGGAGAAACGGCTCGGTTTTGCCTACGTGATGAACCGGATGGAAAACGGGGTTCTGCGCGAATCGCGTCCGGCCCGGCTCGTGCGGGCGCTTTATGGAGTTGAGGGTTGAGTGATGAGGGTGGAAAGTTTCTCGTCATGATTGCCAAGACGGAAAGTTTCGAGGTCCGCACGCGCGGGCGCGGGAGTTACGAAATCACCGATGAGGTGGCGCGGGTGGTCGGAGTGTCCGGACTGAAAGAAGGTATCGTCACGGTTTTTGTCCGCCATACCAGCGCCAGTCTGGTCATTTTTGAAAATGCCGATCCTTCGGCGCGGGAAGATTTGCATCAGTTTCTCGACCGGATTGCCCCGGACGGCGCCGACTGGCATGTGCATACGATGGAAGGTCCGGATGACACGGCCAGCCACTTGCGCATGACCGTGACCCGCACGAGCGAGACGATTCCCGTGACCGGCGGTCGCATGGCGCTCGGCACGTGGCAGGGGATTTTCTTGCTCGAGCACCGCCACACACCGCACCGACGGGAGTTGGTCGTCTCGGTGGTCGGTATTTAGGGAAACCGCAGGGGGCGCGGAGAGGAGAAGTCTGGGATTAGGCCAGAAGTTTGACTGCCTCCCGTGGCGTTACTGCTCGCACGGGAGAGTTGCGGTAGTCGCGGGTGTTTCGCGTCACGATGATTTGTGCGCCGAACAGGACAGCCGCGGACGCCACCATGGCGTCCTCTAAATCGGCAAACCCCAGATCGAGCGCCTGTCCGAGTTGCGCGGATCCCGTTGCAGGCACCTCGACAAAATCCAAAAGCTCGCCGATGAATTCCTCAGCCCCACCGTCCATGAGGTAATGCAGGTTGGCCAATGAGTGCCAGGCCACGCCGGCGCGACCGGGACGGCGCACCGCGTGATCGAGAATCGCGGCGCTGTCGATAAAGTGGGGATGACGTTCCAGAAGGACGTCGAGCAGCACGTCACTATCGAGGAAGAAGCGCACTTACAATCCGCGTTTAGCCCGCAGTTTTTCGAAGCGGGCTCCGCTCTGGCCCGCCAACTTGCCGCGTCCGGCCCACTGGGACGAGAAGGACGGCTGACCGTGACTGCGCGCCGGTTGGCTTTCGAGGGCTTGGTGCAGAAGATGAGCGACCAGACCGGAAAAGGTGGTGCCCCGACGCTTGGCCGCCTGCTTGGCGCGGTGGTGGATGACCGGATCCAAAGTCATGGTAACACGTTCTTTCACTATGCATACTATTTGAGAATGTGTGTATTATGTCAACCCGCGCGTAAGCGCAGAAGCGCTGTTTTGGAGGGCGAGCGTCCTCGCGAGCCGCACGGAGACTTGCGGCGGCCGGGGACGGCCGCCCTCCAAAGGCTCATTGAGGCCCTCGACGGACCGGATAAGATCCCTTTATGCCGCGCTTCGCCCAGGTGATCCTCGACCGTTCGACGGGGAAGACGCTTGATTACGAGATCCCCGCGGGTTGGGAGGGGCGGGTGGCGGCGGGTTCGCGGGTGCGCGTGCCGCTGCGCAACCGGCAAGTCATCGGGACGGTGGTGGCGGTGGCCGAGACAACCTCGGCCAAGGGGGTACGTCCGCTCGCGGCGGTGATGGACGAACGTCCGCAAATGACGCCCGTGCTGATGAAACTGGCGAAGTGGATGGCAGAATATTACGGGTGTGATGAACAGGATGCGTTGCGCTGCGTTTTGCCGCGCGCGGTGCGGGAGACGGGGCATGCTCCGCTCAAACGCAAGTTTGCCTCCTTGGCCAAGACGGTCAGCGCCGAGGAGATGGCGGCGCTGCGGACCAAGGCACCGCGGCAGGCGGCGGTCCTCGAATATTTGCAAGCCAACGGTCCGGTGGCCGTGGCACGGCTCACGGCGGAGACGGGTGCTTCCGATGCTGCGGTGAAAACGCTCGCCCGGCGTGGTTGGGTGGAGGTCACGGCCGAGGAAGTGCGGCGCGCCCCGCTTGGATCGGAGGAATTTGTGGCCTCGCAGCCGCCGGTCTTGAGTGCCGAGCAGGAGCGTGCGCTGGAAGGGGTCCGTCCGGCCTTGCGCGATCCGGCGGGGCATAAGCCAATTGTCTTGAAGGGCATCACGGGCAGCGGAAAGACGGAGGTTTATCTGCGCGCCATCGATGAGGTACTCCGCGCGGGGAAAACAGCGCTCGTGCTGGTCCCGGAAATTGCC
>CAMBUL010000029.1 GCA_945871065.1 Chthoniobacter flavus | reverse complement strand
CGGACTCCCACCGCGCGGCCGTAGCGCGGATGCATGACGATGGCATCGTTGGCGGTCGGGGAAAACAAATGGCCGACGGCCAGCCCTGAAATTTCAGGTAAGACGGCGCGCGGGGAGGAAATCGTGAAGGCACCAGTCGAGGAACCGAGAGCCACCCGCAACTGGCCGTTTTCGCGGTCGGCAATCAGGATGTCGGGGTACGTGTCGTTGTTAAAATCGGCCGATACCGCCGTCTCGCGGGCGAATGCCACGTTACAGTCCGCGCAGTTCGGAACAATGGGAGCGGGCGACGTCGCAATCAAAAGCCCGGAGACAGAGAGGAAGCTGAAGAGGCGCTTTTTCATGGCACGGTGACTGGGTTGGTGACCGGAATGATATCCTTCGGTTCCTTGGAATCTTTGTCGAAGCGCACAAGCACGTAACGGTAAGTCGATCCGCTCACAACCGGGAGCGTGTCGGTCAGGAACATGTTCATGACCGTTTTTCCGCTCGACTGGCCACCATAGGAAAAGCGGATAAATGGATCGTAGAGACGGGTATTCAGCCCGGCAGCATTGGCTTTCCCGTGAGCGTCTACGTAACCGTAAGCCACCGATTCCATGAGCGGTGTGACTTGCACCATATCGTTTTTCACCCCTGCATCGGCGGCGTTTGCCACCCGGTAGCGATAGAGCGCGCACGGGAAAAGTGCAGCGCCATGCGTATCGTCGACAGTGACACGGTAAATGCCTTTGTTCGGGTCAAATCTCTCGGAGGCGAAAGTCGAGGTGCCCCCCTGCCCGTCGGTCTGGGGTCTCGAGACGGATGTCAAACGCCCGATGGAAACCCCGACACCATCGAAGTCGCCGGTGTCAGCTATGGTGAGTACCTTGGCATCGACCGCCGTCGAGGCAGCGAACGAAAGCACGGATGCCGGTTCGGACGGACCGAGGTGATAGAGCAAAGGTTCGAGCTTGGCAGGGAGCGGGCGCGCCGGCCAAGGAACCGAGGTGGTGACGGCAGTTTCCTCGATCCACTGCCCCGAGCGGACATTGCTGAGTTCGCTAACCGTAGAAGAAGCCGAAACAGCGCGGACGGCCACCGTGTAGCTGGAACCTTCGTCGGCAGGAAGATCGATGGAAAACTCCATCGGAGGTTCGGGTGCCACCGGCGAGTTGGCCTCGCCCGAAAATGCACCTTCCACCCGCGAGGACTCATAGCGGCCAAACTTTTTGGCCCCCTCACCCGCGAGGGTTTCACCGTCGCCAGCGGCAGAATTGTCACGCAAAAGATCGACGCCGAGACTGGCCGCGGGCATCTGTCCGTCCTTGGAGATGTAAACGTAAAAGCGGTCCACTCCGACCGGCGGACAAAACCAGGCAACGCGCAGCGTACGCGAACCGCCCGATGCCGGGTTTGGAGTGATACGGTCGAGATAAGGCACGGGCATGACGAGCGACGGAAAATCTACGCAATCCAAGCGGAGGTAAGGGCCAGCGTTTCCATCTCTGTCATAAGCTTGGGCATAGTAGCAAACGCGCCCACCGTTGAGGGGCAACGGGCCCGGGTCGGACCAAGGAACACTCTCGATGGACATCGATTCGGCCAGCGTGGCGTGGTAGATGAAAGCCATAGGTCCTTGGTCGACCCGCCGGTAAAAATTCACCTCGCGGGTCAGGGGCGGCACCTCGACGGCGCCGCCGGGATTCGTGATCTTGCCGGAACCCTTGTCAACCAGACCGGGATCGCCGCCCTGCGGGCAAGGTTCGGTGGACGGTACCATCTCGGTGACCACATCGGCGACAAAAGGAATCACGCCTTCCAGCACACCGCCTTGGTCGCCACCCAATCCGGTTGTATCGGCTGCAGCCGAAGCGGAGATGGCACCATTGTCCGTGCCGACCCGGCAATGGATCAGCCCGATGCTTGCCGCAGCCTGTCCGAAGCTGGCTGCATCGTAGGTGAGCGTGTGTTCGGCTAGGTTGTTGTTGCCGAAATAAACCCTGGCCAAAACCGCGGTGCTCGCGCCCGAGGTCGCGGAGCGCTGATAGAAGAATTCCGCCCAGACAATATCCGCCTTCAATCTTTCGCAGCGGAGTGTGAGAGGAATACGGCGACCGACCTCCGTGCTCGAACCCTTGTTGGTAAGCGGCCGTTGCGCGGTCACGGAGGGTCGCTTGCATGGAACGTCCAGACGACCACTGATCACGCCCGGCCCTTCCCGGTCGCGAATCACCCCGTAAACAGGCGCACTGTGACCGCTGTAGAACTTCTGTGTGCCGAAACCGGAGACGCTGACCGTGCGCACCGCGCGCACGGTATACCACCAAGTTTTGCCCGCATCGGACTCGGATGGGCTGCCGGCTATATCGTCTAGAAAGGCGGTGGTTGCGCTGGTGACTTTGGCCACCGACGTTGCCCCGACCGAACGCCGCGCGCCATCATAGGAATTCCATCGGAAAATCTCGTACTCCAGCATGCCGGTCTCCGGTGTGGTCGGCACGGAGTCCCAGGAAAGTTTGAGCCTCTGCTTTCCGGTGCCCGCCGACCAAGCGTAATCGTTCACCACTTCGAGGCCTCGGACAACTTTGGGCGGTACGCGGTCGTAGATCGCGACTTTTGTTCCGGGTGACACGGCGCCGTCGCGGCCGAGAACGTCCACCGCGGTTACGAAGTAGATATATGCCGCACCGCCCCCCGGAAGAACGGAGACGGCAGGGCGCAGTTCCTGCAATGAGCCCACCTGGTCGGCGATGAAAAACGTCTTGGTGTTGGAAGCGTCAGCGGCCGTCGCGGCGTCGAGATCCTCGAGGTTGAACACCGGGAGCGTATTGGCCTTGACGGGGTTGGCGGCCAGAAGATCCGACAAGGTCGGACCACTCGCGCCGCCGATCCATACAGCAGGAACGGAACCTGCGGGAAGACGATAGACGTTGTAACCGTTCTGGAGGATCGACCTTTGGCGCAGCGGATCCGGAGTCGCCCAGCGCAAGCGCACCGCGCGATTCACCCTTTGTCCCTGCAACTGTCTGCTCAAGGCGTTGAAGCCGGTGATGGCCTTGGCGTTGTTGCCCGGAATTGCGCGGAAGTCCGCGAACATGCTGGCGGGCAAAGTCGGGGGCTCTACATCAACACCCGCATTGACCGGTGACCCCGGGGCAGGCAATGCCGCGGGCGACAAGGAGGCATCCACGGTGACGCGTCCCACGACTGCCAAATCCTCGCCGGTCGCGGGATTCCGCAGGCGTATTTCGAATGTCGCCGGCCCCGCGGCGGAAACGGGCCCGGCCCATGCGTTGCCCAAACAAAGATTCACGCCGGGAAACGTCTTTCCGAGCAACGCGAGGTTGTCGCGATATTCGGGGTCGGCCATACCCGCGGCGATGACGTTGGCCAGTTTGGTGGCGACCGGTTGAGCGGCGGCCGACGATGCGAGGCTGCCGAACATCTGGTCAAGTTTTGCCGACAGCGCGGATTCCTGCGCCGAGGGCGTGAGGTCCGGACGCAAGGTCCAAGCCCGCTGCAACCAGGCCGCCACGGTCGTGGGATCCACCGCGGCACGCATCATTCCCACCGGAGCGTAAGAACCTGGCGACGACGCGATCCCGTCTTTGCGGTAAACGGTGAAGGCCGGATCCGTTCCCACCTCCTCCGGCAAAGCACCTTCGATTTGCGTGATGATGTAGACCGTGGCGGATCCGCCGGTTTTGACAAAGGTCGCTGCGGACATCATCGAGCGGTTGGCCACATCGCAGTCCGCGCAGTTGGGAATAATGGGTGCGGGCGAGGTCGCGACCAAAAGGCCCGACACGGCAAGGATAGTGAGCAGGAGTTTTCTCATGTCAGTAACTCACCTCCGGAGCGCTGATTTTTCCGTGGCTGGCGCTGAACTTGACGCCCACGCTCTTGTTGAACTTCACGCAGAACGGACAGGCACCGACTTTGCCTTTGAGGGTCCCCTTGCCCGCGAAACGCATCGGACTGGTAAGATCAAAGCCCTCTTTGACGCCGACCAGAGACATTCGTCCGCCGATCGAAACGAGGCAAAGGGCCTCCCCGCTGACCTCGCCGACGAGTTTGCCGCCGATGGTCGGGCCTTCGGTGAAGAAAAACACTCCGGCGCCCGCGCCCACGACGACATTGAGCATGCAGGTCGAGGGAATCCCGATAAGTTCGTTGATCGGGAGACGGGCTTCCCCGTAAAGATAGGCGCCGGTGAACGGCGGAGCTCCGAGCACGCCCGCCACTTCGGGGTCGATCAGCGCGATCGGATCGAGCGAGCAGGAACGCCCGAAGAAGACCCCTCCTGCCATGCCGTATTCGCCGATCGTCAAGTCGGCGCTGGCCGCGAGGTAATTCTCCGCCTTGAACGGGTCGCCGTCGATCGCACCGAAGGCGACAGCCGCATTCATGTCGTTGATCTTGAACGCCTCGAAGCTAAGCGGACCTCCGGTCATGTCGAAGAATCCTCCTAGTCCCACCGTTTCCCCGCCCATGAGGGTGAACTTGACCCCGAGGCTCGCGGTGAGATCCGGGGAAATCCATTTCAGCGGGACCTTCTCCGCGCCGATGAGGATTTCGTTGGCCGTTGCGCCGGCCGGTATGCACCCGCCCGCGTTGTCCGAGGTCAGTTTCCTGATCTGCAGGTAAGCTTTGAGTTCCAAGTCATCCGGCACTTTGAGCCGGAAAAGCCCATCGACCCGCAGCATGCTGAGGGAGTCGCCCTCGATGTGCGCATAGCCGTTGAGCCGACCGGAACCGATCATGTCGCTCATCGGTCCGAGAATTTCGCCGTTGATCGACTCGTCCACCTCGGCAAGGCGCGTGGCGATCACGTCGCGCAACGCCCCGTTGACCTGCTGCAATCCATTGTCGAATTGGTTGGTCACCGCACCGAGCGCGTCCTGCGCGTATTGCCGCAACTGCGTCTGCAGAACACCGAGAATCTGGCTCTCGATGAGATTGTCGATGATTTCCTGGCGGATGTAGGCGCGCAGCTGGACGCGCGGAACCTCCGGGAGATCGATGTTCACTCCGACTGCATAGTGTCCCAACTCGTCCTCGATCGAATCGGCAATGGAATCCGTGAGTGTCTCGATCTCCGATGTCACCGAAGCCTGCAACTGCGCCGCCATTCCGCTCGAGGGATTCGTGATGCGCGTGCGCATCTCCGCAAGGATCGCATTCACATCGACGAGCGAACCGCGCACCTGCTCGAGCGCGGGAGAATTGATGACGTCATCAAGGGCCGCGCCGGCAAGTTCACCCGCGATCAGGCTGATGAATTGCGGAGCCTCGCGCGCCACCAGCGAGCTGACCATTTTTTTGACACCTGCCGTGCGCAAAAGTCCGTTGGGATCGGCAACGAGCGTGTCTACGCCGCCTTGGACCGCCGCGAGCTTCTCATCGGCCAAGGCGGTTGCCGTGCCTACACCGGTGGAAGCAAACGCGTCATCGATCCCCTGACGCACATCACCTCCCGCGTTGCGCACGCGGTTCGTGAGCGCATCGGCGGCATTCGCCGATGTGATTTGCACGGAGGCCGATCCGGGAAGACCATAAAGATCGTCGAGCAGTTGATCGACCGCGGTCATGACCGGGCCGTCGATGACCGGGGCGATGAGTTTTTCCAGTTCGTTGGAAAGCAGGTCCTTGCCCGCATCGATACCCCCGAGCAACTGGTTCGTCGCCGTTTTCCCGAGCGCATCGATCATGTTCTGGGTGTAACCGACCCCCGCATCGAGCGCGCTGGTGGCAAGGCCCGCGATATTGAGTTGCGGCAGACCGTCGTATTCGAGACCGAATGTCAGTTCCGCCGTGTCGGGGCAAAGGTATTTGGCGCGATGCGTGAGGGATGCGACGAAGAAGTCCTTGGTCACATCATCCGAGGAAAAAGCACGACCGCCTTCACTCCAGCGGAGGCTGTAATGGAAAGCGTCTGTGATTCCGAGCCAGTCCTGCTCGGCTTTCACCGCATAGGCCTCCCCTTCCGCGGAGGATTGCCGGTAACCTTCGGCGTTGCCGCCGGCAAAGCCGACATTCCCCGGGTCGAAGAAAACCGAGTTGAAAAAAGTGTCAGTGCCATCAACCCAGCCGGCGGCCACGGCATAAAGCGAGGGCGGAAGACCCGGAACGTATTTACCCTTGCTGTGCACGTTCCACTTGAGGTCCTTGAAAAACGGAACATCAACCGACCCGGCCAGATTGAGGAAACCGACAGCAGGGGCACCCGCCTTGTTCTGCGAGTTGAAGTAAGCGTCCTGGCAAGGAGTGAAGGGGTAGGTCTTGGTGCCCGGACCCGGCAGACCTACCGTGGGCACTTTGAGCCGCGAGTCGAAGGGCACATCGCCGCCATCCGCCCTCGCGGCAATCTGGCCGTTGGGCCTGAACCCCAACTCGCCTCCGAGCTTGTCCTCGAAGAGTTCGCAGCGTGCTTCTACTCCCAAGACCAGCAGCGCAGGTCCGCCCGGATCGCAACCACCCGATGATTCGAACCGCAAAGAGAGCGGCGTGATCGGTGCATTGTCCCAATACCGCAATTCGACGCCGTCAGCCGAGTCGACCTTCGCATCGCGCAAGCCCCCCGGACAAGTGAGCGACAGTTCATCGAAGGCGATGGTGAAATCGGACGGCAGAGGCAAGGTGATGCTCGCCGAGGTGAGCGAGTCCTCGTTGAAGTTGTCCAGATACGAAAATTTGAAGGCTGTGAAGGCTACCGGATAGCCGTAAAGAAGCAGCGACTCGTTGAAGGATTGCGCTTCATGCACGCCGCTCACCCCGGCGTTGCGGGCATAGTATTGCGAGCGGAGCGTGAGATTATAGGCAGGGGTAGCCGTGCCCGCGATGCGACTGGCCGCAGTCGCAGTGCCTAGGTCGCTGACGCGGAGATTCACCCCGGGGTAGTCGGCGATCTGCACGTCGCTTTCGAGGTAGGAAGCCGTGCCCGGGCGAACGACATGGTCGGCGGCAACCGCCGCGCGATCCACTCCGCTGTAAAGCAGCGAACCTGCACCCATCCAAGCCGACGTGGAAACGCCGGGCGCGGTCGAACCCGTGCCACTGATACCTCCGACGAGCGATGAGCCCGCCATGAGATATGAACCGCCACTGAAGAGCGTGTTCACAATGTGCGCGTATTTGGCGATATCCGTCGGATCCTGGCCCCATTTGAGTCGGAAATCCCCGCCCCCGACCGCGTCGTCCGTGGTGCCGTCGCCCTGCAACCCGCCATCGCGGGTCAGGCGAAGGCCGCCCCCCGCAGGGGTGAAAAGCACGCGCGCTGTATCCGGTGCGGCACCGCACAAGGGCGTCGCATCGGGCTTGTCCGCACACGCACGATTGTGGGGAATATCAAACTTCGCGACGCCGCCGAGCGAACTCGAGGCCGGCAACACCTTGTCGGCCACGATGTCGACCGAACCATTGACGTAGCTGATGTCCTGATTGCTGTCGGTCACATCCGCGCATGGCATGTGGGGGTAAAAATTCGCAGCACCGAGGATAAGACGCGTGGTCAGCGTTCCATTTTTGCTCGCGTCGAGACCGATCGTGAGGGTGCCGCCAACCACGGAATTCGCGCCGAGGTAGACATGATCATTGGCGGCTTTGGTTGCGGAGGAAACATCGGCCAGTTTGAGCAGGTTGGCGAAAAGGGCATCCACGCTCGCTTTGCGCACCGGCGTCACCCCCGTGACCGTGGCAGAAAACGTACCCGCGGCTCCCGTCCAATCAATGCCGGAGACGGCAAACTCGAGCGGCTTCGACTCCTCGGTCAGTCTGCCTCCGGTAAACGACACCACACCGGAGGGATTGAGACTCTGGTCGAGTGAAACAGCACTCTGCGAAAGCGTGGCCGCGAACCGCTTGGTTGCGACGCTCGCCGTGTAGCCGACACCCGGAGGAAGCGAAACAACGAGGGTGCCGGCCTTGAGCCCGGCGGAAGTGAGCGACATGCTCTGCCGCGTGAAATTGATGGAGTTGAGTGTGTCGGAATCCGTCGCGGGCCCCGTCACCGGAACACTCCCCCCGCCGGTGAAGTAGGCGGCACCCGATGCATCGACTCCCACCGGCAGGGCCGCCCCCCCGCCGAAGGTATGGGCGGACCCCGCAGCGTCGATCGTACCACTCGCCGCGGCAACGGTTAAGGTTGTCGGCAACCGCCCGCCGGCGACTGCGCCGGCTGCGCTCGCGGGATCGTTGGTGACATCCGTGAACGTCGTGGCGATCGATCCGAAGTTCAACCGGCCGTTGAAATCGACTAGACGCGATAAGGCGGTCGAGGATCCATTGAGCACGCTCGTGTAAATGCCGGCCATGTCCTCGAAGGCGACCTTGACCGTTGCGGTGTAGCTTCTGTTGACCGGGTCGAGTTGCCCGGACGGCTTGATCGTTAGGGATGCCACCGCGAGGCCGGTCTGCACATTTGGAATGTAGGCGAAAAAGGGAAAGCCGCCGCTCAGCGAGTAAGGCTGCACTCCGCTCACGGTCCGGTCGAACACCGAAGTGGCCAGCGCAACCGCATTGCCGAGATCGTCCTGCATGGTGACGGTGAAACGGAGGTTGATGTTTGCCGCGGCGGCGACTGCCTCATCAAACCGGTAAAGGTCGATCGTCGGGGTGACGGTAAACCCCGAGTCCGAGGAAGCGGAAGACGCCGTCTGCACACGGAAGCGCTGCGCGTAAGCGGCGCCGGAGATCTTTGCCACGACTTGCAGCGCGGCAACGTTCGTGCTCGAAAAATGCACGTAGGTGTTCCCCGGCGCCTGCACACCCGACTGGGACAAGTTGGTCGGGCGCGCCGGGAAGGCGGCTGTGGCATCGTAAATGGAGACAAGTTCGAACCTATAGATCCGCGAAGGGTCGAGCGGTGCATAAGGCACAATATTCGCCTCCACGGTGTAGGCGGAGAGAAGATTGTTCACGGCGGCAACCGTTGTCGTCGCGGTCACGGAGGGGTCGGATGCTGCCGGCTGACCGTCGAGGTAGATCCCGACGGGGTTGCCTTGATCATCGAGCAACCTCCAAGTGGAAGATAGGCTCCTTGTGCCGGCAGCGCTGAAAATGTAGACAAAACTGGCACGAGCCTTGACGAAACGCCCTGAGGAGATTCGGGCCGAAAGGTAGCCGGGAGCGGTGTAGTCGGGTATAGAAACCGTGGCAGCGCGAATGCCACACGCTGAAAGCAACCAAAGCAAAACGACTAGCAGGTCGCGGAATTTCACTGTTGTTGGGGGCGCAACGTAAACACTTTATTGTCCGAGCCTCCAGAGTGCAAATTAGCTTGCCGGGTGGGACTTGTAAAGTATTTTTTTTATGCCCAAAAAGATAGCCCTTCGGTAAGCTGAAAACATGCGTTTTTCAGCCGTCATTCTGTTTCTGACCATTTCTTCCGCCGTGTTCGCGCTCCAATGGCAAGAAACGACACTCGTGCGCTCGGCCCAAGCCAAGGATGAAAGAATCGAAGCCACCTATAATTTCGCCAACACCACGACGAACACCGTGCGTATTCTTTCTGTGGCCACTTCGTGCGGATGCACCGTGGGCAAGCCGCAGAAGCAGGAGTATGCCCCCGGGGAAAAGGGTTCCCTTTTGGTCAGTCATGATCCGGAGGGCCGCACAGGCACCCGCTCTTACCGCATTACGGTAAACACCGACGAAGACGGGCGCCACGCTGATGAACTAACCCTGCAAATCAGCATCGCGCGCCAAATCGAGGCCGGAGTCCGCGTTGCTGTTTGGGAAACCGGCGAGCCACGCACCGCAAAAACAATTCCCTTCAAAGTCGATCCATCGTCACCGGTCTCCGTGCTCGGAGCGGAACCGGAGCGGGATCTTGTCGATGCAGAAGTCATTGAAGGGCGATCGCCGACCGAAAAATTACTCAAGATAACGCCTAAGGATTCTGCTACGACCGGCCAAACCCGCGTGCGACTGCTTACCGCTCCCGACCTTTACGACTCGTTGGGGGGTCTCTTCTTCGTTGTTATTCGTTGAATTCAAAAAGCAATCCCGGCGCTACTCCCTTCGGTGAAGGTCCTTGAAGTAGTTACCGGTGAGCACGCGAACGTCCGGAACTCCTGACTCCCTCTGCAGACGATCGGCCAACTCGGCGGCGAGACTGCACGTGGGTGAGCCGCAATACACCACAACCACCCCATTCCGGGGCCATTCCGCCACGGCGAACTGAAGATACTCCGGAGCTGCTTCAGCCGGCAGCGAATACGCACCCGGCAAGTGGCCGTAAGCGAATTTTTTCTCACTGCGCGCATCCACCAGAACCCATTCACCGGAAGCAACGCGAGGCTCTGCATCCTCCCACTCGACCGTCTCGAACCGGGCCAGCGCCTGATGATTCTTGCTCAGCCAGTGCCCCCAAGAAAAAACTGCGCAAGCCGCCACAAGGGCAAGAACGAGGGAAATGACAAGCCGAACGCGCGGGGTTGACATGGATGGCACCCTCTCTGCCGTGGCGGGCGCGCAAGCGCAAGCCAATCGTGACCGTCCTTGACGCTTGGTCCTTCTTTCTCTCAACTTCCTAGGCCCTCAATTGCCTCCGACTGTCTCCGCTCCGGCTCTCAACTCTAAACCCTCAATCGCCTCCGGCTGTCTCCGCTGCGCTACGGCTCTCAACTTAACTCAACCAAACTAATCATATGCTCAATGTAGGAACCACCGCCCCTGACTTCGCCCTTTCCTCGAAAAACGCCGATGGCCTCAACCTGGTCAAACTTTCCGACCACAAAGGCAAAAACGTCGTCCTGCTTTTTTTCCCCATGGTCTACACCAGCGTCTGCACCGACGAATTCTGCTCCGTGTCAAAAAGCTTCTCCGACTTCGCCGGCGCCACCGTCATCGGCATCAGCGGCGACAACCCGTTCGCGCAGGAAGCCTGGGCGCAGAAGGAAGGCATCACCGTTACTCTGGCCAGCGACTACGATCACAAAGTTGCGCAGGCCTATGGTATCGCCTACGACCAATTCGCCCCGCAATTCAACCTCCCCATGGGCGGCGTACCCAAGCGCTCGGCCTTCATCGTGGACAAAAACGGCGTCATTCAATACGCCGAATCCCATGACGACCCGCGCCAGTTGCCTGACTTCGACGCGATCAAAGCGAAGCTCGCCGAGTTGAAATAGCCCTCTGGGCTGTACTCCATCAACCGGCTCCGGGAAGCCTCAGGAGCCTCAGCCAACGTGCTAGCATTTTATTAGCACTCGGATGGACTCCCTCACCCAAATCACCCTCGGCGCATGCGTTGCGGCGGCGTGCGTTAGACCCGGGCAGCGGCGCGAGGCCGCCTTGCTCGGCGCCGCCTTAGGCACACTCCCCGACTTGGACGTCCTCCTCGACTACGGCGGACCGGTGGCAAATTTTACTATGCACCGCGGGTTCAGCCACTCGCTGTTGGTCTTGGCCCCGATTGGAGTCTTGCTCTGGCTCGCGTTGCGGTCTTTCTGGCCACCGGTGCGAGAGACACCACGACGATGGTTCGCGGCCATTCTTCTCGCTCTCCTGACGCATCCTCTCCTCGACGCGCACACCGCTTACGGCACGCAGCTCTTTTGGCCTTCCGCGGCGACCCCGCTCTCTTGGGCTACGATCTTCATCATCGACCCGCTTTACACTTTGCCGCTGCTGGCCGGGATGATCGCCGTCTTGATCCGGCCCGTATCGCAGGCCGCTGGTCGCTGGCTGATGGCCGGGCTGATGTGGAGCATGCTTTATCTCGGGTGGTCATGGTTCGCACAGAGCATGGTTGCTGCGAATGCCCGTCAGAGTCTCCACGCGCAAGGAGTTGCCGAGGTTCGCTTGTTCGTCACCCCCGCCCCGCTCACCACGCTGCTCTGGCGTGTGGTCGCCCGCACGGACCAGGGCTATTATGAGGGTTTGGATTCGGTCGTGACAAATGATGGCCCGATCGAATTCAGCTTTTATCCCTCGGAAGACCAGATTCTCGCCGCAGCCCTGCCTCGCGTTCCCGCGGCACAAAGGCTGCAGTGGTTCGCCGGTGGATTTGTCGGGGCTTCCGTGCAGGACGACACGCTTATGGTCAGCGATCTGCGCATGGGGCACCACCCTGATTATGTCTTCCGCCACGCGGTGGCCCGGCGGGGAAATCCCCACTGGGAGGCCATCGAGCCGGAAAGATTGCCAGGTGCCATGCGAATAGGTCAGCTGAAGTGGATCTGGCAGCGCATCTGGAACGAGTCGTCCGTTCGTTAGGGGGCTTCAGCGTTCTTTGCGGATCCGGCAAGAGACCGCCCCGCGCGGAATTTCCGGAGGCCGCTCGCCTGTTTCCATGGCACATAATCCGCCACCAATCGCCTTCCGACACAGGCTTTGCAGATCCTGCTCGCCCCACTGAGAAAAGTTGCAGGAGACAAGCAAGCTGCCACCCGGCTCCAGCAACTCGAAACATTGCGAAACCAGGTCGGGCAAATTCTTTTCGATGCGGAAAACGCTTCCTGCCGCGCGACCGAAAGTTGGCGGGTCGAGCACAATGAGATCGAACGTCTCTCCACGCCTGATCAAGCGCGGCACGACGTTGGTGGTATCATCGACCAGAAACCGGTGGCCATCCGCCGGATCGATCCCGTTGGCTGCCAAATTCGCGCGCCCCCGCCGCAGCACACTCTGGGCCGAGTCCACACTGCATGTTTCCCCTCCCGCCGCCGCGGCACAAACCGTGAAACTGCAAGTGTAGGCAAAAAGGTTGAGCATCCGCTTGGCCCCGAATCCCGCCACCCAGCGCCGATTGACACGCTGATCGAGAAAAAGGCCCGACGAATATCCGGCGCCGGGCTCCACGAGGTAGGCCATTCCATTTTCCCGCACCACGATTTCGCCGGGCTCCTCGCCGGCCAAAAGCATGGCCGGCTTCTGGTCGGACGCTTTGATGACCAATTGCCGCCCGAGGTATCCACGCGGAGCAAAGCGGTAGCGCCGCATGACTTCCTCGCGCAGCCCTTCGACCTTCGGAGGCTTGCCCCCGCTCCAGAGCAGCCAATCCGCGTAGCGATCGAGCCATCCATCGTGCGCTGTGGCCAAGCGGTGCGCATCGGTCTCTTCCTCCGCCAACCGCGACCAGTGATCCGGGGAAATCCAATCCATGCGCCCAGAGAATGCATCAGATGGTTTGCCGCGCCAACCCCTCGATTGCATTGTGACTCCCGTGTCACGGCTTCGCTGCTTTTACCACCCGGACTTTTTACTGCCCCTCCCTCCTGGGCATCCTTTCCCTATGGAAAAATTTCCCCAGGCCCACGACTTGCTGGTCTCCGAGGGCGCGGCGATCGAGATCACGCCCGTCGCGCCTGCCCCCATGCGGCAACTGCTCCGCGTCCATACCAGCGGATACCTGCGCAAGCTCGCCCACGGCACGCTAACCGACAATGAAGTCTACAAACTTGGTCTTCCTTGGCAGCCCCGGCTGCTCCACCGGTCATCACTCGAAACGGCAGCGACCGTAGCCGCCTGCCGGCATGCCTTGGACCACGGCATGGCCGCCAACCTTGCCGGTGGAACGCACCATGCCTTCCCCGATCGCGGCCTCGGCTATTGCGTGCTCAACGACGTCGCTGTCGCCGTTCGTGGTCTGCAGACCAAACACCCCTCCTTGCGCGTGTTTATCGCCGACACCGACGCCCACCAAGGGAATGGGAACAACGCCATTTTCCGCGGCGACCGGCGAGTCTTCACCTACTCGATCCACGGGGAGCGCAACTACCCGAGCGCTAAAGAGGCGGGCAATCGGGATGTCGGGCTGCCACGTCAAGTTTCCGGCGACGATTACCTCACTGCTCTCTCCAATACCCTCCCTCCTTCCCTCGACAGTTTTCCCGCGGATCTCGTTATCTGGATCTCCGGTGCCGATGTCCACGAGCGGGACCGCTTCGGCCAAATGAAACTCACCACCGAACACATGACCGGACGCGACCGACGCGTCATTGACTGGTGTCTGGATCGCCGGCTTCCGCTTGTCATCCTCTACGGCGGCGGCTACCACCGGGAGCCCGGGATGACCGCGCATTTGCATGCCAATACCATCAGCACGGCTGCGATGGCTTTTCGGGCCATCCAAAGCAGCAACGACCGACCCGCGCGCCTACCGGACTTGCCCGAAAAAGACCAACCCGGTGTCCCGAGCCTCAGAATGACCTCCGGAGCGTGAATTCCGAACTCCCGATCCTTGAGCTCGTCGTAGCCCGCCATGTTGAGGACTTGGCCTGGCTCGGACGCGTGCCGGAGAAGTTCCAGATCACGGTCTACGACAAGGGCGATGGTTCCAGCGGTGGAATACGGCTGCCCAACCAGGGCCGGGAGGCCCACACTTATCTCCACCATCTCACCGAACGTCACGAGTCCCTCGCCGCCCTCACCGTTTTCGTGCAGGGCCACCCCTTTGATCACGCGCCCGACCTCCACAAAACCCTCCGCGCACTGGCCGAAGGCACCTTGACAATCAACGATTTCTACTGGCTCGGCTTCCTTGCCGACACCGACGATTCCCGAGGGCGCCGCCTTTTTGTCCCGTGGAGCAAGAACCCGGACCGCCACGAACTGCAACTCGACGGCTTCCACCAAGAATTATTTGGTGCTCCGGGCCCCACTGACTATCGTTTTTTCGTCGGTGGGCAATTCGCTGTGACCCGCGAGGCTATCCGGCACCGGCCTGCGGATTTTTATCGCCGCGCCCGGGTTCTCGCCGCTGGTTTTCCCCTCGCTCCGCACTGTTTTGAACGCTGCTGGGACCGCGTTTTCAGGTCGGACGGAACAGCCGGCCGTATGCCCCCTGGTCAACCGACTGCCTACTTCAAACCGATCAAACGGCTTAATCCTTCGTGCACCGTCCCAGCAAATCCCGCGTCTGAAGCTGGATCACCCCCTTCCTCGCACCCCGTCTGATCCGTCATTGAGAACTGAATCACGGTCCACTTCCCGTCCGCCCTTGTCCCGGCGCACGATCCGCGTTAATCTCATGGTCTTGTGATCGCGCATCGCAGCCCCGAGAATTATGACCCCATCACTTGGGTCGGCCGCATCCCGGTCTACGCCACGACCATTATCGTTGCTCTCTACGTGGTCAGCATGATCGGGGTTGCCATCGCCCTCGCCTCCGGGGCGGAAGCCGGCCTCGGCAAACTCACTTTTAACACCGAGTCAGTCCTCCGCGGGGGTGAACTCTGGCGCTGTCTGACCTACGCCTTTGTCAACCCGCCAGACCCTTGGTTCATCATCTCTCTGGTCATGCTTTACATTTTCGGCCGCGACGTGGAGCAACACCTCGGGCGCAAAGGATTTATCCGTCTTTACCTCGGTTTCCTGCTTCTCGGACCATCTCTTCTCCTTGCCGCGTCGCTCGTGAGCAGACAATCCCTCTCCATCACCCAAAGCTGGGCCAACTTCGCCGTCTTCCTTTCTTTCGCCGCCCTCTATCCGGGCGCCCAACTCCTTTTTCAAATCACGGCGAAAATCTTTGCCTTGGTCTTGCTTGGTATCAGCGTTCTGCAACTTCTCGCCGGACGGCAATGGGTTGAAATGATGGTACTGCTGGCCACCGCATTTCTCGCCTACTACGCCATCCGCCACGGATCGGCACTCAACCTCGACTTCGTCTCGCGCCTCCGCCCCGTCTCCAGCCGTTCGAAAATTCCGCGCCTCCGGGTGGTCAAGAGCCCGGACGACGAACCCGTCGACCCCCATCGTATCATCGACCCGCTCCTCGAGAAAATTTCCCAGAACGGCCTGTCGAGCTTGACCCGCCGCGAGCGCGAGCAGCTGGAGCAGGCTCGCGCCGTTTTGCTCGCCAAGGACCAGCGCTGACCCGATGGACGGCAACCGATCCATCACCCGCACAGACGGCAACGAGTTGCACGACCCGTGCTACGTCAATGCCATGTCGCATTTTTACCGCGGCGAGCTGGGCCGTATCATGGTCTGGCGCCAGCGTCTCGACATCACCACCACATGGGCGATCACCAGCACCACGACGATCATCACTGTCGCCTTCTCCTTCCGCGACATCCCCCACATCATCTTCTTTTTCAACCTCGTCATTGTCTGGATGATGCTCTGGATCGAGGCGCGCCGCTACCGCTTTTATGACGCGTTTCGGGGCCGCGTCCGCATGATTGAATCCCACTTTCTGGTCGCCACCGTTTCTCGCAATCCCAACTTGCTTGGCGGCGATTGGCAAAAACTCGTCTGTGAAGACCTTATTCTTCCATCCTTCAAGATCAGCAAACTCGAAGCCGTCGGCCGCCGTCTCAAACGCAACTACGTCTTTATCATCGCGATCATCGTTGTTGCCTGGATGACGAAAATTTTCATGCACGCCAGGCCGCCCATCGTCTCCTGGTCGGCTTTCTACAACGCGCTGGCTGTGGGCGAACTTCCCGGATGGTTTGTCGGCGCCGTTCTTGTCCTGACCATCGTCGCGACCACGGCGCTCACCTGGTATGTCTCCATTAATAGCGCCGGTGAAGTAACCGACCTCCGGGGCAGCCACAAAGAGCAATGGCGCATTTAGACAACCTCCCGGCCGAACCCGTTGCCCGCCTTCGAGCCATTGTCAGCCTCCTCCGTTCACCCGAAGGCTGCCCATGGGACCGCGAGCAAACCCACGAATCCCTCCGCGCCGGACTCCTCGAGGAAGCCTGCGAAGCCATCGACGCCATTACCAAAGCCGATGATGCCAATCTGCGCGAGGAACTCGGCGACGTTTTGCTTCAAGTCATTTTCCACACCGATCTGGCCGCCGAACGTGGTGCCTTCACCCTTGAAGATGCCGCCCGCCACACCTGCGAGAAACTTATCCGGCGTCACCCGCATGTCTTCGGCGATGCCGAAGCAGGCGACACCCAATCCGTCCTCCGGCAGTGGGAACAAATCAAGCGCGAGGAAAAGGGTGCCACTGCCTCCATCATGGAGAATATTCCCCGCGCCCTGCCCGCCCTCATCCGCGCGGCCAACATCCAGAAAAAAGCCGCCCGAGTCGGCTTCGACTGGCCGGACACTGCGGGGGTGATCGAAAAATTCCAGGAGGAGCTTGCCGAGTTGGCCGCCGAATTGGAATCGGGCGATCCGAAGCGGCTCGAGCACGAACTCGGGGACCTTTTTTTCACCACGGTCAACATGGCCCGCAAGCTTGGTGTCGAGCCCGAACTCGCCCTCGAACACGCCAACCAGCGCTTCATTGCCCGCTTCCGACACATGGAAAAATCCGCCGCCGCAAACGGCCAAAAGCTCGAAGACCTGTCCTTGCCAGATCTCGAAGAGCTTTGGCAAGAAGCTAAAAAGTAGAGGTGGCGGGAACGCCTCTTTTGCCTTCGCCATGACTCGCCACCAAACCATCAACGCGGTCATCTCCGTCCTCCTCGCGGCTATTTTGCTAGCCGCCGCTTGCTTTGCCATCCTCCAAGCCCTCAGCTGGAATTGGTCCGGCGTGTGGGCTTACCGCCAAGTCTTCTGGCAAGGATGGCTCAACACCATCTGGATTTCCCTCGCGGCCCTCGCTTTGAGTATCGTACTCGGACTTCTCGCCGCCCTCGGCCGGCGGGCCCGTTATCCCGCGCTGCGCTGGCTCTCCGCCGCCTATGTCGAACTAATCCGCGGCACCCCGCTCCTTGTCCAGCTCCTCATTCTTTTTTACGTTGTCGCCGATGCGGTCGGCCTGCAAAACCGTTACGCGGCCGGCATTCTCATTCTTTCCGTTTTCAGCGGCGCCTACATTGCCGAAATAATCCGCGGCGGCATCGAAAGCGTCGGCAAATCCCAACTTGAGTCTGCCCGCGCCATCGGCCTGACCCGTTGGCAAACCTACCGCCACGTCATCTTTCCCCAGGCCATGCGCCACATCTTGCCGCCCCTGGCCGGCCAAGCTGCCTCGATCATCAAGGACAGCTCCCTCCTTTCCGTTCTCGGCATTGAGGAGTTCACCCTTGCCGCCCAGCAAGTGAACAGCGCGACCTACAGTACGCTGGAAAGTTACCTCCCCTTGGCCGTCGGCTATTTGGCCCTGACTTTACCCGTCTCCTTCCTCGCCCGCCGGCTCGAAGACAAATTCCGTTATGAAACTTGAGTTCGACGCCATCACCAAACGCTACGGCGGCCATACCGTCCTCGATGCCATCACCGCACAGCTCGAGTTTCCCCACGTCCTTGCCCTGCTCGGGCCTTCGGGCGGCGGAAAATCCACCCTCCTTCGTGTTATCGGCGGACTTGAATCCCCGGAGACGGGTTCATTGACAATCGACGGACAACGCGTGCCCACCGGGGAAAGGTCTCTGCGCACCTTCCGCAGCAACATCGGCACCGTCTTCCAGTCCTGGAACTTGTTCCCTCACCTCGACGCGCTGGCCAATATCATGCTTCCCCTCACCGCCGTGCACGGCCTCGCTCCGGAAGCCGCCCGCGATCGTTCTCTCGAACTTCTCGAACGCCTCCACCTCACCGGTCACGCCCACAAGCGGCCGGCCGAACTCTCGGGCGGACAACGACAGCGTGTCGCCATCGCCCGCGCGGTGGCCATCCATCCCAGACTTCTCCTCCTCGATGAACCCACCTCTGCGCTGGACCCTGAAATGACCGCCGAGGTCTTGGAGGTCATCGCCGACCTCAAATCCGAGGGCCGCACTTTCATTCTCGTGACCCACGCCATGAACTTCGCCCGTACCGTTGCCGACCAAGTCGCCTTTCTCGCCGACGGCCGCATCGTCGAACAAGGCTCCGCTCAGACCTTCTTCTCCGCCCCCCAAAGCGAAACCGTCCAACGCTTCCTAGCCAAGGTCTTGAAGTATTAAGGTGGGTCGGGATGTTCCCATCGTGATAACCCAAAGAATATCGCGCCGGGACGGCGCGATCCACCTTATGTAGCGGCGTCTCTCCGAGCTGGAGGCTCTACGAGCCGGAAGCCCCGCCGGTGGACGTTTTGTTCGATTCCTCGCCCGGGGACGGCGACGCTACATTCCCGCCCCCACTCAATACCTCGCCACCTGCGGCAAGCAATCGAAGTGCCGGTCGCGCGAAAACAACAGAAGATCGTGCTGCACTGCCAACGCCGCGATCCAGATGTCATTTACCGGTATCGGACTCCCCTGCAAACGAAGCTGGGAAAAAATCCGGGCAAAGTGGTGCGTTGTCTCCTCGTCGGCAAGCAGCACCCGCACCCGATCGGAGTTGAGAAAAAGGGTCAGCGACTTCTCATTCCTTCGGGCCAAAGTGCCGCAGAGAAACCCGGACCGCAGTTCCGCCAGCACCACGAACGGTAGATAAATCAGCCGCGCGCGCTGGATCATATCGACCGCCGCTTTTTCCCCGTCGCAGAAATCCCGGTAGCGATTCGTATCGAGCAGAACCCTCATGGCCAAAGGTCCGCATCGATCCGCTCGAAAACCTCCTGCGCCTGATCAAACGCCGGATCCGCGACCCACGAGCCGACCAGCGCATCAAGATCATGAAACCTTGCACCCTCCTCACCTCGCGCCGCCGCATCCAAGAGAGAAAGCGTCACCGCATTCAGGCTCACGCCCTCCTCCGTGGCCATCTCCCGCAGAGCAGAGTCCGTCCTCTTGGACACGCCCCTGACCGTGTATTGGATCGACTTCGCCATACTGCAGGCAACATAGTGCCTTCGTGCCTGCAAAGCAAGCCTGCTCTAACAACTCCAAGCTTAATACCAACGTCCTTTTGCTTTTCGACTATTGACCGAGTGGTAGGGCTGGGCCTCCTGGCGGGCCGCGTCGAATCCCAGAGAATGTTCGCGGTCGGCCCCGGAGGTCCGACCCTACCCCGGGGCCGAAGACCAAAGTCCAAATGCGGTGGGCCTTTGGTATAAGACACAGACAAAATCACCAACCCCATGATGCCCAGGCGGTCGCAGACCGCAGCCACGCCCTCACTCAGGTTTCAAGTCTCAGCCTTCAGCCCTACTCTTCAAGCCGTCGCCTCCACCGCATTGCGCACACTGGCCAACGCGTAATCCCGGTTCATCTTGGCGATGAACGCGGCGGGGACGCCGGCGGGGCAGACCGCCTCGCACTCATAATAGTTTGAGCAGTTGCCGAATCCCTCGGCATCCATCTTGGCCACCATTCTGCGCACCCGGCGATTGGCTTCGGGTTTGCCTTGGGGCAACAAGCCAAGGTGTCCGATTTTCGCCGAAACGAACAACATCGCAGATCCGTTGGGACACGCCGCCGCGCAGGCCCCACAGCCGATACAGGCCGCCGCGTCCATGGCATAATCTGCCACCGTCTTGGGGATCGGTGTGTCGTTGGCATCCTGGGCATTGCCGCAGCGCTCGCTGATGTAGCCGCCCGCCGCAATCACCCGGTCGAAAGCCGAGCGGTTGATCACCAGATCCTTGATCACCGGAAAAGCCCCGACGCGGAAAGGTTCAATGTAAATCGTGTCCCCGTCCGAGAACTTCCGCATGTAAAGCTGGCAGGCCGTTCCGCGGCCCGGTCCCTGCGGGACGCCATTGATCGTAAGACTGCAGGACCCGCAAATTCCCTCGCGGCAGTCATGATCGAAGGCCACCGGTTCATCACCCCCTTCGCTCAGACGGTCGTTGACGATATCGAGCATCTCCAAAAACGAAGCTTCCGAAGGAATATCGCGCGCGTCCACATCTTGGAAGCCGCCCCTGCCCTTTCCCTCCGCCTGCCGCCAGATTTTGAGATGGAAGTTCATGCCTATTTATAGCTTCTGGTTGCCAATTTGACGCCTTCGTATTGCAACGGCTCTTTGATCAGTTCCGGCTTGTTACCTTCGCCGGTATACTTCCAAGCCGAGACATAAAAATAGTCGTCGTCGTTGCGCAGGGCCTCGCCTTCGAGCGTCTGGTATTCCACGCGGAAATGCCCCCCGCACGATTCATTGCGGTCCAGCGCGTCTTCGCACATCAGCTGGCCGAACTCGATGAAATCCGCCACCCGCCCCGCCTTTTCCAGCGACGCATTCAGCTCGTCGCCATCCCCGAGAACACATACGTTGCTCCAGAATTCCTCGCGGATCTGGTCGAACTTTTTGATAGCCATCTCCAGCCCCTCCTTGCTTCGCGCCATGCCGCACTCATCCCACAAGAGCTTACCGATCTCTTTATGGAAACTATCGACTGTGCGGGTGCCTTTTATACTCAATAGACGGTTGACCCTTTCCTTCACCTCTTCGACTGCCTGCTTGAATTCCGGACGATTGACGTCGGGACATGTGCCACGGACCGGCGCAAGATAATTGCCGATCGTGTAGGGCAGGACGAAGTAACCATCGGCCAAACCCTGCATCAGGGCGCTCGCCCCGAGCCGGTTGGCCCCGTGATCGGAGAAGTTGGCTTCGCCGATGACAAACAGCCCGGGCACATTGCTCTGCAGCTCATAGTCCACCCAAAGCCCGCCCATCGTGTAGTGGACCGCGGGATAAATACGCATCGGTGTCTCGTAAGCATTCTCACCCGTAATGTTTTTATACATCTCGAAAAGATTGCCGTAACGCTCGCGGATGGTCGACTCGCCCAGACGTTTGATCGCGTCGGCAAAGTCCATGTAAACCCCCAACCCGCCCGGACCCACCCCACGCCCCTCATCGCAGACTTCCTTGGCCGAGCGTGAAGAAATGTCGCGTGGAGCCAGGTTCCCGTAGCTCGGATACTTGCGTTCGAGGAAATAATCACGGTCGTCCTCCGGGATATCAGCCACCTTCTTCCCGCAGTCCTCCTTGCGCTTGGGCACCCAAATCCGCCCGTCATTGCGCAGCGACTCGCTCATCAAGGTGAGTTTCGACTGGTATTCGCCGCTCACCGGAATGCAAGTCGGATGGATCTGAGTGAAACACGGATTGGCAAAAAGTGCCCCCCGGCGGTAAGCGCGGTACGTGGCAGTGACATTGCACCCCATGGCATTGGTCGAAAGGAAAAAGGCGTTGCCGTACCCTCCACTGGCCAGGATCACGGCATCGGCCGCATGGGCCTCAATTTCACCGGTCACCATATTGCGGGTGATGATCCCTTTGGCCTGACCATCGACGATGACCAGATCGAGCATTTCGTGGCGCGGATTCATTTTCACCGTGCCGGCCGAAATCTGATGGCTCAGCTCCGAGTAAACCCCGAGGAGCAACTGCTGCCCGGTCTGGCCCCGCGCGTAGAAGGTCCGCGAGACCTGCGCCCCACCGAAGGAACGGTTGGCCAGCATCCCGCCGTATTCACGGGCGAAGGGCACACCCTGCGCCACACACTGGTCGATGATATGCGTGCTGACTTGGGCCAGACGGTAAACGTTCGACTCCCGCGAACGGAAGTCGCCGCCCTTAATCGTGTCCATGAACAAACGATCCACACTGTCGCCGTCGTTCTGATAGTTCTTCGCCGCATTGATCCCGCCTTGGGCCGCAATGCTGTGCGCCCGGCGCGGACTGTCCTGATAGCAAAAACACTTCACGTTGTAGCCCTGCTCGCCGAAAACGGCCGCCGCCGAACCGCCGGACAAACCGGTGCCGACCACGATGAGCTCGTAGCGGCGCTTGTTGCCCGGACTGACCAACTTGCTCGCCGCCTTGAAATTAGCCCACTTGTCGGCCAGCGGACCTGACGGGATTTTTGGATCGAGGGTGATCGTGCTCATGAGTTCGAGGAAGCGGTCAACTTGCGATCGGGACGGCGCTCGTCCGGCAAGACCTTGAGAAAACCGGTCACGGAGGCCACCGGAATGCTGGCGAAGCCGATCATCAGCGCCCACGCGACCAACAACCCGCCGTGCTTGATCAGGCCGGACGACTTCCGTCCGTTTAGCCCGAAGGTCTGGAAAACACTGGAAATTCCGTGGCTCAAATGCATCCCAAGCAAGACGAGGCTGAGCAGATAAAAGCCGGAAACCAGCGGGTTGTGAAAACTCAAGATGATCATGGCCGCCACATCATGCCGTCCTTCCAGATCGTAAAGGTGCGAGTACGGGCTGAGCCCCCCGGCAAATTGCAACACGTGAAAAATCAGAAAGCTCAGGACGACTAACCCGCTCAAAGCCATGGTGCGCACATAAATCGTGCTCTGCAGTCGGGCTTTCACCGCATACCGCTGCGGACGAGCCCGGCGATTGGCAATGATCAACGACATTGTGGTGCCAATGTGAACCAGGAAAACCGCCAAGAGTCCGGCCCGGGCTAGCCAAAGAAGAACCGGATTCGCGTGCAGGGCTTGCGCATAAACATTGATCCCCTCGCCAAAAGGCCCGACGTAAATGGTCAGGTTCCCGGCCAGATGAGCCAGCACGAACAAAATCAACAGGCCTCCCGAGATCCCCACGATCCACTTCCTCCCAATCGACGAAACGGCAAAGGCCCAGAGCGGATTTGCTTGGCGGGGACCTTTGTAAACAGAAGCCACGGACATATTGTTGCACACTATTAGATAACCTAATAGGTGCAACGCTTAAGATCAGACCTCGGATGCCCCCAGGCCTCCCCAGAGCCCGGTCGTTCCTTGCGCCATGACCTCTGGTGGCTTTACCGTTCAGCCTGATGAAAATCGTGCCCATCCTCGGCCTCGCCCTTCTTGCCATCACTTCGTTTGTTTTTGCCCGGGAAGGCGGTGGTGGTAGTTTTCGCGGTGCAGGAATGGAGGATGCAGGCCTCCGCGACGATGCTCCGCGCCTCGACGAGGACGACGACAACTACCGGGTCAGCGACAACAACGGTTCGGCTGACGTCAATGTGCGGCCCGAGGGCGACGACACGGCGAATGTCAACGTGCGCACCGCTGATGGCCAGGATTACGACGCCACGGTGACCGGTCCCGAGGGCTTCCGCGCCGGCTACGTCTGGCAGAATGGCGATTACGTCGCGGTGAACTGCGATCCGTGGGCTCCGTATGCCGTTCCCTTTGGCGCGTGGGCCGGGTGGTCCATCGTCACGCAACCGGACTTCGTTCAATATCCCGTCTACTCCACCTATCCCGTGGAGACCGCGGTGGAAGTCGCGCTGCAAAAACTCGGACTGTACAACGGCCCGATCGACGGATTGGCCGCCTCCTGCGCCGGTGCCATCGAGCAATACCAGATGCAAAACAGCACGCCGGTCACCGGGACAATCTCTCCGGAACTACTCACTGCGCTCGGCATCCAAGCGTCCTACCAATAAAGCCGTTCACCTCGGCGAGAGGATTCCTGCCACCGCACCGGTCATGAAGCAGGCGAGGTTCGCGCCGAGCAACGCTCTCCAGCCCAGTTGGGCGAGTGTCGAACGCTGCGAAGGCGCCATCGCACCGATGCCTCCGATTTGCACGCCGATGGAGACAAAGTTCGCGAAGCCGGTCAGGGCGTAGGTCAGGATCATCAAATTGCGCGGATTAGTATAGAGACCTTCCGCTTTCATTTCGCCCAAGCGGACAAAGGAGACGAATTCGTTCAGCACGGTGCGCAGGCCGAGGAATTCGCCCGATTGCAGGACGGCATCGCCGCTGATCCCCATGAGCCACGCGACCGGGGCGAAAATAATACCCAAGATGAACTCAAGCGAAAAACCGTCATAAGTTCCGTTCGTCCATTGCACGATGAGCGCGTTGAGCCCGGTCGGCCCACCGACGCCCTGCTCGAGAATAAAATTCACGAAGGCAACGAGCGCGGTGAATACGAGGAGCATCGCGCCGACATTGACAGCCAACTTCACGCCCTCTGTCGTCCCGTTGCAGATGGCATCGAGCAAGTTCACCCCGTTGCGCTCCTGCGCGAGATGGAGCGAGCGATCGACCTCCTCGGTCTGCGGCAGCAGAATCTTCGACATGAGCAACGCCGCGGGCACGGAGATGACCGATGCGGTGAGCAGGTGCGTGGCGAAAACAAGCTGTTGCTGCGGATCCCCGCCGCCAAGCAGGCTGATATAGGCTACCATCACAGCACCCGCCACCGTGGCCATGCCGCCGACCATCACGCAGAGGACTTCGGATCGCGTCATTCCGGCCAGCCAAGGGCGGATAAGCAAGGGAGCTTCGGTCTGCCCGAGAAACACATTGGCCGTGGCGGAGAGCGTCTCAGGGCCCGACAGCCGCATGGTTTTGGAGAAGACCCACGCCATGCCGCGCACGACTTTCTGGAGAATCCCGAGGTAATAGAGTGCCGCGCTGAACGCGGAGAAAAAGACGATCGAGGGCAAAACCGCGAGGGCAAAAATCACACCGTGCGACTGCTCGTCGAGGAGCGTTCCGAAAAGGAACTGCGTCCCCTCCCTCGTGAAACCGAGCAGCTTGACGAAAAACAACCCGACCGCTTCGACCGCCATCCGGACCGGCGGGAGGTGAATGACCATGGCGGCGAGGAGGAACTGCAGCAAAATGCCGACAGTCACCACCCGCCACGGGATATTTTTGCGGTCAGAGCTGAAGAGCGCAGCTACGCCAACGAACACGGCGATACCGGCCATCCCGCGCAGTGTTTCGGAAAACGTTTCCATTAGCCTCGAAGCAGGGCCAGACCGCGCTGCACGGCACGCTCCTTAATGCATCCCCGAATCTCCCGCCAGCGCCTTGGCCATGTCGCCGACCACCGCCTTGGCGTCGCCGAAGACCATCAGGGTTTTGTCCATTGTATAGAGCTCGTTGTCGATCCCGGCGAAGCCGGGCTTCATGGAGCGCTTCACCGCCAACACCGTCTTGGCCCGGTCTGCCTCGATGATCGGCATCCCGTGGATCGGTGACTTCGGATTGTTCTTCGCCGCCGGATTGACCACGTCATTCGCCCCCAACACCAACACCACATCGACCTGCGGCATCTCCGGATTGATCTCCTCCATCTCGATAAGATCGTCGTAGGGAATGTCCGCCTCGGCCAGCAACACATTCATGTGCCCCGGCATGCGGCCTGCCACGGGGTGGATGGCGAACTTTACCTTGATGCCGCGCTTGGTCAGCTGGTCATAAAGTTCGCGCACCCGATGCTGGGCCTGCGCCACCGCCATGCCGTAGCCGGGCACGATGACCACCTCGTCCGCCTGCCCCATGATTTCCGCCGCCTCCGCCGCGCTCGCACTCTTCACCGTCTTGCCCGCCTCGCCGCCCGCCGCTTCCTGCGCCGAGCCAAAGGCTCCGAAGAGCACATTGCTGAAACTCCGGTTCATGGCCTTGCACATGATGATCGACAAAATCAGGCCAGACGACCCGTCCAAGGCCCCCGCAATAATCAGCAAGGTGTTATCGAGCACGAAGCCCATGGCCACAGCCGAGAGGCCGGCATAGGCATTGAGCAGAGCAATCACCGTGGGCATGTCCGCCCCGCCGATCGGAATGATCAGCATCACGCCGAAGGCCAGCGAGAGAATGACCAAGGGCGGGAAAAGAAAGAACCACTGGGGATTAATGATCAACCCCGTGGCGCAAGCGATGGCCCCCCCGAGGGTGAGGAAGTTGATCATCAGCTGACCGCGGTAAGTGATCGGACGGCCCGGCAGAATCTCCTGCAGCTTGCCCGCCGCCATCAGGCTGCCGGTGAAGGTAAGAAATCCGAGGATAACCTCCGCGGAAATGGCGAACATGCGGAAGGTGGTCAGGTTCGCCCCGCCTTCATGGAGCCAGAGGTAATACTTCGCCGTGCCGACCAGTCCGGCGGCCAATCCGCCGAAAGCATGGGACAAGGCCGTCCGCTGCGGCACCGCGGTGAGCGGCACTTTGGAAAGCGGGACCCCGATCAGTCCGCCGACCATCACCGCCAAGGCAATCCACGGCAGGCTCGATACGGCCACGGCCGGATTAAGCAGCGTGCCGCCGACCCCCAACACCATCGCCCACACGCCGGCCCAGACCCCGCGCCGCGCACTCTGCGGCGAGTTCATCCACTTGAGGGAAAAAATAAACAGGACGCTCGCGACCAGATAGGTCACCTGCACAGCGGCGTCGCGGAATTCCGGACTCATGACTTTTCCTCCGGCTTGCGGCTCTTGAACATTTTGAGCATGCGGTTGGTGATGAGGAATCCGCTCACGATATTGACCGACGCTGCGGCAATGGCGACCAGTCCTAGGATGGTGATCCACAAGGGATGCTCATCACTCACCGACGGGCCGGCCACGAGGATGGCTCCGACAATAACCACCGCGGAAATGGCATTGGTCAGCGACATGAGCGGCGTGTGCAACAAGCGCGACACATTGCGGATCACGTCGAGGCCGATGAAGGTGGCCAGAATGAAAACAAAGATCAGCGGGATATAAGCGGTCAGACCGGATGGTCCGGCCGCGGCAAGAAAAGGAGTCATATCAGGAGGTTGGTTCGCGGAATTGCGGGTGGACCACTTCCCCGCCGTGGGTCAGGAGGCAGCCGGCCAGGATTTCGTCGGCCGGATCGATCTTGAGCACCTTGGCTTCCTTGTCCCAAAGGTGCTCGATCAGTGCCAGGTAGTTGTTGGAAAGCATTTGGCTGGCATGGAAGGCGACATGATCGGCCAGGTTCTTCGCCCCGATGAGCAGGGCACCGCCGACCCGCTTCTCCACCCCTGGCTCGGAGCCCTCGACGTTCCCGCCCGTAGACGCCGCCATGTCGATGACCACGCTGCCCGGACGCATGGCTTCCAGCATGGCCGAAGTCAGGATGCGAGGCGCCGGCCGGCCGAAAACTTGCGCGGTGGTGATCACCACGTCGGACTGCGCCACTTGTTTGGCCATCACTTCGCGCTGCTTAGCCAATTGCTCTTCGGTCAGTGCCTTGGCATAGCCCTGCGCCGTCTGCCCGGTTTCACCGAGGTCGACCTTGACGAATTTGGCTCCGAGACTTTGCACCTGCTCTTCCACCGCCGGACGCGTGTCGAAGGCCTCCACTTTCGCACCAAGTCGCTTCGCCGTGGCGATAGCCTGCAAGCCCGCCACGCCCACGCCGACAATGAAAACCTTGGCGGCGGCAATCGTGCCCGAGGGGGTCATCATCATGGGAAATACCCGGTCGAAGCGCTCGGCCGCGAGAATGACGGCCGCATATCCGGCCAGGCTGGCCTGCGAACTTAGCACGTCCATCTTCTGCGCAATCGTCGTTCGCGGGATCATTTCCACGCTGATGGCCGAAACACCCGCCGCGGCCAAGGCGCCCACCAATTCCCTCTCCCGAAAAGCATCGAGGCTGCTCAGATGCACCGCACCGCGCGGCGCCGCATCGTGGCCGCTCGGACGGTTCACCCGCACGACCAGACCGCAATCCTCCGGCACAGCGGTGTCGGCCACAACACGCGCCCCCTTGGCCATATAGTCTTCGTCGCGCCATCCGAGGCCCCCGCCCAGCCCGGACTGAACCACCACTTCAAGGCCAAGCTGGTGAAGCTTGCCTGCATTGTCGGGGGAGAGCGCCACGCGCACAGCGTCGGACTCTCGGGGGAAGAAAACCGTCATGAAAGAGCTTCGCTTATAGAACCCGAGAACAAGCGCCGCAACGGCAATCTTCCCCCCTCCTTCCGCCCGCCCTACTCCCGCCTCTTGATCAATCCACGGATTGTCCCCACCGAGGCGCAATCGCGAAAAACCATTTGCACGTCGGCCGCCCCGGGTTCTGCCCCTTCCGCCGCATCGGCGAGCAACGCGGCCGTGCTTGAAACCATCCCAACCACCTCACCGACCTCATTTAGAACCGGCGCGCCGGAACTCCCGCCGCCATAATCCGCCGTCACGGTCAACCACGTCCGCGTGCCCTCTTCATCGCTCGTGACCTCCGTGAACACGCGTGACACGATTCCCTCGGTCAAAGTGTAAAAACGTCCGTCCGGATGCCCGATGACCCGGATGTTATTCCCCGTCTTGACGCCGTCGGACAATGGCAGTGCGGACAACGCCGCCCCGGCCGGGTCGATCCGCAGGATGGCGGCATCACCCTCCCGGTCCGCCGCCAGCACGTCCAGTACGGCATAGACCGTGCCGTCAAAGGTCATCACCCCAAGTTCCCCCGCCGTTTTGTCGTCGAGCACATGATGGTTGGTCACCACCTCACCCTCCGCCCCCGCGATCCAGCCACTGCTCACCGCACCCATGTGCGACTGATTGCAGTCCCGGCAAAAATAGACTGAGCCGATCACCACCACGGCGCGGCAGACCGCCTCGTAATCCACCGCCTCCGCGGGCTTCACCGCCGGCAAATCCACCGTCTTTCCCTCGGCTGCAGCCAGGGCTCTGGTCGCCGGACCGCCGTGCAACCCGGCCACGCCGGACCGCGCTAGGCCCGCAGCAAAGGCACGCTCCAGCGCCGCATCATCGATCACCGGCGCGGCCTGCCCTGCGGCCGCTACTGCCAGCAAGACCAACCACCGCATACTGCCGGCTGCCACAAGATTCTTTGTCATAGAGCAACCCTCCCCGCTCCGGTCCTCAGCTGCCCGGCCGGTGGATGATCTGCTCACGCCGCAGAGTGACCACCCGCGGCGCGGAACCGTCCGCCGATTGCACCTGGATCGAGACCGGGGTTTGCGCATCGCCTTGGATCAAGCCGACCACATCGCCGATTGACCTGTCGCGCGAGTTGACCCAAGTCCCGCTGGCGTCCGAAACAGCCAAAAGCCGGTCACCCGGGCGCAGTTGCCCGCTCGCGCTGGCCGGGCTTCCCCGCACCAATTCCTGCAACACCGGCAAACCATCCTCACCGCGCGACAACCGCGCGCCGATTCCCACCGGTGCGGTGCTCCTGATTCCCCGCTGCGCCGAATCGCGATCATTGCCCTCCGGCAGGTTGTTCGCCCATTGCATCGCCGCCAAGGTGTCCTTCGCCGCCCAATTCGCCGCAATTTGACGCGCCGTGCGTTCGCGGATCTGCCCGTCTTCGGGGGGTGCGGCCAAAAAGGCTTGCGCGGCCGATGTCGGGTTCACTTTCACCTCTTCGGCCAAGACCCGTCCGAGCAAAGCCGATCGCGTGCGCGGGTCTTGCACCTGCGCGGCCCAAGCCCGCGCGTCATCCGGAGAAGCCGAAGCCCAACCCGACACAAAGCGTGAAAGAAAACGTACCTGCTGCCAGTCGGTCAGGCCGTCGCCCATGGCCAAAGCCGTGGTTGGGTCGGTCGCGGCCAGCTGCTCCGCCGCCCGCGAGAGCACGCTGCCTCGCTGCTGCCCGGTGAGAAACTCGTTAGCCAGGGCCGCCGTTTGGACCGGCGTCATGGTGCCCTCGTTCATCAAATACAAACCCAGCGCACCCGCCACGCCGAAGCGACCGACTTCGCCGGCCTGCACCAATTCGGTCACACTTTGGCCCGACCACTCGCCTAACAAAGCGAGCATCGCCATGTCCCGCGAAGCCGCATCGGGCAACTCACGCACCCGCGCCATGGCCACATCGACACCCAAGCCGGCCAAGGGACGGAACGTCGCATTAATGTAGTCCTCCCGCGCCCGTGAACCTTCCACTTCCGCCAAACCGATTTCCATCCCCTCACCCTTTGCGCCCGAACCACCTTTCTTCACCGTCCTCGCCGCCAGGCCGGCGAAGCCCCCATTCTCATCCTCGCCAGCGGCTATCGCCTCTGTTTGAGCCGAGCCGGCAGTGGTGGGCGCCGACCCCTTTTCTTCCACCAGGAGCGGTCCCCGGATGAGGAGCGCGCCGCCCAAGATCACGACCGCAGAAATCAGGAGCACAAGGCCAGCTTTGAGTGGAATCTTCATCAAATGACAAGGTCACCCCAATCTCCTGCCGATCAAGCACGGAATATCACCCGTCCCGTCAGCGCGCGGGGGCGCGGAGAGGCATCGGAAACTTTTTGGGCCTAGGACAGCGGATGTCTTACCCCTTGTATTCTGATTGGGGCGTGAAAACAAACATCGAGCACAACCCCGACCACAACATCTGGAACAACAATGGCACCTGGTGGCTCCACGCGACCGTACACCATTCAGACTATACCAAGGAACGCGTCCGCGTGTCCCTCGGCACCAAGGATCGAGACGAAGCCCGTCAGCGCCGCGATTTCATCCTCCGTGGGACAAGTTCCATCGTCTCGCACCTCTCGCGCGGAATGGCGACGCCCGACATGGCCGGACACTACAGTCCGCCCGGACGCTGGAATGCAACTTTGACCCACTGATCCTCAGAGACCAGCACCACGACGCTCTCCTCGAACGCCCAAGATCTATTCTTGCGCGGTTGTTGGGGGCGTCGGGGTGTCGTCGTCAGGATCGCTCACCCCATCCTTGACCTGTTGAAAAACGGTCCGGCCAAGCAATTTTGAGACGATTTTGACCGGCGGCGGGGCGGCGCACCCGGCGAGACACACAATGGAGAGGAGGATGAGCGTTGTTTTCATAGTTTTTTTCACGGCTGTCCGGTTTTAACTACCACAGCCACAGTTGGTTAGGATTGTGGGTGTCCATAAAGTTGTCAGGTGTTTCTGTAAGTAGCTGATGCAGAGGGATCTTTTCAAAAGGGTGAACGCTCAAAATCTGCAGAGTTCTGTGCAAAGA
>CAMBUL010000028.1 GCA_945871065.1 Chthoniobacter flavus | reverse complement strand
AAGCGCGAGCGGGTATCTCTCTCCCGCTGGGCGCGGGAAAAGTTGCTCGCCGCAACCGGATCCCATGATTGGCCCGCGGGTTACCGGGAACTTATCGGAAGCGTTGAGGACGACGATTTCGTGGCTCCTCCGGAGGGCCGGCCAGAACTCGACCAGCCGGCTTCTTGGGAATGACTTGGGCGATCGATACCAGCGTGATTGTCGATCTGCTGCGGGGCAAAGATCCCGCCCTCGCGGCCCGTTTTTTGCAAGGGCGTCCGGCCGATTACGCCGTGCCTGAAATGGTGAGGGCGGAACTGCTCCTGGGTGCGCGGATGAGTTCGCGCCCGCGCGAAAACGGGAAGAAATTAGAAAAGCTTCTCGAGCCGCTCAAGCGGTTGCCCTTCGAAGGCGAAGCGGCCTTCCACTGGGCGGACATACGTCACGCTTTGCAGCAAAAAGGAAAACCCATCGGTCCGAATGATCTCGTGATTGCGGCCACCGTGCGTGCGGCCGGTTTCACCCTGGTCACGCGCAACGCGGCCGAATTCCGTCGTGTGCCCGCCTTGGCAATGGAGGTGTGGTGAGCGACGATCTATCGAGCAAGAAAGCCGAACTTTGCCACCTCGCGCGACTCGAAATCACTTTGGGCGTCATTGACGCAGCCGTGTAATCGTGCAAACGTGCAATAGTGAACGTGACCATTAAGCTGGACGACACCCTCTGCCGCGAGGCGCGGCACCGCGCGGTGGATGCGGACCTTTCTCTGTCCGGGTGGATTGCCGAGCTGATTCGCGAACGGCTGGGGCTTTCTACCGCTTCCGGTCGTCCCGGAAAAACACTGCTCGAGATGCTCGGTGACGAAAAGGCAGGGGGCACTGACTTGGAGATTCCGCCCCTCTTGGAGAAACCGCGCCCGGCTGCCTTGGAGGATTGATCCTTGTTCTTACTCGATACCAACGTGGTCTCCGAGTTGCGCAAGGCCGCACGTTGCGATGTCCGCGTGGCCGCATGGCAGGCGGCGCGAAAGACAGAGGTGTGTTTTCTCAGCGCCATCACGCTTCTCGAAATTCGTCTCGGTATCGAATTGGCGCGGAAGAAAGACTGGAACAAGGCGAAGAGTCTTGAGGTGTGGCTCGACGGGCGCGTGAGGCCAAGTTTCGCCGGAAGAATCCTCGCGGTGGACGAGGCGGTCGGGGAAATGTGCGGCCGCTTGCATGCCGAACGCCCGCGCTCGTTCCGCGACGGTTTGATTCTCGCCACGGCGGCTGTGCACCAACTTGCAGTGGTAACACGTAACGTGAAGGACTTTGCCGATGGTGGTGTCAAAGTGATCAATCCTTGGGATTGAAAGCGACAGTTTTTGTTGCCTTCGACCGCTACAAATTGCAAGCCTGGTCGATTGCTGCGAGTTCCTCGGGGCTAAAGCCGATGTTTCGCAATGCACCGAGGTTGTCCTCGATCTGGCTCCAACCGCTGGCCCCGATGAGAACGCTGGTGACCCAGGGCTTGGCCAGGAGCCAGGCAATGGACAATTGGGCCAGCGATTGGCCGCGCGCCATGGCGATTTCAGCCAAGGCGCGGATGCGGCGGAGTTTCTCTTCCGTCACCTGTTCCGGGCGCAGGAATCCATCGGGCTTGCCGGCGCGGGATTGCGGATCGATGCCCTTGCTGTAACGCCCGGCCAGCAGACCCTGGGCGAGGGGGCTGAAAGGAATGCAGCCGATACCTTCTTGCTGCAGGACCTCGGACAATCCGTGCTCCACCCAGCGGTCGAAGAGATTGTAGACCGGTTGGTGGATGAGCAGGTGGATCCGCTCGGCGCGGAGGATTTCGGCGGCACGGCGGGTGAGGTCTGCGTCATAGCTGGAAATGCCGACGTAGAGGGCTTTGCCGGAACGGACGGCACTGACCAAGGCTCCCACCGTTTCTTCGAGCGGCGTCCCGGGATCGGGGCGATGGCTATAGAAAATATCGACGTAATCGAGTCCCATGCGCTTCAGGCTTTGGTCGAGGCTGGCCAGCAGGTATTTGCGCGACCCCCACTCGCCGTAGGGGCCGGGCCACATGTGATATCCGGCCTTGGTTGAAATGATCAGCTCGTCACGATGGGCGGCGAGGTCCCCGTGCAGGATGCGTCCGAAAGTTTGCTCGGCGCTGCCTGGTGGCGGGCCATAGTTATTGGCCAAATCAAAGTGCGTGATGCCGGCATCGAAGGAGCGCACGACCATGTCGCGCGCGTTGGCCAAATCGTCGTGGGCGCCGAAGTTGTGCCAAAGGCCGAGCGATAGCACGGGCAATTTGAGCCCGCTGCGTCCGCAGCGGCGGTAATCCATGGAATCGTAGCGGGACGGGGCAGGCATCTCCCTGCATGCTTAGCAGACTCACCAGCTCGGGGAAATGGATTTGCCGGACGGACGGGCAGGCCGCTTATTCCTCACGTCCCGCGTGGACCCTTACTTGCCGTAGGACAATACTTCGAGCCCGTTGATAGCGTGGAAATCTTCGATATTACGGGTGAGGAGGCGGGCGCCGAGAGAACGGGCGGTGGCGGCAATCCACAGCTCGTTGTGGGAGCGTCCGGCCAACGCCTTGGCCGCACGTAGTTTCGAGGCGATGCGACCATAGTGCTCGGCAACCTCGAGCCCGGCGGCAATGGTACGGCGCTGACGCAGCAGAATCAGGGCTTCTTGGCAGCGTTGTTCGGAGACGAAAGCAGCGCCGTCGAGAAACTCGCCCGCAGCAACTATGGGAATGACCAGTTCCTCGCCGCTATGTTGCAGGAGCGCCCGATTGACGGGAGCGGCAGGGTTTCCCTTGGCGCGGAATTCGTCGATCAAGACCGTAGTATCCGCGCAAATCATGGGGTTTCGATGTCCCAACGCGCTTGGCGCCGATTGTCGCGGATGACTTTTTCCATTTTGTCTGCGTCGGCTGAGGCGTTCTCGGATTGGCTACCCCAGATGGCCGCCGCCTCGCGCACCGCATCGGCGCAGGTTCCGGCGGACGCGGTCGTTGCGAGCAAGCGGTCGATCACCTTGGTGAAGGACTCACCGGGTTGCTTGCGGTGGGCGAGTTTGTCGTAGGTGCGGGTGCCAACCGCGATAGTTTTGATACTCATGCATGTAGAATTACATGTAGATAAGGAGTGTCAAGAGTGAGCGGCGCGACAGGAGGCAGGGCCGCTCGTCGCTACTTGGGAAAACAAAAAGGCCGTCCCTGCGGGACGGCCTAATGTCTTGTTTTGGACTGTGAACTGTAAACTGAACACAGCCAACTCACGTGCCCGCCGTGGCGGGCACGTGTCAATACCGGTAGTGGTTCGGCTTGTAGGGACCTTCAACCGGCACGTGCATGTAAGCGGCCTGGTCTTTGGTCAAGACCGTCAGTTTCACCCCGAGTTTATCAAGGTGAAGACGGGCCACTTCTTCGTCCAGAATCTTGGGCATCAAGTGAATGTTGACGTCATACTTTTCCCCCCGCTCCCACAGCTCGAGCTGGGCCAGTACTTGGTTGGTGAACGAGGTGCTCATGACGAAGCTGGGGTGACCGGTGGCACAGCCCAGGTTGACCAGACGGCCCTTGGCCAGAATGATGACCGAGCGGCCAGAGGCTTTGAAGGTGTAGCGTTCAACCGCACCAATCTCCGCAGGCTTGATTTCGTCTTTGGTCACCCGGCCAGCAGCAACTTCTTTTTCCAGCCAGGCGATGTCGATCTCGGTGTCGAAGTGCCCGATGTTGCAAAGAATGGCATCTTCAGCCATTTCCAGCATGTGGTGGCCAAGGATGATGTCGCGGTTGCCGGTGGCGGCGACGAACAAATTGCCCTCTTTGGCGGCGGCCTCCATGGTGGTCACTTCGAAACCTTCCATCGCAGCCTGCAAGGCGTTGATCGGATCGATCTCGGTGACAATGACGCGGCAGCCATAGCGCTGTAGCGAGTGCGCACAGCCTTTGCCCACGTCCCCGTATCCGCAAACCACGGCGACCTTGCCGGCCAGCATGACGTCGGTGGCACGCTTGATGCCGTCGGCCAGGGATTCGCGGCAGCCGTAGAGGTTGTCGAATTTGCTCTTCGTGGCCGAGTCGTTGACGTTGATCGCGGGAACTTTGAGTTCGCCGGTTTCGACCAACTGCTGCAAGCGATGGACGCCGGCCGTGGTTTCTTCGCTGATGCCTTTGATCCCGGCGAGAAGCTCGGGATACTTTTTGTGAACCATGTCGGTGAGGTCACCGCCATCGTCGAGAATCATGTTCAATGGTTGGCCGGAGGGGAAGTTAATCGTCTGCTCGATGCACCATTGAAACTCTTCCTCTGTTTCACCTTTCCACGCGTAAACCGGGATGCCCGCAGCGGCAATGGCCGCAGCAGCGTGGTCTTGGGTGCTGAAAATGTTGCAGCTTGACCAGGTGACTTCAGCGCCCAGCTCAACCAGAGTTTCGATCAATACCGCCGTCTGGATGGTCATGTGCAGACATCCAGCGATGCGAGCACCGGCCAGAGGCTTAGTTTTGCCGTATTTTTTACGCAGGGCCATCAAGCCGGGCATTTCTGTTTCGGCCAGATCGATTTCTTTCCGGCCGAATTCGGCCAGGCTTAGGTCGGCAACTTTGGAGTGCGCGACATTGGTGGGTTTAAGGGTGGTGGTGCTCATGGTGGTTAAGTTTTCAGTTTTCGGTGTTCAGTTTTTGGTCAGTTTGGGTTTTAGGGATTTGCGGAGGCCATTCAGCATGGCGGAGATTTGTTTGGCTTCGGTCATGAGGGTTTCGAGGTATGTTTGCTCTATGACGCCGATACGCCGAGCGATGTAAAGTTGGGTGCGTAATTCGGCATTGGAGCCAAGCGCAATGCTGAGAAAACGTTGAAAATCCGGCCCGCTATTGCGCTCGCAGCCCTCGGCAATGTTTGAGGGAACAGAAAGCGCCGCCCGCTGGATTTGGTCGCGCAAGGTCCAATTTTTACAGTCATCGAAGAGGCGAAAAATTTCCACCGCCTGACGGCACGCCCGCTGCCAGACTTCGAGTTCCTCGAATGACCGGTAAGCCATAACTCTGTGGTTTTGCTGAACACTGTAAACTGAATCACTGAAAACTTATTTCAGCCCCGCCTTGCGTCTCAACTCTTTCGCTTTCGACGTGTCCTCCCATGGGGCCCATTTCAGGCCGGACTTGTGGCCGAAGTGACCGTAGTTGGTCGTCTTGCTGTAGATGGGGCGGAGGAGGTTGAGTTGTTTGACGATGTCGGCGGGCTTGAAACTGAAGGTGTCGAGGACGGCCTTCTGGAGTTTGCGCTCGCTGACTTTGTTCGTGCCGAAGGTGTCGATCGTGACCGAGACAGGCTTGGGATAACCGATGGCGTAGGCGAATTGGATTTCGGCGCGGTCGGCCAGGCCGGCGGCCACGATGTTTTTGGCCACCCAGCGTCCCATGTAGGCGGCGCTGCGGTCGACTTTGCTCGGGTCCTTGCCGCTGAAAGCTCCGCCGCCGTGACGGCCCATGCCGCCGTAGCTGTCGACGATGATTTTGCGTCCGGTCAGGCCGGCGTCGCCTTGGGGCCCGCCGATGACAAATTTGCCCGTCGGGTTGACCAAATACTCGGTGTTCTTGGTCAGCATCTTGGCCGGGAGAACTTTCTTGATCAGGTTGTTGATGATGAACTTCTCGATCGTGTCGTGGGAAACGCCGTCGGCGTGCTGCGTGGAGACGACCACGGCGGTGATTTCTTTCGGCTTGCCGTCGACATAGCGCACGGAGACCTGCGTCTTCGCGTCGGGGCGGAGCCAGGGGGCTTTGCCGCTCTTGCGGATCTTGGTCAGTTCGCGGCCGAGACGGTGGGCGAACATGATCGGTGCGGGCATCAACTCCGGTGTCTCGTTGCAGGCGTAGCCGAACATGAGGCCTTGGTCGCCGGCGCCCTGCTCGGAGGTCTTTTTACCTCTGGCTTTCTTGGCGTCAACGCCCTGCGAGATGTCCTGGCTCTGCTGGGTGATCGCTTTGGTGATGATCACTTTGTCGGCGTGGAAAACGTCGTCGTCGTTGACGTAGCCGATTTCCCCGATGGCCTGACGCACGATCTTTTCGAAATCGAATTTGGCGTCGGTCGTGATTTCACCGGCCAGCACTACCATGTTGCTTTTGACCAGCGTTTCGCAGGCCACGCGGCTTTTTTTGTCCTGGCTCAGGCACGCGTCGAGGACGGCGTCGGAAATGGTGTCGCAAACTTTGTCGGGGTGGCCTTCGCCGACCGACTCGGAGGAAAAAATGTAGTCAGAGGTCATTGGAATTGAGAGGTTAAGCCACGAGTTGAAGCCGCTGACTCAGCCGCTTTTCCTCGTGACGCATCAACATATCATGATATTTTGATGCGTCTATTTAAAAAATGACGGGCACCCTGAAAATTCTCAAGCTACTTTCCGACCCCACGCGGCTGCGGATTCTTCGGCTGGTCGGGCAGGAAGGGCTCACCGTGGCCGAGTTGCAGCAGATCCTCGGGATGGGGCAGTCCCGGACCAGTGCCCATCTGGCGCAATTGAAGGCCGAGGGGCTGGTGGCGGACCGCCGGGCGGGCAAGAACATCTACTACACCCGCGGGGGCGCGGTGCCGTCGGCCATCGTGGAACTGATCGAAAGCGGCGGCGAGGAATTGCCCGAAGCGGCGCAGGATGACGCGGCCGTGAAGCTGGTGCTGCGCCAGCGGCAGGACAAGGCGGGCGAATATTTCAACCAATTGGCTGGCAAGTTCGGGCGCACTTATGTGCCGGGGCGGTCATGGCGGGCGCTCTCGCATGGTTTGCTCCGGTTGCTGCCGCCGATGGTCATCGCGGACCTCGGGGCGGGTGAGGGGACGCTTTCGCAACTGCTGGCGCGGACGGCCAAGAAGGTCATCGCGGTGGACAACTCCCCGGCCATGGTCGAGTTCGGGTCCAAGCTGGCCACCGAGCACGGGCTGAAAAATTTGGAATACCGGCTGGGTGAGATTGACCATCCGCCGATCAAGGCGGGCACGGTCGACCTCGCGCTTTTCAGTCAGGCCTTGCACCACGCGGCCAGTCCGGGCAAAGCGCTGGCCGCGGTGCACCAGATCCTTAAACCGGGTGGACGGCTCATGGTGCTCGACCTCTTGAGCCATTCCTTCGAACAAGCGCGCACCCTTTACGCGCACGTCTGGCTCGGGTTTTCCGAGGTGGAGTTGGTCCGGCTGATCGAGAAGGCCGGCTTCAAGGATGTCGAGGTGTCGGTCGTGAGTCGCGAGGCCAAGGCGCCGCATTTCCAGACGGTGCTGGCCACGGCGCGCAAATGAGCAGAAGCCGAGGTTTTTGGGCCACGAGTCTCGCGCCGGCCGGGATGGCCTTGAAGTTGTACTGGCCGGCATTTCTCGCGCTGCAAATTTTCGCCGGTCTGCTCGCGGCGGGTTATTATGCGAGCGGAGCGGTGCGGGACGTGGCTCACTGGTTGTTGGAGTGGAAATCGGCAGGCGGCCTCCTCTTTGTTGTCGCGGCCAATATTTTCAGCGGCGCGGTCTTGCCCGAAATGCTCAAGGCTTGGTTGCGTCCGGCTGGCCGCCCCGCACCAACCTGGCGCGACTGGATGCATTTGTCCGGACTGATGGCGATCTTGGGCCTGGCCGTGAATGAATTTTACCGCGCGCAGGGCGAGTGGTTTGACGGCTTTGGCGCGGCCACGGCTGTGGCCTTGAAAATTTTGGTCGACCAGCTCGTCTTCGCGCCGCTTTTTGCCCTGCCGCTCGTTGTGGTCTGGTTCGCTTGGCAAAAAAATAGCTACCACTGGGGAAGAACCCGGGCCGCGTTGACCCCCTCCGTCTTTTTCCAGCGGTTGATTCCGCTCTACCTGCCGAACCTGTTTTTTTGGGTGCCGGCCTTGATCGCGCTTTATTCGTTGCCCACCGAACTGCAGTTCCTGCTCTATCTTTTCCTTAATAGCGCCTCGTGCCTGCTCATGATCTTCATCGCGAGCGAGATGTCGGGCGCGGCGGCAGCCTAAAAATGCTCAGCGCGGCGCTGGCGTATCCTCGAACGGCACGACGGGGGCATCGCGCCAGAGGGATTCCAGATCGTAAAAGTCGCGTTTTTCGCCTTGGAAGATGTGGATGAGGACGCCGTGGTAATCGAGGACGATCCATTGGCTGGCCGGTAAGCCGTCCGAGTGGGCGGTCAGACCGAGGTCATCGCGGAGCTTTTCGCGGATCTCGGAGCCGATGGCTTTGAGGTGCGGATCGCTCGTCCCGGTGCAAATGACGAAGTAGTCGGCGAAGCTCGAGAGCTTGCGCAGATCAAGGATGCGGATGTCTTCGGCTTTTTTGCCCGCCGCGGCGTGGGCGGCGGCGAGGGCGATGGATTCGGAGTCGGATATCACGCGGGGCGGTAGAGACCTTTCGCCTTGATGTAATCGCAGACGGCGTCCGGGGTCAAATAACGGATGCTGCGGCCGGCTGAAACCCGGGCACGGAGGTCGGTGGAAGAAAGGTCGACGAGGCGGCGGACAACAGGCCATTCGCCCGGAATGTTGTGGTGGGCGCGATCGAGAACGACGATCTGCGCGCGGCGGCGGATTTCGTCCGGTTCGTACCAAGTTTCGAACTTCGAGACATTGTCGGCGCCGATAAGGAGAACGAATTCGTCGTTCGGATGGGAGGTTTGGAGCTCGCGCAAGGTGTCCACCGTGTAACTCGGCGGCGGGCGGTGCAATTCGAGGTCGGCGACTTCGAATCCGTCTTCGCCCGCGATGGCGAGCTGGATCATGGCCAGGCGGTCCTCTGCGCTGGCCGGTGTCCCTTCCGTTTTGTGCGGCGATTGATGCGCCGGGATGAAGACAATGCGGTCGAGGCCGAGTTTCTCACGCGCCGCGCGGGCCAAAATGAGGTGCCCGTGGTGGATCGGGTCGAAACTCCCGCCGAAGATGCCGGTGCGCATGGCAGGAGATTAGGAAGGATCGGGGGATTTTGCGGCCTTTTTGTTTCCGGAGTCGAGGGGTTGTGCTGGCGGTCTACAACATCCCAGGTAGGGCGCGGCGTCCCCGACGTGCCAGGTGCATGTCGCCAGCCGCGGCGGGTCCGGAGGCCCCGCCCTACCTTGGGTGGTCGCAGACCGCCGCTCCAACCTCGACGTAAAGGCGCGCCGCAAAGAAGCTCTTCCCTTATGCCCGCGCTGGAACAAAAGCTGAAAGAAGTCTTCGGCTACGACACCTTCCGTCCGCACCAGCGGGAGATCGCCGAGTCATTCCTCGCGGGGCGCGACACGCTGGCCATTTTACCCACCGGGGCCGGGAAGAGCTTGTGTTACCAACTGCCGGCTTTGGTGCGGGACGGACTAACCGTGGTGGTTTCGCCGCTCATCGCCTTGATGAAGGATCAGGTCGACCAGTTGACGGCGAGCGGGGTGGCGGCGACCTTTTTGAATTCGACCCTCGATTCGGCCGAGGCCCGCAAGCGTTTTGCCAAGTTGTATGCCGGCGAATACCGGCTCCTTTATCTCGCGCCGGAGCGGCTCATGCTGCCGGAATTTTTGCCCAAGCTGGCGGAGTGGGGGATGAAGGCCCTCGCGGTCGATGAGGCGCATTGCATCAGCGAATGGGGTCACGACTTTCGTCCGGAATACCGGCGTCTGCGCGAGGTGCGCGAACGTTTCCCCGGACTGCCGCTTCTCGCCCTCACCGCGACGGCCACCCCGCGGGTGCAGGAGGACATCCGTACGCAGCTGGAATTGCGGGACCCGGAAATTTTCCTCGCGAGCTTCAATCGTCCGAACCTGAATTACCGGGTCATCCCGAAATCCAAGGCCGCCGCGCAGGTGGTGCAATTCGTGCGGGAGCGGTCCGATGAGGCGGGGATTGTTTACGCGCAGTCGCGGCGGATGGCGGAGTCGCTGGCCGCGGCCCTCTGCGAGGCGGGGATCAAAGCGGCGCCTTACCACGCGGGGCTCGAGGCGGAGGAACGGGCGCGCAACCAGGAAGGGTTTCTGCGCGACGACATCCAGGTCATTTGCGCCACCATCGCCTTCGGCATGGGGATCAACAAACCCAACGTGCGCTTTGTTATCCATGCCGACCTGCCGAAGAACGTCGAGAGCTACTATCAAGAGACCGGACGTGCGGGGCGCGACGGGTTGCCCTCCGATTGTCTGCTCCTCTATTCGCGGGGCGACGTGGTCAAGTATTTGCGGTTTTTCGAGGAGATCACCGATTTGCAGGCCCGACGGGAAGCACGGACGCAGTTGGAAAAGATGACGCATTTCGCGGAGGATGAGCGCTGCCGGCGGGTTTCCTTGCTCGGATATTTCGGGGAGGAATGGACGGAGGAAAATTGCGGGGCGTGCGACCAGTGCCTCGCCCCGCGGGAAAAATGGGATGCCACCACGGATGTGCAGAAGTTGCTCAGCTGCGTGTTGCGGTTGCGGCAGAAGAGCGGGTTCAGCACAGGGCTGCAACATGCGGTCGAGGTGTTGACCGGCGGCAAATCGGAAAAAATCCTGCGCTGGGGGCATGAGACGGTCAGCACTTACGGAGTCGGACAAGAACATCCGCGGGCGTATTGGGTGGACCTCGGACGGCAATTGTTGCGGCTCGGATTGCTCGAGGCTTCGGAGGACAAATTCGCCACGATCAGCGTGACGGAGCGCGGGATCGAGGTGCTGCGGGCGCGGGAGAAGGTTGCGCTGACCCGTCCGATGGTCCGGCCGGTGCAGGATGCGGCGGGGCCGAAGAAGCGCCGGGTGCGGTCCGGCGAGGTGGCGTGCGACGAGGGGCTTTTCGAGGTGTTGCGCAAGTTGCGCGCCGAGTTGGCGCGGTCGCGCAACGTGCCGCCTTATGTCGTGTTTTCCGATGCGACGCTGCGGCACATGGCGCGGGAGTATCCGCGGGACGAGATGGCGCTGCTGCAAGTACCGGGGGTGGGGGAGCGGAAGCTGTCCGATTACGGACAGGTGTTCCTTGCCGCGATTGGGGGATGGTTGTCGACCAAGCCGCGGCAGCGATTTGCGGGGGGATGATTCTCAGCGCAGAGCTCGCAGTGATCACAGCAAAAGGGAAAATTCCGCCTCCTCTGCCTTGTTCTTCTGCTCGACACTCCTAGACAGATCTGGTTTTTGAACGCTCATGACGAACGATGTTGGTCAGTTGCTTTTGGTCGGGGTGCCGGGGACGGAATTGGATGCGGAAACGAGGGCCATGCTGCGGCGGGTGCAACCGGGCGGGTTCATTCTCTTCGGGCGCAACATCCAGTCGCCGGAACAGGTGCGGAAGTTGATTGATGATCTGCGCGATCTTTCGGCGGTCGAACCGGTCATCACCATCGATCAGGAGGGCGGCCGCGTCTCGCGCTTGCGTTTGATCGGCGAAGAGCCGCCCAATGCGCAGCAGTTGCGCGACCGGGGGAACCCGGAATTGGTGCGGCGGCACGGGGAGTTGACCGCGAAACTCCTGCGGCTTTTCGGCTTCAATCTCGATCTTTGTCCGGTGCTCGATCTTTCCTTCGATGACGAGGCGGACAACTCGCTGCGCGGGCGTTGCTACGGCCGGACGGTCGAGCAGGTCATCGCCTTGGCCGGTGAATTCAACACCGCCCTGCGGGCCGGCGGAATTCTGAGTTGCGGCAAGCACTTTCCCGGTTACGCCGCGGCGGTGGAAGATCCGCACCATTCATTCCCGGTCATCGAGCGCTCGCGGGCCGAGATGGAGGCGAACGAGCTGGCCGTGTTCCGTCATTTCGCGCCGTTGGTCGACAGCATGATGATCGGTCACATCCACTACGGTTCTCTCGATCCGGAGATGCGTCCGGCTTCGCTTTCGCCGGCCATGATCAACGGTCTGCTGCGGCACGAAATGGGATTTGGCGGATTGGTCATGACCGACGACTTGGATATGGGGGCGATTATCGACACGACCTCATTCCAGGACATGCTGGCGCTCGCATTGGCCGCGGGGAACGACTTGCTCATGATTTGTCACCGGGTGGATATGCTCGATGAGGCGCGGGCCGTGCTGGAGAAGCAACCGGCGGACCTGCTGGCGGCTTCGCTCGGGCGGGTGGCGGATTTTAAGAAAAAGCTGGCCCCGGCGGCGGAATTTTCCCCTGCGGCGTTTGCGGCGATCAACCGTGACATCTGGGAATTGCGGGTGGCCACGCTGGGCGAGGAAAAAGCGCGCGAGAAAAGCTTGGAAGACGGGAAACGCTCGCCGGTGGAGCTTTATTAAAAGGGCAATGGGTGAAAGTTGAGATGATAGAAACCGCAGCGCTTCCGTTGGTCGACTGGGTGGTGCTCGGTCTTTACTTTGCCGCCATGCTCGGGGTGGGATGATATTTTTACCGCTCGGGGCGGAGTTCGACCGTGGCCACGCTGTTGTTGACCGATTGGTATCAAAGATTTTTCCGGCCGGAGGCCGGTGAGCGCGAGTTGATGCGCGTTCTGCACGGGGCGTCGCTGGTCTGGGGTGCGCTGGGCACCGGCGTGGCGCTGGCCATGATCGGGGTCAAAGCGGCACTCGATGCCTGGTGGACACTTTCCGGGATTTTTGCCGGCGGGATGCTGGGTTTGTTTTTGCTCGGGCTGATCTCGCGGCGGGCGGGGAATCCGGCGGCGGTCACCGCTGTGCTGGCCGGGGTCCTGGTTATCCTCTGGATGACCCTCACCCCCGGATCGGCGGCGTGGCCGGCGGAATGACAGAGCCCGTTCCACAGCTTTATGATTGTGGTGGTGGGGACGTTGGTCATCCTTTTGGTCGGGCTGGGGGTGTCCCGGTTCTGCGGAGCGCCGCCCCACTCCTCCGGTCGTTAGGGGCGCTCTGGGCTCAGCGGGTCCTGCCACGGGGGAGCAAAGGTTTTTGTGGTGTTTCTCCGCGTAATTCGCTCTTGAGTCGGATTATTAGACCAGCTTATAAGAAGTGTTCGGCCGCGAGTTCGCGCTTGCGGCTTTTTTATCTCCGATGAGCTTTTCTTTCCCGATCGCCGCCGCTATCCCGCTCTATGCCGACAAGTTTTTCTTGGCAGCTGACTGGTTGACCAATTCGATCTTTGTCTCGTTGTTGGTCATGGGGATTGTGCTTTTGTTTGCCCGGCGGGCCACGAAGGAGGTCAAACTTGTGCCGGACGGTCCGCAGAATCGCTTCGAAGCGATTGTGGAGACGCTTTACGACACGGTGGAGGAAATTGTCGGGCCGCATATGGTGAGCAAGGTTTTCTCGCTGCTCGCGACCCTGTTTATTTTCATTCTGTTCTCGAACTGGTTCGCGCTCTTGCCCGGCGTCGGTTCGATTGGTTTCGCGGCCGATTCTTCGCAGGTCGGGGCTTGGCACAGTATCAGTGCGGATAATCTCAAAGTGGCCATCTTGCGTCCGACCACCGCCGATCTGAACATGACTTTGGCCATGGCGCTCGTCTTCATGGTGCTCTGGCTTTACTGGTCGATCGGGGAAATGGGGGTGGGCGGTTTCCTCAAGCACATGTTCGGGGTGAAAGGCGGGCTGAAGGGCGTCATGGCCATCGTGCTCATGCCGATTTTTTTCATGGTCGGCGTGATCGAGGTCGTCTCCATCGCCTTTCGTCCGGTTTCCCTCTCGCTGCGTCTCTTCGGCAATGTCTTTGCCGGGGAGAACCTCCTCGTCACCATGCTGACCCTCGGAAAGCAACTTGGGTTGCCGGATTTCATCGCCTACCTTTCTAGTATCATTCTTCCCCTTCCCTTTTACTTCCTCGAACTGCTGATCGGACTGCTCCAGGCCATGGTTTTCACCCTGCTTTGCGCGGTCTACATTACCTTATCGACCACCCACGACGAAGAGGAAGCGCACTAAAACTTTCCCGCCGGGACCATGCGCAAAGTGTGGGCGGTGTGGAGCAACAACAACACAAGACATAACACGACATCATGATCATCTCACTCATAGCAGAAGCCGCCGCCACCGCGGGCGGCATCACGGGTAGTTTCACCCTCGGTATGGCCGGGGCCGGGGCCGGTATCGGCATCGGTCTCATCGGCGGCCGTGCCGTGGAGGCCGTCGGCCGCAATCCCGGCGCCTTCGGCAAGGTGATGACCCTCGCCATCCTTGGCATGGCGTTGGCGGAAGCCATCGCCATTTATGCCCTGATCCGCGCCTTCGCGGGTCAGTAAAGCCACCTCGGCTGCGGTCGCTCGGGCGGCCGCAGCCTCCTTTCCGCTCCATCAAATGAACGTTCTCCAAGACCTTCTAGCCAGCTTCGGCGTCACTTGGCCGAAGTTCATCGCCCAGACGATCATCTTCATCATCGTTTATTGGGTGCTGAACAAATACGCCTTCGGCCCGATCGTCAACGTGCTGGCCGAACGCCGACGCCGCATTGCCGAGGCGCAGGAAAACGCCGAGAAAATCAAGCAGCAACTGGCCGCCGCCGACGCGCGCTACAAGGAAATTCTCGGCCAAGCCGACCTGGAAGCCAAAGCCCTCATCGACGAGGCCCGGGCCAGCGCCGAAGCGGTGCGCGAGAAACGCGTGCAGGAAGCGATCGGCGAGGCCGAGGGCGTCATTCGCAAAGCCCACGAGTCGATCGAACAGGACCGCCGCAAGATGGAGGCCGAAGTGAAAAGCGCCATGGTCAGCCTGGTCGCCGCCACGACCTCGAAAGTCACCGGCAAAATCCTCACCGCTGACGACCAGAAGCGTCTCAATGACGAGACGATCAAGGAGATCGCGGCGTGAAGCTGCTGGCTTTTGCCCCACGCCGATGAGATCTCCCCGCGAGGCCCGCAAAAACGCCCGTTCGCTCTTCCGCGGTTGTCTGACCGGAGGACGACTCGACGCGACGCGCGTCCGTGCCGTGGCCGAAGCAGTGGCGACGGACCAACCGCGCGGCTACCTTGGCATCTTGCAGGTTTTCTCGCGTCTGGTCCGCCTCGAGTTGGAGCGCCGCCATGCGGTGATCGAGAGCGCCACGCCTCTCTCCGAAGCCGCCATGAAAGAAGTCCGCGACGAGATCACGCGGTCCCACGGCGACGACCTGACCTTTGCTACCGCGGTGCGCCCCGACCTGATCGGCGGTCTGCGCGTGCGCGTCGGCAGTGACGTGTGGGACGGCAGTGTCCGCGCCCGTCTCGAAGCCCTACCCGTTTGAAACCCATTTAAAAAACCAAGCCCATGAGCACACTCGTTGAAGAAATCGAATCCAAGATCAAAGGCCTGCAAGCCGGCGCCGCGCACACCAACACCGGCAAAGTCCGCGAAGTCGGCGATGGCATCGCCCGCGTCGAAGGGTTGAGCAATGTCATGCTCAACGAAATGGTGGAATTCCCCGGCGGCGTCTTCGGCCTCGCCCTCAACCTGGAAGAAAACGAAGTCGGTGTCGTTCTCCTCGGCAGCTACGGCGACATCAAAGAGGGCGACGAGGTCAAAACGACCGGACGGCTCCTTTCCGTCCCGGTGGGCAAAGCGCTCCTCGGCCGCGTGGTCAACACGCTCGGCGAACCGATCGACGGGAAGGGACCGATCGAGGCGACCACCTACTACCCGATGGAAAAAATCGCCCCCGGCATCATCAAGCGCCGCCCCGTGACCCAACCGGTGCAGACCGGCATCATGGCGATCGACGCGATGATTCCGATCGGACGCGGACAGCGTGAGCTGATCATCGGCGACCGCGCCACCGGCAAGACCACGGTGGCGATCGACTCGATTATCAGCCAAGCCCGCCTGAACAAGCAGGGCGAGGCCTTGGGCGACAAAGATTTCCGTCCGCTTTATTCGATTTACGTGGCGATCGGCCAAAAGAACGCCAACGTGGCGCGGGTTATTGCCACCTTGGAAAAGGAAGGTGCCATGCCTTACACCATCGTCGTGGTGGCTTCGGCCTCGGACGACGCGGCCAGCCAGTACCTGGCGCCCTTCGCGGGCGCGGCGATCGGCGAATGGTTCATGGACAATGGCATGGATGCGCTCATTGTTTTCGATGACTTGTCCAAGCAGGCCGTGGCCTACCGTCAGGTGTCACTGCTGCTCAAACGTCCGTCCGGCCGCGAAGCTTATCCGGGCGACGTCTTCTACCTCCACTCCCGCCTGCTCGAACGCAGCGCGCGTTTGAGTGAAGAGGCGGGCGGGGGATCACTCACCGCTTTGCCTATCATCGAAACGCAGGCCGGCGACGTCTCGGCCTACATTCCGACCAACGTCATTTCCATCACCGACGGCCAGATCTATCTTGAGGGCGATTTGTTTTACCAAGGCATTCGGCCGGCCATCAACGTGGGCCTGTCGGTCAGCCGCGTCGGTTCCGCCGCGCAAATCAAGGCGATCAAGCAGGTGGCCGGCAAGATCAAGGGAGAGCTGGCCCAGTTCCGTGAAATGGCGGCCTTTGCCCAGTTCGGGTCCGACTTGGACGACAAAACCAAAGGCCTCCTCGAGCGCGGACGCCGTATTGTCGAACTTTTCAAGCAGCAACAATACCAGCCGCTGCCGGTCGAAATGCAGGCCGCGGTGCTTTACGCCATGCAGCAAGGCTACATGGACAAAGTGGAGGTCGAAAAAATCAAAGACTTCCAAGCCAAGCAGCAGGAATTCCTCGAGACGCGCAAAGCCTCCCTCCTCGAGAGTATCCGCACGAAGAAGGCGATCGATGACGCGCTAGGTGCCGATCTGAAGGCCGCCTTCGACGAGTTTGCCCAATTCTACAAGTAAAGACCCATGCCGAGCACACGGGACATCCGCCGCCGGATCAAATCGGTCCGCAACACGGCGCAAATCACCAAAGCGATGCAAATGATCGCCGCGGCGAAAATGCGCAAGGCGCAGCAGCGCGCCTTGGATGCCCGTCCCTACGCCCGCATGCTCAACCGTGTACTTGTCTCCTTGAGCAAGCACAGCGAGGACGAACTCCATCCGCTCCTCCAGGCCCGCCCGGTCCATCACACTTTGGTCTACGTCGTCGCGACGGACAAAGGTCTTTGCGGCGGGTTGAACACAAACCTCTTTCGCGAGATCCAGCGATTCGATTCGGCTACGACCAGCTTCATTGCCTCGGGCAAAAAAGCGGTTGATTTTCTGGCCCGCACCAAGCGTCCCCTGCTGGCCGACTTCCCGATGCGCGACACGCTGGAATACGGGGAGGTCAAACCGGTAGCGCAATTCATCATCGAAAAATTCCTGGCCGGCGAGTGCGACCGTGCCGTTGTGCTTTACACCGATTTCATCAACACCCTGCTCCAGGTGCCTGCGGCGCACGAAGTGCTACCCATTGCCTCTTTCGAGATGGGCGGCAAGCAGGTGGAGGATACCGATACTACGGTGGAGGAGGCCATGTCCGCTTTCAAATTCGAACCTTCCCCCCAAGAAGTGCTCAACGCGTTGCTCCCTTTTTACATCGGCAACGAGTTGTATGCCATGATCCTCAACGCCCGCGCGTCCGAGCAGAGTGCGCGCATGGTGGCCATGAAGAATGCCACCGATAATGCCAAGTCCCTCATCAAAGACCTCACCCTTGAATACAACAAAATACGCCAGGCCGCGATCACCACGGAAATCCTCGAGATTTCCTCGGCCCAGATCGCCATGGGCTAACCAATCAAAGATATGAGCAATACCGGAAAAATCGTGCAAATCATCGGCCCCGTGGTGGACGTCGACTTCAGCGCAGCCCAACTCCCGAAAATTTACGACGCCCTGGAAACCACGGTCGACGTCAACGGGGAAAAATCCAAACTCGTCCTCGAGGTCCAGCAGGAACTGGGCGAGGGCTGGGTCCGGGCGGTGGCCATGTCCAGCACCGAGGGGCTCCGCCGCGGCGGCGAGGTGATCGGGACCGGTGCACCGATTTCCGTCCCGGTGGGCGATGCGGTACTCGGACGTATTTTCAATGTGACTGGTGACGCGGTGGACGAAGCCGGTCCGGTCGTAACCGAGAAGCGGTATCCCATCCACCGCAGTGCGCCCTTGCTCGTCGAGCAGGACACGCAGGCCAAGATCCTCGAGACCGGGATCAAGGTCATCGACTTGATTTGTCCCTTCACCAAGGGCGGCAAGAGCGGCGCCTTCGGCGGAGCCGGCGTGGGCAAGACGGTGGTCATCATGGAGTTGATCAACAACATCGCCAAAGGCCATGGCGGCTACTCGGTGTTCGCCGGAGTCGGCGAGCGCACGCGCGAGGGCAACGATCTTTTCAACGAAATGTGCGAGGCGGGCATCATCGACAAGAAGGATATGGCCAAGTCGAAGGTCGCTTTGGTTTATGGCCAGATGAACGAGCCTCCCGGGGCGCGTCTTCGCGTCGCGCTCACCGCACTGGCCATGGCCGAGTATTTCCGCGACGAGAAAAACCAGGACGTCCTTCTCTTCATCGACAACATCTTCCGTTTCTCGCAGGCCGGATCGGAAGTGTCCGCCTTGCTCGGACGCACTCCGTCTGCCGTGGGCTACCAACCAACCTTGGCCGCCGAGATGGGCAACTTGCAGGAGCGCATCACCTCGACCAAGAAGGGCTCGATCACTTCCTTGCAGGCGGTGTATGTGCCGGCGGACGATTTGACCGACCCCGCCCCGGCGACGACCTTCGCCCACCTTGATTCGACCATCGTGCTTGAACGTTCCATTGCCGAGTTGGGCATCTACCCAGCGGTCGATCCGTTGGCCTCGACCTCGAAGGCGTTGGCCCCCGAGATCGTGGGCAAGGAGCACTACGAAGTGGCCCGCGGCGTGCAGCGCGTGCTGCAGCGTTACAAGGATTTGCAGGATATCATTGCCATTCTCGGCATGGATGAACTCGGCGCGGACGACAAACAAACCGTCTACCGCGCCCGTAAAATCCAGCGCTTCCTCAGCCAGCCGTTCCATGTGGCCGAGATCTTCACCGGAACGAAGGGCGAATACGTCAAGACGGAAGACACGGTCCGCGGTTTCAAGGAAATCCTCGAGGGTAAATACGATGACGTGCCGGAGCAGAACTTCTACATGAAGGGCAGCCTCGACACCGTCACCCGCTAAAGCGTGGCCGCCAAAATCCAGTTCGAAATCGTCTCTCCCGCCGGGGTCAGTACCGCGGAGCAGGTCGATCAGGTGGTCATCCCGACGACGACTGGGGAAATCGGTGTGCTCCCGCAGCACGAACCGCTCATGACCATGCTCGAGCCGGGTGAGTTGGTGGTGATCAATGACGGCAAGACGGTTTACGCCGCAGTGGGCGAGGGCTTCGCCCAGATCACGCCCGGCCGCATCTCCATCCTGACCGACATGGTGACGCGCGAGAGCGAGATCGATGAGGATGCAGTGGCCAAGGCGATCGAGCGGGCGCAAACCGCTCTGGCCAATGCGGCCAACATGAGCGACGAGGAGGCCGCCGGATTGGAAGCCGGACTGAAGCGCAACTTGGCCATGCTGGGCGTCAAACGCCGCCGCCGCTCGGTTTGAAGACCGGAGTTTTTTTTAACAAAAGGTAACGAAGGGGGGAAGGCCCCGGTGGGTTGGGTCGTCTCCAGCGGATCGCGCACTCCGAGCGCGATTGCTTGGCAAACCACAGAGGGCACAGAGAACGCAGAGGGGTTTCCGGTGATTTTTTAGTCCCGTGCTCTCCGTGTCTCCGTGAGAGTTTTCTGAGTTCGAGGCTCGGGATGCGGGGAGCGGAAATTTCTCTCCCCAAGGCACAGAGATCACGGAGAGGAAATGATCAGAGTTTTTTTAACAGATCACCGGAGCGCATGGGCGCTCAGGGAAGATCCCGCCCAAGCGGGACCCGCAGGACGAGATGAGCGGGAGCGAAGGAGTCAACGTAACGAAGGGAACAAAGTTCAGAGGGCGCGGATCTCTCCGTATTTGCTTGGTTAACAATTGTTCAATCGTCGCTCTGGCTGGTGGAGCGGGTAGATGGCAGGAAGTCGAGGCTCGGCTTCACCTTGATGACTTCACGATGCCGCGCACGATGGCGTCGGCCACGCGCTGGCGGTACGAGGCGGAACGGGCTTTGCGCGCCTCGCCGGAATTGGAGAGGAAGCCGCATTCGACCAAGGCGGACGGACGGGCGTTGTTGCGCAGGACGTGGAAGCGGGCACGCTTGACCCCGCGGTTGCCGGAGACGCGGGCCAATTCCCGTTGGATATTGGCGGCCAGCGGGTAGGAGCGGGAGTTGTAGTAGTAGGTTTCGGTGCCGCTGGCGCTGGAGCGGCTGGCCCAGTTGTAATGGATGCTGACAAAAACCGCGCCCCGTGTGCGGTTGGAAATGGCCGCGCGGGTTGGCAGGGGAACAAAGTAATCGCCCTTGCGGGTCATGACCACGCGGTAACCGGCACGCTTGAGCCTACGCTCCACCCGTTTGGCCGTGTCGAGCGCGTATTTTTTTTCGGTTGAGCCGTCCACGCCCTTGGCCCCCCGGTCGATCCCGCCGTGCCCCGCGTCCAAGACCACAGTGTGGAAGCGTCCGACCCCGCTCGTGCTCGCGCACCCGGTCAAGAAGATCACTGTGGCGGACAAAAGGGCCGCGCAAAAAAGTGATCGCATCGATGGAACGTAAAAAACCGGAGAGCTCAGGCAAAGCAAATACGACGGATTGCGCGGAGGGGTGCCGGCGGGCATCCTCGGGGGATGCTGACCAAACGCATCATCCCGTGCCTCGACGTGACCGGCGGACGTGTGGTCAAGGGGACGAAATTTCTCAACCTGCGCGACGCCGGAGATCCGGTCGAGTGCGCCAAGGCTTACGATGCGCAGGGGGCAGACGAATTGGTCTTTTTGGATATCACGGCCTCGTCCGATGCCCGCGCGACCATGGTGGATGTGGTTGAGCGGACGGCCTCGGAGTGCTTCATGCCCTTGACCGTCGGCGGCGGGATCCGCTCGGTGGAGGACATGAAGGTGATGTTGCGGGCGGGGGCGGACAAGGTGAGCATCAACACGTCGGCCCTCCAGCGTCCTGAGCTGGTCCGCGAGGGCGCGGAGCGGTTCGGGTCCCAGTGCATCGTGGTGGCGATCGACGCGCGGCGGCGGCCAGAGGGTGGGTGGACGGTTTACACGCATGGCGGGCGGAATCCAACGGAGTTGGAAGCGGTGGCCTGGGCGCGGCGCGTCGAGGAGTTGGGGGCGGGGGAGATTTTGCTGACCAGTATGGATGCGGATGGGACGAAGGAGGGTTACGACATGGAGTTGGTGCGGGCGGTGAGTGAGGCGGTGAGCATTCCGGTCATTGCCAGCGGTGGCGCGGGGAAACTCGAGCACATGGCCGATGTTTTACAGAACGCAGGAGCGGATGCGGTGCTCGCGGCAAGCATTTTTCATTTCGGAGAATACACCGTGGGGGACGTGAAGGCGTTTCTCGCGGAGCGGGGCATTCCGGTGCGGATGACGGAGCTGGCCGCAACCCGTTGAGGGCGGCGGGCGTGGTTTGGGAAGTAACTGGGGCGGCAAAGCCCAGGGGGAACGGGCGTCTCGCCCGTTTTCCGAAAGACCATGCGGGCGAGACGCCCGTGACCCAAATCATTGGGGTGTGGCATCGGCATCCTGCCGATGGGTTTGGATCGTGACGGGCGGGACGCCCGTGCCCCCTGCCCGAACCACAGGCTGGCGGGTCCGCCATAACTTGAGTTACTCGGGAGGGGGAGCCGCCCAACCATGGAATATTTTTTGACAGAGCGGGCCGTAGTCGTTATTGCAGATTGTAGCTAAAGCTACATTTATGAAACAATATCTTACCATCATTTGGTTTTTGCTGCTGGGCGCCGCCGGTTTGCCGGCGGCTGAAGTAAAAGTTGTCGCCACCACCGGGATGGTGGCCGATTTGGTCCGGCGGACGGGCGGCGAGCGGGTCGAGGTGCGGCAGTTGATGGGCCCGGGGGTGGACCCGCACCTTTACAAGCCGACCGCGGCGGACGCATCGCGCTTGGCCAAGGCGGACGCAATTTTCTACAACGGATTAAATTTGGAAGGCCGTCTCGGCGACTTGTTTGCCCGATTGGCCGGGCAGGGGGTCAAAGTCTTTGCGGTGAGCGAGTCGGTACCGGAGAGTCGCTTGCTTTCTCCGGAGGATTCCGAGGGCTTTTATGATCCGCACATTTGGTTGGATGCCTCGCTTTGGGCCGAGGCGGTGCCTGCGGTGGTGGCCGGCTTGTCGGAGGCGGATCCCGACGGGGCGCCGGTCTATCGTGCCAACGGGGAAAAGTTGGCCGCCGAATTGCGGGCGCTGGATGCCTGGTGCCGCGAGCAGGCCGAGGTGGTGCCCGAGGGGCAACGCATCCTCGTGACCAGTCATGATGCCTTCAACTACTTCGGCCGGGCTTACGGGTTTCGGGTCATCGCGCTCCAGGGGATTTCCACGGTGAGCGAAACGAGTTTGTCCGATATGGCCGGACTGGTTGACTTCCTCCGCGAGCAAAAAGTGCCGGCTATTTTCGTGGAAACAAGCGTCAACCCGGCCGGTTTGCAGCGCGTGGCCCAGGATGCAGGGGCGCGGATCGGAGGCGAGCTTTTCTCCGATGCCCTGGGTGAACCGGGTCAAATGGCGGGGGGTTACGACGTGGGGACTTACGACGGGATGATGCGCTACAACCTCGCCACCATCGTGGCGGGCTTGGACGGGACCAAGGAGTAGCAAGCAGCACTCTCACGAACGGGTGCGCTTGGCTGGTCGCGGTCTCTATTTTCCGGTACGCCGGCGCGGGCCTTGTGCGGCAAGGAATTTGTTCATTGCGGCGAGGGTGGCGGGGCTGACGTGATGTTCAATGCCTTCCGCATCGGCCATGGCGTCCGCGCGTGGTACGCCGAGCACCTCGAGAAAGGCGACGACTGTCTGGTGGCGGTCTTTGGTCCGCGCAGCGAGGGCGCGTCCGGCCGAAGTGAGGAAGATCGAGCGGTAAGGCAGGGTTTTGACCAGTCCCTCCCGCTGGAGTCGCTGGACCGTGCGGATAACCGTGACGTGGGTCACCCCGAGCGAGCGGGCGATGTCGGTGGCCCGAGCCTCGCCGTGCTCGGCCATGAGGTCGGCGATGGCTTCGACGTAGTCCTGGGCGCGCTCCTGCGCATGGGCGCGGCGGGTGTGGTGTTGGATGGCGGCGGTGTCGCGGGTGCGGGCGGGCATGGCGGCGGGGAATGGGGGTTTGACAGACCGGCAACCGCCGGATTACACATATCTGAGTAATGTAGCATCTGCTACATCATGATGAAAGATTTTTCCACCACGGCCCCGCCCTTGGAGGTGCATGATCTGACGGTGGCTTACGACCGGCGGCCGGTGCTTTACGGGATTGATCTGACCGTGCCGGCGGGGAGTCTGACCGGAATTATCGGTCCGAACGGGGCGGGCAAGTCGACGTTGCTCAAAGCGGTGCTGGGCTTGTTGCCCTTGTCGGCCGGTTGGGTCAAAATTTTCGGTGGTCCGCTGGCCCAAAACGCACGCCGCACGGGTTATGTTCCCCAGCGGGAGTCGGTGGACTGGGATTTTCCGGTCAACGTGATGGATGTCGTGTTGATGGGTCGGTACGGGCACCTGCCTCCGGGCCGGCGTCCGGGCCGGGCGGACCGCGAGATTGCGCGGGCTTGTCTCGATCAAGTGCAGATGCTGCCTCTGGCGCGGCGGCAGATCGGCAATTTGTCCGGCGGCCAGCGCCAGAGGGTTTTTCTCGCGCGCGCTTTGGCCCAGGAGAGCGACCTCTATTTCATGGACGAACCCTTTGCCGGGGTGGATGCGGCCACGGAGGCGGCGATTGTTGATCTCCTCCGCGAGATGAAGGCGCGGGGCAAAACGGTGGTCGTGGTGCACCATGATTTGTCGACCGCGCGGGATTACTTCGATCGTCTGGTTCTTCTCAACGTGCGCCTCGTGGCGGCGGGGCCGACCGCGGAAGTATTCACGCCGGAGTTGCTGCAGAAAACCTACGGTGGGCGGCTGACCATTCTTTCCGACGTGGTCCAGTCGCTTGGGGAGGAGCCGTGAGGAGGCTGGGCTGGTTCGTGGCGCTCCTGGTGTTGACCACTGCCGCACCGGTCGAGGCGGCGCGCATCGGGGAAATGGCAGACTGGAATTTTGGTTCGCAGGCCGCGCGCTTTTTCAGTCTGCAGGATCCTTCGGTGCGCTATGCGCTGGGCGGCTCGATGTTGCTCGGGCTGTGTTGCGGTTTGATGGGCGCCTTCCTCGTGGTGCGCAAGCTGGCTTTGATGGGTGATGCGCTCTCCCATGCGGTCTTGCCCGGGGTGGCTCTCGGGTTTTTGTGGGGTATGACAAAGAATCCGGCGGCGATTTTCGCCGGAGCGGTGGGGGCGGGGTTGCTCGGCGCGGTCGTGGTGCAATGGATCCGGGCCACCACGAAACACCGGGAGGACGCGGCGCTGGGGTTTGTCCTTTCCTCGTTTTTTGGGGTAGGCATCGTGCTCTTCACCATGATCCAGAATTTGCCGGGCGGGGCGAAGAGCGGGTTGGATGGCTTCATGTTCGGCCAGGCAGCGGCGCTCGGTCCGGAAGATGTGTGGTTGCTGGCCGGAGTGACCGTACTGGCTTTGGGGGCGGTGGGGCTTTTTTACAAAGAGTATGTGCTGACAAGTTTCGACGAGGGGTTCGCGCGGTCGCTCGGGTGGCCGGTGAAGCTTTATCATTACAGCCTCATGTTGTTGCTGGCCTTCGCGATTGTGTCGGCCCTGCAGGCTGTCGGCGTGGTCCTGGTCTCGGCCATGTTGGTCATTCCGGCGGCGGCCGCATTTCTCCTGACCGATCGGATGGGGGCCATGCTGGCTTGGTCGGCGGGGTTTGGCATGTTGGCCGGGGCGGCGGGGGCTTTCTTTTCCTTCACCGGGCGGAGCTTGCCGACTGGGCCTTTCATGGTCCTGGCCGCGGCGGCCCTTTTTGTGCTCGCTCTGCTCTTTGCCCCGAAACACGGGATGGTCGGGCGATTGTGGCGGCGACGGTCGCGGGCCGCGCGGATTCGCCGGGAGAACACACTCAAGGCGATTTATCATGTGATGGAGGACGGCGGTTTTCGTGAGGAGGTGGTGGCGGTCGGGAACGTGGCGGCCCGGCGGCGGGAGACGGCGGCGGGGGCGCGGCGGGAGGTCGCTGAGTTGCAACGGGCCGGACTGGCCACGGAGGAAGGCGGTCGGGTGGCCTTCACTCCCGAAGGCTGGCAGCGGGCCTGCGAGATTGTCCGCAACCACCGGCTCTGGGAGCTGTATCTGACCAATGCCGCGCAATTGGCTCCGGATCATGTGCACGATGATGCCGAGGTGATCGAGCATATGCTGGGCGATGAGACGGTGCGTCGCTTGGAGCGGCGCTTGAATTACGCACGGCGTGACCCGCACGGAAAATTGATCCCGGGCTTGGCCGATTTGGCTGCCGGGGCGCCGCCCTCCGAACGGGCTGCCGGCTACGCGGAGAAAGGTGCGGCGTGATGTCTGGATTTATTCCGCCTTTCGAATGGCAGAGGGTCATGGTGCAGCCGTGGACGGAGGACTTCATGGTCTCTTTCTGGATTGTGGTCATGGGTTTTCTCGTCGTGGCGACCTGCGGGCTGGTCGGGACTTACTTGCTCTTGCGTCGCATGGCACTGGTCGGCGATGCGATCAGCCACAGCATTTTGTTCGGCTTGGTCGTGGCCTTCATGATCTTCCGGTCGGGAGGTACGATGGTGATGTTTGTCGCGGCGGTGGCCACGGGCCTCCTGACGGTGGGCATCATTGAGTTCATCCATCGCCAATCCCGGGTCAAAACCGACGCGGCCATCTGCATCGCCTTCACCACCTTGTTTGCCGCCGGCGTGGTTCTGCTCAGCGTGGCCGAGGTGAAGGGACCGGTACACCTCGATGCCGAATGTGTGCTTTATGGAGAGATCGCTTTCGTGCCGCTCGATCCGGCGGTGGAGGTTCTCGGGCTGGTCCTCGGCCCGACTCCGGTCGTGCGCATGGCGGGCGTGCTGGTCGCCTTGCTCGTGCTTGCCACGGTGTTTTACAAAGAATTGCTGGTCACGTCCTTTGATCCGGCCCTGGCCAAGTCGCTCGGTATCCGGGTGGGGATCTGGCACTACGGACTGATGGCCGTGCTTTCGATCGTCATCGTCTCGGTCTTCGAAGCGGTGGGCGCCATTCTCGCGGTGGCCATGCTGGTTGTGCCGCCGATGTTTGCCGCACAATTGTCCGATCGTTTGCCGGTCCGGTTCGCGCTGGTCTTTTTGCACGCGGCACTGAGCAGCGTGTTGGGCTACCAGCTGTCCGTCTGGCTCAATTGCTCTCCGGCCGGGGCCATGGTGGTTGTCGGGGCCCTGCTCTTCTTGCTCGCTTGGGCGGTGACGCGGCCGCGGCGTGCTGCGTTCCCAGCTTGGACGGCTCCAAATTGAATCGGCAAGGGGTTGCGCGGGGCCGGCAGGTCATTTCGGGCTCGCTTCGATGAGTGGAGATAGCTCAGCTTGGCGGGGCGATGAATATGCTGCGCAATCCACGAATGATGTCCGCCACTTTGGCGGCCGGTTTGTTTCTCGGGCTTTCTCCGCTGGCCGAGGCCCGGACTCCGAAGTGGGAGTATTTGGTGGTCAGTGCCGCGCTGAATAATCGCAACCTTGGTGAGATGCTCAGTGCGCGCGGGTTGGACGGCTGGGAATTGGTGGGTTTCACACGGAAGGATGTCGCGGTGTTCAAGCGGGCGGTGAGGTGAGAGGTAAAGTCAATAGATCATGGTGGTGCTGACATCGGAGCGTCCGCGCTCTTCCAGTCGGCGGATCCTCGCAAGATAGTCGTAACTGGAGGTCAAGAGGCAGCGCGAGATGAGGATTGACCAAATTTTAGGAGTCGCTGCGGCAAGAAATGTTCTAAGTCAGGATGGGTCTCGGAAGGGGCACTGAGCAATATCACCGTTTAGCCCGCAGCGGATTGACCACTTCCAGAAAGTCGAACTTCCGAAAATCCGTATCCGCCGTGTCGCTGCGGCGGACGCCATGTTCCCGGGAGGACGGTCGCCACATGCCACATAGGAGAGGCGCAGGGAACGCCCGGCGCTGTACGCGGCGCCTGTTTATGCGATGGGTCTGCTGGGGCTGGCCCTGAGTGTCTGGGCGATTTCTAGTCGGGCGGCCGGGAAACTTTTGTCGTGATTGACATTTGCCTTGCGCGGGCGGGCAGGGGGAGCATGGTGGCGACGTTGTTCTCTTTTCAGGTTCCACGGCCGTGGATCTGTTTAAAATAACGCGGCGGTTTCGCCGGTTTAACCCACGGCCTGAAAGACAAAGAACCATGAAAAGATCGCATCTCGTGGCGGCGCTTTTGGCCGCATTTACTCTCAGCATCCAACCCTCCGCCCAAGCCGACACCTTCGGCACGAGTGGCAATGAGTTCACCATCGACTTTGTCGGTGTCGGCAACACGGGCAATGCGGCCGATACGACCACCTATGGCGCGGTACCCTACGAATATCGCGCGAGCACTTACGAGATCTCCCAAGACGCCATTACCAAGGCCACGGCGAGCGGGATGGCGAATGTCACGGCGGGGAGGTGGACGGGTAACCAGCCAGCGGCGCTTATCGACTGGTATGAGGCAGCGGCCTTCGTCAATTTCCTCAACACGAACTCGGGGAAGACGGCGGCCTACAATCTGACCTTTACCACCAACTGGAGCATGGCTCTGTGGAGCAGCGGGCAGGCCTGGACGGCGGGCGGAACCAACCTCTACCGGAACAAGGATGCTCTACCGGAACAAGGATGCCTTTTATTTTCTGCCCAGCGAGAACGAGTGGTACAAGGCGGCGTATTACAACGCGGCCGGGACGAACTATTTCCTCTATCCGACGGGCAGCGACACGGCCCCGACGGCGGTGGCCAGCGGGACCAATGCGAGCAGTGCGGTTTACGATGGCACTGCCTCGGTTCCGGCCATAGTGGCCAGCGCTGGAGGCTTGAGCCCCTACGGCACGATGGGCCAAGGCGGCAATATCTTTGAGTGGAATGAAAGTGCTTTTGACGGGTCAAATAGCTCGTCGTCCGAGACTCGCGCGTTCCGCGGTGGCGGCTGGGGCTTCTCCGAGTTCGGCTTGCGCTCCTCGTTCCGGTACAGCGACGCCCCGACGATCGAGGAAAACTACCTCGGTTTTCGTGTCGCGAGTGTCCCTGAACCCTCGACTTACGCGCTTCTGTTGCTCGGAGCAGGAGCGGTGTATCTTTGGAAGCGCCGGAAGAGTTCCCTTTGATCTTTGGCTCTTTGCCCTTTTCCTCTTTGAGCCGGGGCGGCGGGCAGCCGTCCCGGCCACAGGAACCCGCGAAGCGGCCGAAATTTTTTTGAGCATTTGCCGTGTCCCGCGAGGAACTACCGAAAGCGCTGGCGACGTGGTTTCCCCTCAAGAAAGATGCCAAAACTCTACAACGAGGAGCAAAAATGAAGCCAACCACTGAAGCAGAAGAAAAAGAAATCGCAGACGCCCTTGAGCGCGGAGTTATCGAGCTTGAGAAGGCCCTCCCGTAAACTCCTCTCCGATTTGAAGCGGGCTTCGGAGAATACATTCAAGAAAGACAGAAGGATCAACGTGCGCCTGAGCAGTCATGATTTGCTTGGCATCCAGAGAAAGGCCCTCAAAAAAGGTCTTCCCTACCAAGCGCTGATTTCCGGTTTGATCCACCAGTATGTTGAGGGTGAGCTCTTGGAAAAAAACTAATGCGAGCAAACCGATGGACCCAACTGCCATGCCTAAAGTGGCACTTTTGGCACGTCGTCTGCGGGGCAGGCTTTGGTGTCAAAAGCGAGTAGCAGCAGGTCATCGCGGACGTTCGCAGAATACTATCGCTTGACAATACGCACGTAATCACGGACGCTTTTCCCATGCAGACAGTCACCGCAACAACAGCACGATCCATGATTTATAAGCTCCTTGACGATGCTTCGGACTCGCACGAGCCGATTCAGATCACCGGTAAGCGGTCCAATGCTGTTCTTGTGGCCGAGGACGACTGGCGTGCCATTCAGGAGAGCCTTTATTTGGTCTCGATTCCTGGCATGAGGGAATCCATTCGTGCCGGACTCGCCACTCGAGTTTCCGCGTGCGCCAAAAAGCTCGATTGGTGAAATACCTCCTCGTCTTCACCAAGCAAGCGCAGAAAGACGCCAAGAAGCTTGCCAGCGCTGGGCTGAAACCGAAGGCTCAATCCTTATTGGATATTCTGGCCAACGATCCTTTCCAGAATCCTCCCCCTTACGAGAAGCTCATCGGCGATCTCGCCGGTGCATATTCCCGAAGAATCAATATTCAGCACAGACTTGTCTTCCAAGTGCTCAAAAAGGAGCGAGTAGTAAAGGTGCTGCGATTGTGGAGCCACTACGAATAAGAAATGCGAACAGAGCGATGGATCGAGTCACCATGCCTTCGGCACTTTACTCATGCCACCTGCTGATTCCGCTTCGCGGGCAGAAGCCGTGCCCAAAGCACGTGATGATCGGTCATCGCGGACGTTCGGCTTCAAAAATTCATTGAACCACACAGAGCAGTGGATGTGGTTACGTTTGGAGGTGTTTCATGGCGTCCAATCATCAACTTGATGATCGGCTGATCGCAGAGGCTGCGGCGCTGGGCAAGGACCGCACCAAAAAGGAGGCAGTCATACCAACGTCCTTTTGCTTTTCGACTATGGATTGAGCGGTAGGGCTGGGCCTTTGCCTAGGGGCCATCTTCACTGCGTTCCGGTTGGACCGGCCGTGTCGAATCCGAGAAAATGTTCGCGGTCGGCCCGGAGGTCCGACCCTACCCTGGGGTCGAAGGACAAAGTCCAAATGCGATGGGCCCTTGGTATCACTCAGGCTTTAACGGACTACATTCGTCACCTGCGGCAGGATCGCATCTTGGATCTTTTCGGGAAGGTCGAGTTTGACCCGGACTACGACTATAAGCGCCAGCGGGCACGGGCGTGAGGGTGCTCGTCGGTACGGGAGTCTGGTCACTGGCGTTGCGGCGTTCCCCGACGTTCCGCTGCTGACCGAGGATTACGAAACGGCCGCGAATTTTCTCAACCTGTGCCGATCGAGGGTATTCAGGGGGCGAACGCTTCTTCGGAAACGGGAGGATGTTCTAAACAGCCTAAAGAGAATTGCGTCGCGCGCGGAAATTCTTTGCTCATTGTTTCGCTGTCATGGGGGCAGAGGATAGAGCGCGCTTGGAGTGCGCGATCCTACTTCGGGGCAGGGAGCGAAAGCGGGGCGCCGGGGAGCATTTGAACCTGGCGGTCGTGACGGGGGAGGCGGATGGTAATTTTCAAGCCGTTGCCGGGGTCACTTTCGATCACGACTTCTCCGCCGTGGGCGCGGACGATGCGTTGGGTGATCATGAGGCCGAGACCGCTGCCGCTTTGCTTCGTGGTGAAGTAGGGTTCGAAGATGCGGGCCATGGCTTCTTGGGTCATGCCGCCACCGGTGTCGGCGAATCTGATGTTGATCCATTCGCTGTCGGCGCCGGTGCGGATCTTGAGGAGTCCGCCTTGCTTCATGGCTTCGCTCGAGTTTTTGACGATGTTGTAAAACGCTTGCTTGAGTTGGTCCTGGTCGACTTCAAGGACGGGGAGTCCGGGGGCGAGGTCGAGTTCGAGGAGGATGTTGCGGGACTTGAGTTCCGGTCCGAGAAATTCGGCAGCGTCGCGGACGAGGGAGTTGAGGTCGTGCGGGGTGCGTTGGAGCGGGGCGGGACGGATGGCGCGAAGGAATTGGGTGACGATGGTGTCGAGGCGTTTGATTTCTTCCTGCGCGACTTCGAGCGGTTGAAGGAGGGTGTTCTGCTGCTCTGCGGGGAGTTTGCGCAGGCGGCGTTCGAGGAGTTGGAGATGGATGGTGAGGGAATTGAGGGGATTGCCGATTTCGTGGGCCACGCCGGCGGCGAGGAGTTGGAGGGCGGCGATGCGTTCGCTTTCCAGCGTTTCTTGCGCGGCGCGGTGGCGCTCGGTGAAGTCGCGCATGATGAGGGCGTAACCGGCATGCTGGCGGTGTCCGGGTTTGTCGTCGTCCTCGGCCAGAAGCGGGACGACATAAAAATTGAGGACGCGGTGGGCGGGGTGGAAAACTTCGATGTCGCGGGTCACGACTTCGCGGCCTTGGGCCAGTTCTTTCCAACGCAGTCCGCTGATGTTTTCGGCCAGCGGACGCCCGAGGGCGGCGGCGGGGTCGAGTCCAAAGAGGAGTCCGGCGGCATCGTTCATGTAAATGACTGTGCCGGCGGTGTCGGTGACGATGACGCCTTCGCGGATGGCGTTGAAGATGGTCTCGAGGAAACGTTTGTCGCGGGCCAGTTCGACGAAGAAGGCTTCGACGTCTTCCGGTTGGATGCGGCGGAGGCGGGCGAGGAGTTTGTCGAGGAAGGCGCGTTTCATTGTCGGGGCTACGGCCCGCTGGGGCCGGGAGGGGGCTTATGGCTGATCGAGGTCGATCTTGAGCAGGGTGGAGAGTTCGTCGACGCGTTGGGCGAAAAGTTGGAGGGCCGCCTTGACAGGGGTGGGTGAGGTCATGTCGACGCCGGCGAGTTTCAAGGTGTCGATGGGATCTTGCCGGCCGCCGGATTGGAGGAAGGCCAGGTAGCGGGACGGGTCGCCGGTTTCGAGCACTTGGCGGGAGAGGGCGATGGCAGCGCTCATGCCGGTGGCGTATTGGTAGACGTAAAACGCGCTGTAGAAATGCGGGATGCGCAGGCACTCGAGGTCGAGTTGCGGGTCGAGGGTGAAGCCGGGTCCGAAATAGGTGACCAGCAATTCGTGGTAAGTAGTGGTGAGGGTATCGAGGGTGAGGGCTTCGCCGGCTTCCTGGCGTTCATGGATAATTTTCTCGAACTCGGCGAACATAGTTTGGCGGTAGATGGTGCCGCGAAGGTCGTCGATTTGGCGGTTGAGGAGATACGCTTTCATGGGCGGATCGTCCGTCTGGGTGAGGAGGTGGTGGGTGAGGAGTTCCTCGTTGAAAGTGGAAGCAACCTCGGCAAGGAAGATCGGATAATGGTGGTCCTGGAAGGTCTGGTCACGTTGCGCATACCAAGTGTGCATGGAGTGGCCCGCCTCGTGCGCGAGGGTGAACATGTCGGCAAACACATCCGTTTTGTAATTCATGAGGATGTAAGGTGGGCAGCCGTAGCACCCGCTGGAAAAGGCGCCGCTGCGTTTGCCTTTCGACTCGTAGCGGTCGCACCAGCGGCCGCGCAGTCCGGCCTCCAATTCGCGCGTGTATTC
>CAMBUL010000027.1 GCA_945871065.1 Chthoniobacter flavus | reverse complement strand
TTGTTGTATTCGACCGCCCAGCGCTGGTAGAGCGGCGCGGGGAAGGTGGCGCCCGCACCAGATAGTTGCTGGGCATGGAGTGGCGCGGTGAAACCGGCTGCCATGATGGCAAAATGAAACAATGACTTCTTCATGAGCGAAAGATTGGGGGCAAAGTCTCGCCGTTCGGCGGGCGCGAAAGAAGCGAAAAGCATGGCCGTGGCGGATTTGTCACATTTGGAGCCGGGTTTTTCCGAGACTTTAGGAAGTTTGTTCCACGGCTTGCGGCCGGATCCCCGCAAGCCTAGTCTTTATTGCGATGGATCTGACCACGGCCAAACATATTTTGGGCGATTTTGACGACGCCCTGCGCACGATGCGTGACACGGTGTTGATGATGGCTTCACTGACCGAGCGCCTGCTGGCCTCCGCCAGTGAAAGTCTTTCCGCCCGCAGCTTCGAAGCTTGCGAGAGGGTCATTGCGGACGATGCGGAAATTGACATGTTGGAGAAGTCGGTCGACGAGGCCGGTGTTGCTATTTTGGTCCGGTTCCAACCGTTGGCCAACGATCTGCGGGAGGTGGTTGCCGCCATGAAAGTCAGCACCAACCTCGAGCGCGTGGGTGATCAGGCCGTGGGCATTGCCCGCCGCGCCCGCCGCCTCAACGAGGCGTTTGCCCTGCCCGAGACGGACGGCTTGGTCAAAATGTGTCGCGTCGCGGCGGATATTTTTCGCGACAGCATCCGGAGTTACGCCGACCGCGACGAGGGGTTGGCACGCGGACTAAAAGAGCGCGACCGCGAGCTCGATGCCATGCACCATGCCTTCATCGATCAGTTGACCGCGCGGATGGCTGAGGACACCGGCCGCATCCGCGATTATCTCGATCTCGTGCTCATGGCGCGTAATCTCGAACGCGTCGGTGACCACGCCACAAACATCGCCGAAGACGCCGTCTTCGCCGCATCTGCCGAAGACATTCGCCACACCACGCCACCCCCGGGAGCCTGAGTGCCCTTAAAGTCCGCGTGGGGAAGCGGAAGGTGTGCCCGTGAACTTTTCTGGTGGAGGCGCGGGAGTTTCAGATGCGGCTTGCACTACAGACGGCACCAGCTTGGGCAGCCGTTCGGCCAACGGTTGTTGGAAAATATCGACCCGTGCGCCGACGCCCACGCGGTCGAACAAGGCAATGATATCCCTCGAGCGCATGCGGATGCAGCCGTAGCTGACGGGGATACCGATATTGCGCTCCTCCGGTGTACCGTGGATGTAAATAAAGCGGCCGAAGCTGTTCCCGTTGTGACCCTCTTTGCCGCCGAGCCAGAGGATGCGGGTGACGATGGGATCGCGTCCCGGCGCATCAACTGGCAGCACCTCGCCGGTGAAACGGCGCGACTTGAAAACCGCGCCCGGCGGCAAACCGTGGCCGATTTTTTTCAGCACGCGGTGCTTGCCGAGTGGGGTGCCGTAGCTGCCCGGCCGCGAACTCAGCCCGAATTTCGAGGTCGAGATGGGAAAGGTGGCCACGGGCTGACCTTGATCGGTGACGAGCATCTTCTGGTCGGTCACGCTGATGTGCATGACATGACGGTTGTCGAGCTGCGCACAGCCGGTAAAAAGCAGGGGGAGGAAAAAGAAAATCGGACGGATCCTCATAGAGAGACGATAACTTAGCACAGCGCTCTGATCGGAGCGAGCGACCCAGAGTCTCCTGATATGAGAACAGTATCCCGAAACGGCGCGGCAAAAAGTTTTTTGAACGGAGGACCGTTGGCGTGGTCAGAAATATCGGTTTGGTTTGCGCCAAGAGCCGCCGGGCCGGTCAGTTTTCTTGTTTTCTGATCGGAATCACCGGCGGCTCACTTTTTTATCTTGAGCAGAGCGCCCCGCTTCCTAGCGTCCACGACGTGAATCCCGCCCAGACCAAGCCGGCTACAGTTCTGGTTATCGAGGACGAGGCCGACATGTTGGAGTTGGTCCGTTACCATATGGACAAAGCGGGGCTCCGCGTTCTTCTTGCGCGCGATGGTCGGCAGGGGCTGGAGAAAGCCAGGGCTGAATCCCCGGATGTCATCGTGCTCGACCTCATGTTACCGGCCATGAGCGGAGAGGATGTGTGCCGGGAGTTAAAGGCGGGCGTTGCCACCACCGCCATTCCGGTCATCATGCTCACGGCCAAGGCCCAACCGGAAGAACGGATCGCCGGCCTCGAACTCGGGGCGGACGACTACGTGGCCAAGCCTTTCAGTCCGCGCGAGCTTGTCCTTCGTGTCCAAGGCATCCTGCGCCGTCAGCGCGTACCGGGCGCGGGGGATACTCTGGCTTTCGGACCGTTCGAACTTGATCGGGGTATCTTCGAGGTGCGACTCGAAGGCGCGCGCCTCGACCTGACGGCCATCGAGTTCAAACTCCTTGCCACGCTGATGGAAAAGCGCGGCGTACCGACGGCGCGGGTCGATCTGCTGCGCGATGTCTGGGGCTACCGTAATCTGATCGACAGTCGCACGGTCGATACTCACATGCGGCGGTTACGGGCCAAACTTGGATGCCATGCCGACTGCCTCGCCACGGTGCGCGGCGAAGGTTATTGCTTCAACGCGGGAAGGACGGAACCTTGAACTGGTCGATGATAGCCGGGCTGTTCGCGGGGGCCGTTCTGTTGCTCCTTGTCGTCCGCTATTTCGCGGGCATTCTGCGCCTGCGCTCCGCCTTGCGCCGGGTGGCCCACGGCGAGCTGACGCGTCCGCTCACCCTCGATCTCCCGCCCGGTTTGCGCGCGGCGCAGCGCGACGTCGAGGCAATCGCGCGGCAGGCTCGTGAGCTTGACCGCGCTGCGCACCGTGAGCGCTCCGAACTCAATGCTATCCTGGCCAGCATCCCCGAGGGCATCTTTACCGTCGACCGGCGCCTCTGCCTCCTGCAGGCCAATCGCGGTGTCGAGGCCATGTTTCAGCTTTCCGGCTCGCCGGTCGGACGGACCGTGGTCGAAGCCTTCGGCCATGCCGCCATGCACCGTCTCGTGCAGTTGGGATTGCAGGGGGGCAAAGAGCATCGCGGCGAAATCACCGTCGAGCGGGTGGGCGCAGCCCGGATTTTTGAATTGAGCATTTCGCCGCTTGAGCTGGATTCCGACCATTCGGGTGCGGTCGTCGTCCTGCACGACATCACGCGCATCAAGAGCCTCGAGCAAGTGCGCCGGGAATTCGTCGCCAATGTTTCGCACGAGTTGCGGACTCCGCTCACGATCATCTGCGGTTATCTCGAAACGTTGGCCGATGGCGGCCTCGACGACCGGCCCATGGCGGAGAATGCCCTGGGCGTCATGTTCAAGCACGCCGATCGTCTCGGCCGCCTCGTCGATGATCTTCTTGTTATATCCCGCGCGGAATCGCGTTCCGTCCCGCTTGAGGTCGAGCGCATCGACCTCAGCGCGCTCCTGCATCATGTCGTCGAACAGTTCGACGAGCCGATCCGTAGCCAGGCGGCCACGGTGCGCATCCTTGCGGCGGGTGGGGACCTGACGCTCGAGGCCGATGCCGTGCGTCTCGAACAGGTCTTCATCAATCTCCTCGAAAACGCGCTCAAATATGGTAACCGGCCCGGACTCGCGGTCGACCTGCACCTCGAGCGATCCGGCCCGAATATCCAGGTGCAAGTCACCGACAACGGGCCCGGTATCCCGAGTGGAGACCTGGAGCATATTTTTGAGCGCTTTTACCGGGTGCACAAAGACCGCTCGCGCGAAACCGGAGGCACGGGACTCGGACTTTCCATTGTCAAAAATGTGATCCAAGCCCACAGCGGCAACGTCTCCGTGCGCAGTGCACCCGGCGAAGGCTCGACTTTCACCGTTGTCCTGCCGCTCCTCCAATCCGCGCCAGTGGCACCCGCGCCCTGGTCGGCCGCGAAAAAGACCGCAACCGAGGGGACGAGCGGGGGTTGAACCTTTTGTTATGAAATCACTCGTTCTCTCCGCTGCCCTCTGTGCCGCGCTGGTCACCCTTGCTCCCGGCAACCTTCAGGCGCAAAGCCCCACCTCTGCCGAACGTCCCGACAAACCGCCAGGGAAAAAGCAGGGCAGGTCTGATGGCCCCCGCGAATCCATGGCCGGTCTGGATCGCGAGGAGGCACAACGCCTCGCCACGGCCCGCGACAAGGCGAAAGACGATCCGACTGTCCGCTCGCTCAAGGAGGCACGCGATGCGGTCGACAAGCAGTTGGAAAACGCCATGAATGCCGCCATTCTTGCCGCTGACCCGGGCCTCGCCCCCACCTTGGAAAAAGTGAAGCAATCCCGAGACCGGGCCCGAGGGATGCGCGACCGCTTTGAGTCATTGACCCCCCAACAGCGGGATCAATTGAAATCCGCCCGCCAAGCTGCCCAAGATGACCCGGAAGTCGTTGCCGCGCGCGAGAAGATGAAGTCCGCCCGCTCTCCCGAAGCACGGCGCGAAGCCGGTCGGGCCATGCAAGAGGCGATGAAAGCCGCGGCCCTCAAACAGAATCCGGATCTTGCCCCGCTGCTCGAGCAACTTGGGCCCCCGCCGGGTGGACCGCGCGGACCAGAAGGTTCCAAAGGGCCTCCACCGGAGATGCCAGACGGCGACGAATAGCCCCATCTTGCTGATCCGTGGTCGACAATGGGCGGTCCCTGGGACATCGCCACGAGCGGCGATTTCTTTATTGCTTATCCAAGGTGCTGCCTTAACTTAAGAGAGTCCTTTTCGGTCACGACAGCCATGATTGTTCTTACGTCTTGTCTGCGGGCGACTTATGCATCCGGACGTCCTTCGTCCGGCTTGCTAAACATCCTGCTGAACTTGCCGGTTTTACGCCGGCTTGAACGCGGCATTCGTGTCGTAACCGGAAAAGACACGGAAACGCCATCCGGCTGCGGAGTCCGCTCCGCCCGGGCAGCTGGCGCCATGTCGGCGCTGCTTCCGTTCCACTTCCGCGGGAAGCATCCCCAGCGCGAACAGCGCGCCCTGCGGTCCACACCATCAAGCAATATCAATTGTCCTAATGAACTCATCTCATTCCGATTCGGGTCCCCGTCGTCGCAGTCGCGGCGGACGCTCCCGCAGCTCCTCATCCTCATCCCGTCCGCCGCGTTCCGGCGACAACTTCAAAATCACCCGCGAGCCCCGCAAGCCGGCCGGTCTGTGGGATAAAATCAAAGCGTTCTTCGGCCTCGCGCCGCAGCCCGCCAAGCCTTCCACCAATGGCTCCGAACGCTTTGAACGCTCCGAGCGCCCTGAGCGCCGCGAGCGCTCCCGCGACGAATCCCGCGAGTCGCGTCCGCCGCGTGAACCCCGCGAGGACCGCGAGAATCGTGAAACCCGCGCGCCGCGCGAGTCGCGCAAACCGGAGAATATCGAAGTCACCACCCCCCGCCTCTACATCGGCAACCTGTCTTATGACGCGGCGGAGAGTGACCTCCTCGAGTTGTTCTCCGGCGTCGGCACCGTAGCTCATGTCGAAGTCATCTCCAACAAGCACACCCAGCGCTCCAAAGGCTTCGGCTTTATCCAGATGAACAGCGTCTCCGAGGCCAAACGCGCCGTCGAGGAACTCCACGACAAAGAATACATGGGCCGCAAACTCGTGGTCAGCGGAGCCAAGCTTCCGCCCGACCGCGCCAGCGACCGCGACCGCAACGAGAACGCGCCCTCCGATGAGCCCGCCTCCGAGGAGCCGTCCGCGCAGGTCTAATCAGCCCATTCCTGACCAACATTCACGGGCCGACTCACGCCGGCCCGTGCTGTTTTTCGGAGGTAGGGACGAGCGGCCGCTCGTCCGCCGCGCTGGCTCCGTCGGCGGGGACGCCGATGCTACATTTCCTGTAGCGGCGCCGCCCCCGGCGCCGGTCGTTTCTTCCTCTGTCGCACTCGCGCCAACTTTTCCGCTACCCTTTCCCCGGTGTCCGAACGCAACATCCTCCAACACGCCGTCTTCCTCGCCGGCCCGACCTCCGTCGGCAAATCGGAGGTCGCGCTCGCCCTCGCCCAAAAACACCGCGGCGAAATCGTTTGTGCCGATGCCTTCCAGCTTTACCGCGAGTTTCCCGTCCTTAGCGCCCAACCCTCCGTGGCGGAGCGTGTGGCCGTGCCGCACCATTTGTTCGGCACAATCCCGTGCACCGATGCCACGAATGCCGCGCGTTTCGCCGACCTGGCGCTCGCCGCGATCGAAAACATCATCGCCCGCGGCCGAACTCCATTGATCGTCGGCGGCAGTGGACTTTATCTCCAAGCGCTCACAACCGGTCTCCCGCCACTGCCCGCCATCGATCCCGTCATCCGCGATGAGGTGCGGAGTCTGACGCTTGATACCATGCTCGCGCGGCTGCGTGAACTCGATCCGGCCAGTTTGACCGCCATCGACACGCGCAATCCGCGCCGCGTGGCCCGCCGTTTGGAACTCAGCCTGCAAACCGGCCAGCCCGCCTCCGCAATCCTCACCGAACCGCCCGCTCCCCAGGGTCTGCGCGGCGTGGTCCTGACCCGCGATCGCGACGAGCTCAACGCCCGCATTGCCACCGCCGTGGAGGCACGTCTGGCCGGCGGGGGCATAGAGGAGGTCCGAGCCGCCCGCGACCTGGCCAGCCACACCGCGCGGCAGATCCTGGGGTGGCGCGAGATCACCGCTCTGCTCGAGAACATGATCGATGGTGCCACTTGTGCCGAACTTGTCACCATCGCCACCCGGCAATACGCCAAAAGGCAGTTGACGTGGTTCCGGGCCAAATCCACATTCCCTGTGGAGAATCTTTCGCCTGTGACGCCCGACTTTTTGGACCGCATCGCCCGTCAATTGGGCCTGCCATGATCGTCGCCACGCCTCCCCCCCGCGCCACCGAGAAAACCATCCTGGTCGGGCTCGAACACGACGGCGTGACCAAGTGGGATCTGGAGGAATCCTTGAACGAATTGCGCGAATTGGCCGCCACGGCGGGTGCCACCGTGGTCGACATCGTTACGCAAAAACTACCCCACCCGACCGCCCCGTATTACATCGGCAAAGGCAAAGCCGAGGAAGTCGCCGTGCTCTGCACCGAGACCGGCGCGGGCTCGATCATTTTCGACGACGAACTTTCTCCCGCGCAGGGCCGCAATCTCGAGACCATCACCTCGAAAAAGGTCCTCGACCGCACCCAGCTCATTCTCGACATCTTCGCGCGCCGGGCGCGCAGCCGGGAGGGTCGCCTGCAAATCGAACTCGCGCAGCTGCAATATCTCCTGCCGCGACTGACCCGCATGTGGACCCACCTTTCGCGCCAGACCGGTGGGATCGGCACCCGGGGTCCGGGCGAAACCCAGCTGGAAGTCGACCGCCGTCGCGTACAGGAGCGCATTGCCCGCTTGCAAAGAGATCTTGAAGAAGTGCGCAAACACCGTGCCATCCAGCGCGAGGGCCGCGCCCGCCACCAGTGGCCGGTCGTGGCCATTGTCGGTTACACCAACGCGGGGAAATCATCCCTGCTCAACCGGCTAACCAAGGCCGGCGTCCTGGCCGAGGACAAACTCTTCGCGACGCTCGATCCGACCACGCGCCAGTTCGTCCTGCCGAACAAGCTAAAGGTCCTTTTCACCGATACGGTCGGCTTCATCCGGAAATTGCCCACCACCGTGATCGAATCCTTCAAAGCCACGCTCGAAGAGTTGAAATCCGCCGACCTGTTGGTCCATGTCGTCGACCTCAGCCACCCGCAGTGGGAAGAACACATTGCCGCGACGGAAGAGGTTATTCGCGAACTCGAAGCCGACGGCAAACACACCCTGATTGTCTTCAACAAGATCGACCGGCTGGCCAATGCCGAGGCGATCGATGCCGCACTGGCCCGTCATCCGCACAGCGTGGCCATCTCGGTGAAAACGGGGGAAAATCTCGAGCAGTTCGTCGACGAGTTGCAAAACCAACTTTCGGCGTGGCGCCTCCGCCAGAAGTTCCGCATCCCGCAAAGCGACAGCGTTGCCCTGGCCGAGTTGCACCGCGCAGGGCACGTCGTGGCCATCGTCTACGAGGGTGACGACGCCATGGTCACGGCGCACATCCCGCCCGCGTTGGAAGCGAAATTTTCCCGCTACGCGGTGCCCTGATATTTTTGCCCAGAAAGAAACAAAGATAACGAAGCCGGTAGTTTCCCCTTCGTGGCCTCCACCACCTTTTGTTCAATTGCGTCTCATGAAATCCTACCGCGAGGAACTCTGGTTCGAAGTCCCCGCCCGCCGCGGCTTGGTCAATATCACGCCACAAATCGAAATGTGCCTCCAGGCCAGTGCGATCAAGGAAGGCCTGTGTCTGGTCAATGCCATGCACATCACGGCGAGTGTCTTCATCAATGACGATGAAAGCGGACTGCATGCCGACTTCGAGCGGTGGCTGGAAAAGCTCGCCCCGGAAAAGCCGCACAGTCAATACGGCCACAATGGCGGGGAGGACAATGCCGACGCGCACCTCAAGCGCAGCATCATGGGCCGGGAAGTCGTCGTGGCGGTGACCAACCGTCGCCTCGACTTCGGACCGTGGGAGCAGATTTTTTACGGCGAGTTCGACGGCCAGCGTCGCAAGCGTGTCCTGGTCAAAATTATCGGCCAGTAGCTGCTATTTCTCCGCCAGCAGTTCCTTCTTGGCCGCAGCGAGTTCCCCCCTCTGGCCTTTGCCGACCTTCGGATACTCCAGGTGGAGCGAGTCGAGGGCCTCGATAACGGCGGCGGCGACCACGACGCGGGTGAACCATTTGTGGTCGGCTGGGACCACATACCAAGGGGCATGTTCCGCCGCGGTGTGCCGGATCGTCTCCTCGTAGGCTTGTTGGTAGCCGTTCCAAAATTGCCTCTCGTGCGAGTCAGCCGTGGAGAACTTCCAGTTTTTCTCCGGCGTGTCGATGCGGGCAAGGAAACGTTTTTTCTGCTCGGCCTTGGAGACATTGAGGAAGAATTTGCACACCAGCACGCCATTGCGCGCGAGGTAGCGCTCGAAGGCGCGGATGTCCTCGAAGCGTTGACTCCAGATATTCTTGGTCAGCAAGGGACGCGGAATCTTCTGCTTCCCGAGGATTTCCGGATGCACGCGCACGACCAGGGTTTCTTCGTAGTAGCTGCGGTTGAAAATGCCAATGCGTCCCCGTTCCGGAACACGCTTGCTGCAGCGCCAAAGGTAGTCGTGGTCGAGTTCCTCGCTGGTCGGGGCCTTGAACGAGTGGACCTCGCAGCCCTGCGGATTGATCCCGGACATCACGTGTTTGATCGCCCCGTCTTTGCCCGCCGCATCCATGGCCTGGAAAATGAGCAGGACGGCCCACTGGTCCTGGGCATAAAGTTTGTCCTGCAGATCGGAGAGTGCCTGCACCCCTTGGGCCAACGCTACCTTGGCGCGGTCTTTGTCCTCTTGGTCAAAGGTGAGCAGATCGTCCGGACGGTAATCTTTGAGCCGGAAATCTTTTCCCGAGGTCACCCGGAACGGGCCGGCCAGTTCGTGGGCTTTTTTGACCAGCTTGTCGGCTTTCATGGAGATGCACAGATCCTGCGCCAGACCGCCGTTGCAGCTCAATGGCAATGAGGGACACTCCAAAAAAGGTCGGGTGGGGCCATCCGGACCTGCCCGGACCGCCTCTGCGTCCTATGGGGAAAGGACGGAAAATCTTTGGCGATCAGTTGACCTCGGTTCTGCGGGTCGTAAGCTTAAAGGCTCATTATGAAAACTTCACCTTCTGAATTAAGCAAAGCCAGCCAACGTATCCTCGCCATCGCCGTTTCTGCGGCCTTCGTGGCCGTTTCTTCTGTGGCCCAAGCCGAGGAGGCAGCCACCGCGGTCAAGCCGACCGCCGGCGAGTTGGCGACCAAGACGGGTCAAGACGCGACCGGGGCAGTGACCGGGACCGCGAAGAAAGCCGGCACCACGGTGATGGACGCGGGCAAGGGCCTTGTTGACACGGGCAAAACGGCCGTTGTAGGCGTGGGCAAGACCGCCAAGTCTGCGGGCGAGACGGTTTTGGATACGGGCAAGGCTTTGATCAACAAGAAGCCCGTCAAGGGTGCCGAGAATGCGGTCAAGGTGATCGGTGCCGGCGTGGTTGACACAACCGGCGCGGCGGTCGGCACGGTAACCGGCACGACCAAAAGAGCTGTGAGAACCACGGCAGGAGCGGCGGGCGGAACGGTGGGCACTGCCGCCACGGCGGTCGAAGGCACCGCTCAGACCGGTGCGGATGCAGCTCATGCCGCCGGTGCGGCGGTGCGTGATGGCGCTTCCGCGGTCAAAGGCGCGGTGACCGGCGAGAAGGCTGCCGAATAAGGGTCCGGCTTTCTTATCTTGGCCAATCAAGGGGCTCCCGACGGGGGCCCCTTTTATTTGTCAGCTACGCGGCAGCAGTTCGATCACGCGGAAGCCAACCCAGACCGCGGTGACGCAGACCGCCACGCTGGAGAGAGCATAGGCAACCGCGATGAGGACTTCACCCCGCCGCAGGAGAAAAACGGTTTCCAGACCGAAGGCGGAGAAGGTGGTAAAACCGCCGAGCAGTCCGGTAAGCAGGAGCAACCTCATCTGCGGGGTAAACCATGCGAGGCGCTCGATCGTTCCGGAAAGCACTCCGATGAGCAGACAGCCGAGCACGTTAACCACGAAGGTGCTCCAGGGGAATTTGCCGGCCAGCGTGTGATGCAGCACCCAGCCACCGAGCAGGTACCGTGCGATGGATCCGATGAAGCCGCCTGCCCCGACGAGAAGAATGTTAGCTCCGCTGCTCACAGTCACTGCAGGTTAAGGCTCCGGGGCGCTTTGCCAAGCCGCGCCCTTCAGACCATGCGTACCCCGCGCGGCCCAGCGGTAAGGTGGCCGAGGAGGAACAAAGGTTCCTTGATCGCGGCGCGCAAGGCTGCTTCATCCGGCGGAGCACAAATCACCACCAGGCCCACCCCCATGTTGAAGGTGCGGAAGAGTTCGTCGTCGGGCAGTCCGCTCACCTCCGCGATGAGTTGGAAGAGCGGCGACACGGGCCAGGCGGCGCGCTCGATGTCCGCGGCACAATCTTCCGGGAGGACACGCGGAAGGTTGTCGAAAACGCCCCCGCCGGTCAGATGGGCAAGTGCTTTGACCAACCCGCGGTCCAAGGCGGGGCGCAGCAACTCGAGATAGGAGCGGTGCGGTGCGAGCAGCGCATCGCCCAAGGTGGTGTCAAGACCCGCAGGTGTTGCCTCGAGCGGCAGGCCGCGGAAAATTTTACGGACCAACGAATAACCATTGGTATGCAATCCGGACGAGGCCAGTCCGAGCAGGAGGTCGCCCGCCTGAAGATCCGGCCGCGGCAGAAGGCGGTTCTTTTCCGCCACGCCGACCATCGTGCCGGCCACGTCGAATTCCCCCGGGCAATAGACCCCGGGCATTTCCGCCGTCTCCCCGCCGAGCAGCACGCATTTGGCATCCGCGCAGGCCTCGGCCATCCCTCCGACGATTTCCGCGATGCGGGAGGCCGAAATGGAAGACGAGGCAATGTAGTCCAGGAAGAAGAGCGGAAAGGCGCCCTGCACGAGGAGATCGTTGATGCAGTGGTTGACGATGTCGTGGCCGATCGACGTGTAGCGGCCGGCAGCGGAGGCAAGCATGACTTTGGTTCCGACTCCGTCTGTGGTGCCGAGCAACACGGGGTGCTCGAAGTTTTTCAGGGCCGAGGCGTCAAGGGCGCCACCGAAAGACCCGATGCCGCTGAGCACGCCGGCGGAATGCGTGGCTTCGACTTTCTTTTTGAGCAGGGAGACGGCGCGGTGGCCTTCGTCAATGTCCACGCCGCTCGCCGCGTAGCCGCCGGCCGTGCGGGCCAGTTCGCGCCAGCCGATGTCGCGGCGGAATTGTTTCCCGCGGAAAGAGATTTCGCCAGCGGCCTCATAGGCACGGGTGCGGGCCTCTTCCAGGTTCACCCCGGTCGCGGTTACGCCGAGTACGCGTCCGCCGGAGGTGACTATCGACCCGCTCGCTTCCGCCGTGCCCGCATGAAAAAGGCGCACGCTCGCGCGGGTTGCGGCCCGATCGAGTCCAGTGATCGGGTCGCCGGTTTCGGGTTTTTCCGGATAGCCACCCGAGGCCAGCACCACAGTGCAGGCGGTTTCGTCGCGCCAGCGGACCGGGGTTTCTGCTAACCGTCCCTCGACACAAGCCAGGACAATCCCGCGCAGCGGGGTGGCGAGCAAAGGCAGCAACGTCTGGGCTTCGGGATCGCCGAAGCGGCAGTTGTATTCGATCAGCTTGGGTCCGTCGGCGGTCAGCATCAGGCCGGCGTAGAGCACGCCGACATAAGGGGTGCCTTCGCGCGCCAGTCCCGCGATGGTCGGGCGCACGATGGTTGCGAGGACTTGTTCAACCATGGCCGGCGGACAAATCCCGGTGGGCGCATAGGCCCCCATCCCGCCGGTGTTCGGCCCGCGATCGCCTTCGTAAATTCGTTTGTGATCCTGGGCCGGGGGCATGGCGGCAACGGAAATGCCGTCGCTGAAAACAAGCAGGGAAACCTCCGGTCCGGTCAAACGTTCTTCGAGAAGAACCGGGCCGTATTGCGCCAAGCGGACCAGAGCTTCGTCGCGCTCGGATTTGTTTTCGGGAACGACCACGCCTTTGCCCGAGGCGAGGCCATCGGCTTTGACCACGACCGGAAAATCTTGCGCTTCGGCCCAAGCACGCGCCTCTTCCGCGGCGCTCGGGCCGGAAAAAGTTTTATTGCGCGGCGAGGGGAGCCCATGGCGTGCAGCAAACTCACGGCAATGGCTTTTGCTCGTCTCGAGTCGTGCTGCCGCTTGGGAGGGACCGAAGACGGGGAAACCGGCTGCTCGCAGGGCATCGGAGACCCCCGCAGCCAGCGCGCTCTCCGGTCCGATCAGCACCAGATCGATCTGTTCCTCACGGCAAAGAGCGACGACTTGACCGGGAGAGCAAGGGTCGATGTCGCGCCGGTCCGGTGTTCCGCCATTGCCCGGCGCCACAATAATGCGGTCGCCGGGGCATTCCAAGGCGCGGGCCATGGCGTGTTCGCGTCCGCCCGATCCGAGCACAAGAATCTTCATGCCAAGGCGAATTCGAAAGATTCCTTGGGTGCCACGCCCGAAACATCCACCGGATATTTTCCGGTGAAGCAGGCCGTGCAGTAGCCCGATTTTTTGCCGATCGCGGCCATCATGCCCTCGACCGAAAGAAAAGCCAGCGTATCGGCCCCGACGTGCTGACGGAGCCGCTCGGGATCGAAGCGCGCGGCGATGAGTTCGTCATACGTCCCCATGTCGACCCCCATGTGGCAGGGATGAAGCACGCGCGGCGAGGTGATGCGCAGATGGACTTCTTTGGCTCCCGCGTCGCGGACCAGTTTGATCAGCTGGGCCGAAGTTGTGCCGCGGACCAGCGAGTCGTCGATGATGACCACGCGCTGGCCGGCAAGATTGGCCGGGAGGACATTGAATTTCATGGCCACGCGCCGCTCGCGCAGCGCCTGGGTCGGCTCGATGAAGGTGCGTCCGATATAGCGGTTTTTGATGAAACCGTCGTTGAAGGGGATGCCGGACTGTCGCGAATAGCCGATGGCTGCGGGAATGGACGAATCGGGGACCGGCACGACAACATCCGCTTCGGCCGGCCACTCGATGGCGAGTTGCTCGCCCAGTTTCTGCCGCACCTTGTGCACGCTCTCGCCGTCCCATTCGCTGTCGGGTCGGGAAAAATAAACAAATTCGAAGGAGCAGCGCGCCGGTCCGGTGGCGGCGGTTGTCGTGCGGTGCCGGGCGATTTCTTTGCCGTGCACCACGACGATTTCGCCATTTTCCACCTCGCTGATCTCGGTGCAACCTAGGGTGTTCAAGGCGCAGGTTTCCGAGGCCGCAGCCCAACCGCCCTCGGGGGTGCGTCCGATGGAGAGCGGACGGAATCCCCAGGGGTCGCGGGCCGCGATGAAGCCGTCGATTCCGAGGAGAACCAGCGAGTAAGCGCCTTTCCACGAAGGCATGGTGCGTTCGAGGCGCTCCTCCCAAGTGCGACCGCTCGCCGCGGCGAGCATCAGGGCCATCACTTCGGTATCGCTCGCGGCGGTCAGGGCGAAGCCGCGTTGCAAAAGTTGGGAACGAAGCTCGGTGGCATTGACCAGGGACCCATTGTGCGCAAGGGCGAGTGGGCCGTGCATGGTTTCAACCAAGAACGGCTGGGCATTGCGCGCGGTGGATGCACCCATGGTCGAGTAGCGGGTGTGCCCGATGGCCTGATAACCGGTGAGCGGGGCGAGGGTTTCCGGAGTGAAAATCTGGGCGAGCAGGCCGACATCTTTGTGAATCCGCGCGCGCTGACCGTCGGAGACCGCAATGCCCGCCGCTTCCTGACCGCGATGCTGCAGGGCGAAGAGCCCGAAGAAGGCGAGCTGGGCCGTTTCTTCGCCGCTGGGCGAGGACACGGCGACCACCCCGCATTCTTCGCTCGGTCGGTCGTCGCGAAAAGGGGAGATGAGTTCGGTGGTGTGCTTCATGATGCGCTCGCGGCGAGCACGCCGTTGCGGAAAAGTGGCAGTGCGTGTCCCCGTTTTTGAGTAGTAACCATGGCACGGCTTTGGCGCTCCGTCACGTGGTTCTCCGGATGGGGCATCATGCCGAGGACAAGACCGGTGGAATCGCACACCCCGGCAATGGACTCCACAGATCCGTTGGGATTGTCCGGGTAATCATCCGCCGCGTAGCGGAAGGCAACTCGGTCCTCGAATCGCAACTGCTCGATCACGGCGGTGCCGGCCACGTATCGGCCCTCGCCGTGGGCCACGGGGCAGCGAACCGGTTCATCCAAGCCCTTGGTCCAGACGCAGAGTTGGGAGGACGGTTGCAGCGCGACCCAGCGGCATTCGAAATGACCGCGTTCATTGTGTTGCAGCGCGCCCGGAAGCAAGCCGGACCGGACGAGCATTTGGAATCCGTTGCAGACCCCGAGGATCGGAGTGCCTTGGGCAACTTTCTCCGCGAGGAGGTCGCCGAGCAGGCGCTCTGCCTCGAGGGCGAAAACGCGACCGGAACCGAGCGCATCCCCGTAGGAAAAACCACCGGCAATGACGATCAGCTTGGCCCGCTCGATCTCGCCGCGTCGCCCGGGCAGATCGAGAAGATCGACGCAGACCGGCGCTGCTCCGGCCTGCTCAAGGGCGAAGGCCGCGTCGTTCTGACGATTGGTGCCGGGCGCAGTGAGCACAATGGCTGGAGGTTTCATGACGTCGAGCCCCTCCAAGCGTGCTCGAGATCGGTACCGGTCCAAGTGCGTGCCCCGAGGTGCAAGTGATAACTTTTCACCACCTTGCCGATCACCTTGGCCTCGGCGCCGAGGGATTCAAGAATCCGCGGGATATTTTCGGCGCGAACTTCAAGCACAAGGCGTCCGAGCGACTCGGAGAACAGCGCGGAGCATTCATCGGGATCATCCAAGGTTGCCTCAATCCCGAGCCTTCCGCCGATCGCCATTTCGGCCAGGGTCACGGCCAGGCCGCCCTCGCTGACGTCATGGGCCGACTCAACGAGCCCTTCGCGCACGAGGGTGTGGATGCGGCGGTAGCGGGCCGGAGCCGAGGCATCGGGTGCGGGCACCGTGCCGCTCTCGTCATCTGTGACAAGATTGAAGTGGCTGCCGCCGAATTCGCGCGTGGTGCGGCCGGTCAGGACCAGCACGTGACCGGCACCGCGCAGGGCCGTGCCGATCGACCGGTCCGCTTCGGGAACATGGGCCAGGGCGGTGATGACCAGGGTTGGCGGGATGGATCGGCGGGTGCCGTCCGAGGCGACGTATTCGTTGTTCAGCGAATCCTTGCCGGAGACAAAAGGGGCCCCGTAGAGCTGGGCGGCCGCGCAACATCCGCGCACCGTGGCAACCAAATCACCCAGCGTTTCCGGACGCCGCGGGTCGCCCCACGAAAAATTGTCGAGTAGTGCGGTCTGGGCCGGATCGGCACCCGAGGCCGTGATGTTGCGCATGGCTTCGTCCACCACGGCGTGGGCCATGTGTTCCGGATCGTAGAGTCCGTAGCGTGCATTGACCCCGATACCGAGGGCAAAGCCGGACGGCCGTTGCGGCGGGGCAATCACCGTCCCGTCGGACGGGCCCGACTGAGCGCTGCCGGCCATCGGGCGGATGACCGTGGCGCCGAGGACTTCGTGGTCGTAGCGGTGGATGATGGCTTCTTTCGACGCGATGTTCGGATGGGCGAGGAGAGCAAGAAGCGTTTTGGGAATGTCTGCCTTGCGGTGTCGGGTGTCGGGTCTGCGGTCGGGCGAGGGCAGCACGGCACGCAAGCGGCGGACGGGCCGGCCTTTGTGCAGAAATTCCATCGGCAAATCGACCACCTGCTTCGCGCCATGGCGTACGAGCAAACGCCGGTTGCCGGTGAACTCGCCGATATCGCAGGCCGACAAGCCGAGATGACGGGCGCGCTCGAGAACGGCCGCCGCTTGGGCCGGCGGCACCGCCAGGACCATGCGTTCCTGCGCTTCGGAGAGCCAGACTTCCCACGGCTGAAGCCCGGCATATTTGCGGTCGACGGCGATGAGGTCGACGGAAACACCCGTGGTTTCACCCAATTCGCCGACCGCGGAAGACAATCCGCCCGCCCCGCAATCGGTCAAGGCGCGCACCAGCGGATCGGGACGGTCGAGCAATTCGACAAGCAAGTCGGCTACCAGCCGTTCAATAATCGGGTCGCCGATCTGCACGGATGCCCCGGCCACTTCGCCCGTGGTGGCATCCATGGTCATGGAAGAAAAGGTTGCCCCACGGATCCCGTCGCGTCCGGTCGCCCCACCGACGACCAGAACACGGTCTCCGGGTTGCGGTCCGCTCAGTTTGTCATAGCCCCGGAGCACCTCGCCGACGCAACCGCAGAAGACGAGCGGATTGGCGGTGTAACCGGTATCGTAAAGGACGGCACCGGCCACGGTGGGCACGCCCATTTTGTTGCCGTAATCGGCCACACCCTCGACCACTCCCTCCTCGATGACCGCGGGGTGGAGCACACCATCCGGCAGATTGTGATGGTCGAGTTCGCGCGGACCGAAGCAAAGGATGTCGGTCAGGGCCACCGGGCGGGCGGGAGCAGCAAGGACGTCGCGGATCACGCCACCCACCCCGGTATTGGCTCCGCCAAAGGGCTCGATTGCACTAGGGTGGTTGTGCGTTTCGGCCTTGATGGCGAGCCGCACACCGTCGGCAAAGGCCACGATACCGGCGTTGCCGTCGAAGGCGGAGATGACGAAAGGAGCCTTCATTGCGCGTGTCGTCTCGCGCAACTGGCGCAAGAGGGGCACGACCTCGCCCTGATCGGTCTCGATGCGTGCGGCAAAGGTCTTGTGGGAACAGTGGTCGCTCCAGGTCTGCGCGATGGTTTCCAGTTCGGCGTCGGTCGGATCACGTCCTTCGGCCGTGAACCATTGCGCCACGGCCTCCATTTCTTCGGGGTCGAGGGCGAGAGCACGTTCGTTGTTGATCCGGGCCAGCCCCTCCGGAGGCAGTCCGCACAAAGGGACAATTTCAACCGTGGAAGATTCTTCGGCCGGCGCAGAGGTGAATCCGGGTTGCACCTCACCGAAGGACCATGTCTCGATGACCGGATTGCAGAGAAGGTTGTGAACAAGAAAGCGGAGATCTTTTTCCGGAAGTTCGCCTGCGCCGGTCATTTCGAAGCGCGATCCCGTGGCGGCTTCGATCCGGCATCCGCTGCGCGCCGCGCTCTCAGCCAGTTGTGCGGCCACGCGGTCGGTCACACCGGCCCGCCGTGCCACCTCGATGACGAGACGACCGGCCGGCACGGTGGTTGTGCCGACCTCGAGGCGGGCGGCTTCGCCTTGGGCATCGTCAAGCAGTCGCGGTACAATGAAGCGCAAATTCGCGGTGTCCGTTTCCCCGCGCAGAAAAAAGATGTCCGAGGCCTTGAGGGAAACACCGGCGAACCCGAGTTGCCGGGCCTGCCTGGTCAGCGCGCGGTCGCGATGTGCTCCGCATGGCTTGATCACCTTAGCGAAGGACGGCCCGGATGTACTGAGCGGCGTGTCTTTCATGGGCGGGCAAACGTGGCAATGACGGATGGAAGCAAAGCGTGCTCCGCGACCTGGATCCGCGCCTGGAGGGTTTCGGTCGTGTCGTCCGGCCTCACCTCCACCTCCTGTTGTGCGATGATTTCGCCGGTGTCCACCCCTTGGTCGACGTAGTGCACGGTGCAACCGGTCACTTGATCACCGGCGGCGAGGGCTTGGGCGGCGGCCTGTGCCCCGCGGTGATTGGGAAGGAGAGATGGATGCACGTTGATGATGCGTCGCGGATAAGCAGCGAGAAGTCCGGGACCGATGATACGCATGAAGCCGGCGAGGATGACCAATTCCACTTTTTCCTCGCGCAGGATAGCGACAATTTTTTCCTCCGTGGCGGGATCGAGGCGTCCACGTGCGATACCCGGCACGATGCACTCGGTGCGCGCCCCAATGGTGCGCCCGAGTTCGAGAATCCCTGCCCCCGGCTGATCGGAGAGCACGGCGGTGATGCGCGCGGGTAGCACCCCCTGATCGATGGCGCGGCAAATGGCGGCGAAGTTCGAGCCGTACCCCGAACCGAGAACGCCCAAGCGGAGCAGGTCTGGCCCGCTCATTTGGACCGCCGCGAACAACGCGTGAAAAAATGCATTACCCCATACCTTCCGGTAAAGAGGGGGAGTCTTTCAATCTATGTCTTGGCCTGCTCCGGAATAACCCAAAATATTGATGCGGTGATGCTTAGGCCTGTCAGAGCGTCCAATGTTACGGAATTGTCACTTTGCGGATCCTGATCAGCTCTGGTTGCTCTGGTCCGTGAGGAGACGGGCCACGAGGTCGGCGGTGTGGTCGAACGAGAGGAGGCCGGTATTGAGCGTGGCGTGGTAAAGGGTCGGGTCGTCGATGTCGCGCTGGAAGTTGCTTTTGACGTAGCGACGGCGGCCTTCGTCATGCTCATGCAGGTATTTCGCCGCGGCTTTGGCATCCCAATGAAAATGCTTTTCAAGATGGGCCAAACGTGTGGTTTCTGGTGCGACGAGGCGGATGTGGATTCCGCACTTCAACCTTGCGGTGATGATTTCGGCGCCTCGTCCGACAATAATGCAGCGTCCAAGCCGGGCCAGTTTGAGGATGGTGTCGCTCGTATGGTGGAAGATGGTCCACATTGAGGGATGGAGACCGAGCACCTCGCCGATGATGGCCTGCACAGTGGTGTCCTTGTCTTCGAGGACAAGCCTGGCAATTTCTTGCGGCAGGTCGGCGTCCTCCAGCATTTTGGCGACTAGGTTCTTGTCGAAAACGGTCCAAGGCTGGGCGTCTTTGGGAAGATTGGCGTTGAGTTTTTCGGCCAGAACACGGGCCACGGTCTCCGCACCGGCGCCGGTTTGGCGGGAAAGGGTAACGAAGGGAAGATGGGCGGTGGTGCCGAGTACTGCGCGGTCTTTCTGGATGGGTCTTGAGGGGCTCCCGTCCTGCCCCGAAGCGGGCACGATGGAAGGCCTGGAGAACCCGGATCAGGGGAGCAAGGAAAGGAGCGGGGCGGGGTAGACGCCGATCCAGATAATGAGGGCGCAGAGTAGGGCGATGGTCAGTTTGGCCAAGCCGCTCACTTCGATTTCGGGGGCATCGGGGTCGGCGGGTTGCTGCCAATACATGGCGCGGATCACTTTCAGGTAATAGTAAAAGCCGGCGGCAACTGTGATTACCCCGATGATGACCAGTCCCCAATGCTGCTGCTCGATGGCGCACTCAAAGATGAACAATTTGCCGAGAAAGCCGGCGGTGAGGGGGAGGCCGGCAAGGGAGAGCATGGCCAGCATGAGGGCGAAGGCGAGGTGGGGCGCGCGCTGGTTGAGTCCGTTGAAATTGGCGAGGTCATCACCCCCCGTCGCTGGGGTGACGATGGTCATGACCAGGAAGGCGAGCAGCGTCATGAGGAGGTAGGCGGAAAGATAGAAAACAATGGCGGTACCGGCGAAGGGCGCACCGATGGAGACGAGACCAAGGAGTAGGTAGCCGGCATGGCCGATGCTGGAGTAAGCGAGAAGACGTTTGAGATTGGACTGCGGGATGGCGGCGAGGTTGCCGAAGATCATGGTGGCACCGGCAATGACCGCGAGAAGGGGGAAGATTTTTTCCTGCAGGGCGGGGACGACAAGGAAGGTTTGCAAGACCCGCAGGAGCACGATGAATCCGGCGGCCTTGGAAGCGACAGAGAGGAAGGCAGTGACCGGGGTGGGTGCACCTTGGTAGACGTCGGGCACCCAGAATTGAAAAGGGGCGGCGGCAATTTTGAACCCTAGGGCGATGAGGACGAGGCCGAAGCCGAAGAGGAGAGCGGGCGCGGTGGCTTGGTCGAGGGCGGGGAGTGCGGCCGCGATGGCGGCAAGGTTGAATTGTCCGGTTACGCCGTAGATCCAAGTGATTCCGTAGACGAGGAAGCCGGTTGAGAGCGCGCCGAGGACGAGGTACTTGGTGCCGGCTTCGAGGCTGTTCTCGTTGCGGCGGAGGTAGGAGACGAGGATGTAAAAGGTGATGGTGACCAGCTCGAGCGAGACGAAGATCATCACGAAGTCGACGGCCGAGGCCATCCACATCAGGCCGGCGCAAGCAAGGACGGGGAGGGTGTAGAATTCGCCGAGTCCGGCTCCGCGGCGTTCGGAGGGGAGACTAGCTTCGACCGTCGGAGCGTATTCGAGTGCCATGACCAGCACGATGATGGTCGTTCCGAGGGCGAACTGTTTGAGGAAGATGGCGAGGGTGTCTGCGCTGTAGAATTTGGCGTAAGCGGCGGTGACGCTCATCGCATTTGGGTCGGCGAAAAAGGTGGCGCCCAAAATGGCGAGGAGTCCGAGAATGCCGGTGTAGGCGAGGCCGCGTTTGGTGCCGGGGCCGGAGAAGGCTTCGGCCATGAGCATGATGATGCCCAGAACGACAACGGAGACTTCGAGGTAGAGCGGGTTCATCTGGGCAGGTAGGCGAAGACCGGATTGAGGTAGTCGAGCAAGAGGCCCGGACGGAAGCCGGTGAGGAGCAGCACGGCGAGGAGGATGATCACGGCCCAGCGGACACCGGAGGAAATATCACCGGTGTCAGCTTTGACCGCTGATCCACGCGCGCCCCAGAAAATGTTGCGGTAGGCGCGGAGCATGTAGACCGCGGAAATGACAACTCCCCAGAGGGTGAGTGCGGTGGCGGTTTGGAACCAGTTGAAGCTGCCGACCGCACCGCGGGCAAAAGCGCCGAAGAAAATCATGATTTCGCTGGCGAAGGTGGCGAAGCCGGGGAGACCGATCGAGGCCATGGCGGCGAAGCCGAAGAGGAGTCCGAGTTTCGGGGTGACGCCTGCGAGTCCCCCTAGTTCGGAGAATTCGAGGGTGCCGGTGCGGCGGTTGATTTCCCCGCAAAGGGCGAAGAGGGCGGCCACGGTGAGTCCGTGGGCGAAGAGCATGAGCGACAGGCCGGCGAGGCCGAGTTGGTTGAGGGCGACGAAGCCGAGGAACGCGTAGCCCATGTGCATCACGCTCGAGTAGCCGAGCATGAGGTCGAGGCGCTTCTGCGCGAGGGTCACGAAGCCGACGTAGAGGATGTTGCCGAGGAGAAGAACAAGGACAAGATGGGCGAACTGCTGGATTTCCTCGGGGAAGATCGGAACGACAAGGCGGAGGAGGCCGTAGAGACCGAATTTTTTGAGCACCCCGGCATGCAGCATGGCGGCGGGGGCGGGGGCGGAGGCATAGGCCTCAGGCGCCCAGGTGTGGAAAGGGAAGAGGGCGATGAGGATGCCGAAGCCGAAAAGAAGGAGCAGGTAGACGACGGGTCCGGGGGTGAGGAGGCCGGCAGAGCCGAGTTGCTGGAGGAGGCGGATATCAAAGGTGCGCAGGCCTTCGGGTACGGCGAGCCAGAGACCAATGAGTCCGAGAAGGAGAATGAAGCTGCCGAAGGCGAGGTAAATCGTCACTTTCCACGCGATGCGCTGGCGGTCACCCGAGCCCCAGATGCCGATGAGGAGGAAGGTGGGGATGAGGGCGAGTTCGTGGAAAGCGTAAAAGAAAAAGAGGTCGATCGAAACAAAGGCGCCGATGGCACCGCCCGAGATAAAGAGAAGGCATGCGTAGAACATGCCAGGGGACTTTTCGACCGGCGGGGCGACCCAGACCGCGGCAAAGGTGACGAGCGTGGCGAGCAGGAGAAGGACCATGCTCAATCCGTCCGCCCCGAGCGAAAAGCTGAGGCCGTAAGCGGGGAAGAGCGCGTTTTCACTGACAAACTGGAAGCCGCCGATCTCGAGATTGTAGGACGCGAGGAGGTAGAGGCTGAGGAGGAGGTTGGCGCCGGCGCCGAAGAGCGAAATGCGTCGCGGGGCCGAGCCAGCCATGCAAAACGCGGCGGTGACCAGAGGAATGAGGATGAGGGAGAGGAGTGGGCTCATCAGCGGAAAACGAGGAAGTAGAGGACGAGGAGCACGCCAGCGCCGAAGAAGAAGGCGTAGGCTTGCAGGTTGCCCAGCTGGAGAAGACGTAGGAGGTAGCCCGCACCCCACACCGTGCGGGCGCTGCCGGTCACGACCAGGCCGTCAATAATCCAGCGGTCGAACCAGGAGCCGAACACGGCCAGCCCGCCCTGCCCCCGGACAACAAGCCAGTTGTAGAAATTGTCGATGTAAAGGCGGTTGGCCAAGAGCGGGATGCGGACAGGATCCCGGGCGGGCCCGCGCAGGTAAAGCCATGCGGCGAGAACGGCGCCGGAGGCGAGGAAGCCGAGGACGATTTTATGCGCGATGGCGGGGGCACCGGCGTAGGCGATATCGAAGAAGTGGCTGATGAACCACGGGTAACCCGCGATGACGGCGGGAACGGCGAGGATGACGAGCGGAAGCGTCATGACGAGCGGGGATTCTTTGGCCCGGGCGGCATGGTCACCGCGCGGCTTGCCGAGGAGAACGACGAGTAAAAGACGGAAGGTGTAAAGGGCGGTGAGGAGCACGGCGCTGGCGGTGATCCAAAATCCGGGACGGTTGTTAAGCCAGGCCCACTCGATAATGTTGTCCTTGCTGAACGATCCGCTGAAGAACGGGACGCCGGCGAGGGCGAGTCCGCCGGCCAGCATGCAGAGTGCGGTGACCGGCATGCGGGTGAGGAGCCCGCCCATTTTCCAGATATTCTGCTCGTGGTGCAGGGCGATGATGATGGACCCCGCGCAAAGGAAGAGGAGGCACTTGAAGAAGGCGTGGGTGAAAAGGTGGAACATGGCCGCGTCGCTGGTCGCACCCACGCCGATACCGACAACCATGTAGCCGAGTTGGGAGATGGTCGAATAAGCAAGGATGCGCTTGATGTCGTCCTGCTGGATGGCCATCAGACCCGCGGCGAAGCAGGTGATGGCGCCGATCCACATGATGACATCGCGCACGACGTCTGGAGCGGCAAGCAGAACAGGGAAAATGCGAGCCAGCATGTAGACGCCGGCGGCGACCATGGTGGCGGCGTGGAGGAGCGAGGACACCGGGGTCGGGCCTTCCATCGAGTTGGGGAGCCAGACGTGGAGCGGCATCTGGGCGGACTTGCCCAAAGTGCCGCAGAAGATGAGCAGACAGGCGGCAATGAAGTAACCGGGATGCAGGGTGACGGCTTGGAGGTTTGCTTCGATCCCGGCGAACATGATTGAGCCGGTGGCCAACCAGAGCATGAGGATGCCGAGCATGAAGCCGAAATCACCGACGCGGTTGACGGTGAAAGCCTGTTTGGCGGCGTCCGCCGCGGAGTCTTTGCGGAAATAGTGCCCGATGAGCAGGTAGGAGCTGGCGCCGACCAGTTCCCAGAAGATGAACATCATGACAAGGTTGTCGGCCAAGACAATGCCGAGCATGGAAAAGAGGAACAGGCAGAGCGATGCGTAGTAGCGCGGGATACCTTCATCACCGCGCATGTAGCCGGCGGAGTAAATGAAGACGAGGGTGGCGATGGTCGTGACAACGACGAGCATGACCCGGCTGAGGTTGTCGAGGATGATGCCGATGGGAACGGAGAAGACGCCGGGGACTTCGATCCAGGGGATTTGCGCGGTTATGGCAAGGGACGGATCGAGGAAAACCTTCCAACTGAGAAAACAGGTCACCGCGACGGTGAGGATACCGACCGTGCCGGCGGCGACATTGCGGCGCGGGAGAACGAAGAGGATGAACGCGGCCGCGACAAGCGGGGCGAAGAGGATGATCCAGGGATAAAATTGCGGGTCCATCTGATCAGAATTTCATCCGGTTGAGGTCCTCGACGTGCGTGGTTTGGCGCAGGCGGTAAAGGGCGACGATAATGGCGAGCCCGACGGCGACCTCGGCTGCGGCGACGGTGATGATGAAGAAAACCAGGACCTGGGCGTTGTAGTCGGGGAGTCCGAATGCGGTGACGCCGTGGCGGGCGAAGGCGACGAGGGAAAGATTGGCTGCATTGAGCATGAGTTCGAGGCTCATGAAGATGATGAGGAGGTTGCGGCGCAGGAGGACGCCGGCCAGACCGATGGAGAAGAGGAGGCCGCTGACCAACAGATAATCGCCCAAGGTTGGCATGGTTTTAGCGCAGGCTGCGGCGGCTGAGGAAGACGACGCCGATGGTGGAAACGAGTAGGAGGACGCCGATGATTTGGAAGGGTAGGTTGAAATCGCTGAAGAGGGTCATCCCGATATCGTAAGCATCGGAGTAGCCGGTGCGGGCCAGAGTGGGAAAGTGATCGGCGGAGGCGGGGAGGGACTTGACCACATGCGTGATGAGGACAACGAATCCTCCGAGTACCGCGATCCCGCCGGCCAATGCGGCGATGTTGAGGCGGCGGCGGGTCTCGGCTTTGAGGTCGAGAAGCATGATGATGAAAAGAAAAAGGACCATGACCGCGCCGGCATAGACGAGGACCTGGATGACCCCGATGAAGAAGGCGTCGAGGGTGACAAAGAGTGCGGCGAGGGCGAGGAAGGTGAGGACGAGACTCATCGCGCTGTTGACCGGATTACGGAAGAGGACGACGGCCGCGGCCGAGGCGAGCATCAGCACGGAGAAGACCCAAAACAGGATGGTGAGCATGCGGTGGTTTGCGCCGGGGGCGCTTTTCGTGCGCCGCTTTGCAGGCCGGAAGGCGACAGCCTAGGAGGCGGGCAGGCCCCTTTCGATCACTTTTTTTCGTTCCACTTGTGGACCAAGCCGTGCATGACACCGCCCAACTCGTAGAGTTTTTCCTTGTCATGGACCATTTCGGAGCGAGTCAGGCCAGTGATCGAGTAGTCTTTGCGCAGGAAAATAGCCTGTTCGGGGCAGACTTCCTCGCAGAGTCCGCAGTAGATGCAGCGGATCATGTCGATGTCGAATTTCTCGGGGTATTTTTCGACCTTGGACCACCGGTTGTCGCCAGGAAGTTCGCCTGGTTTGATTGTGATGGCACGGGGCGGACAAATGAACTCGCAGAGCTGGCAGGCCACGCAGCGTTCGCGGTCATGCTCGTCTTTCACCAGGGTCGGCGCGCCGCGGTACCACTCGGGCATGGCGCTGTCCCACTTCTGCTCGGGATACTGCATGGTGACCTTGGTCTGACCGAAGAGCATTTTGATGAAGTGCTTGATCGTGATCCAGAGACCGCCAAGGATGGCGGGGAAGTAGGATCGCTCAAGGAGGCTCAGTTTTGGGCGTTGGACGATGGTGGCCATGTCAGGATTGGAGGTAAGCGAGGATACCGGCGGTGAGGAAGATGTTGAGCAGCGCCACCTCGAAGAAAACATACCAGCCGAGTTTCATCAACTGATCGAAGCGGAAGCGTGGCAGGGTCCAGCGCACCCAAAGGAAGAAAAAGATGATCGCGGCAACCTTGGCGAAGAAGGTGCCAATATTGACCAACCCCCAGAACCAGCCCTGCGAACCGTCCGGGATAAAGGGCAAGCTCCATCCGCCGAGGAAAAGAGTCACAATGACCCCGGCACCGGCAATCATCGCGGCGTATTCGCCGAGGAAGAAGAGTGCGAAGCGCATCGACGAGTATTCTGTGTGGTAACCACCGACCAGTTCCTGCTCGGCCTCGGGCAGGTCGAAGGGGACTCGGTTGGTTTCGGCAAACATGGCGATCAAGAAGATTACGAACGAAACCATCATGGGGATCCACAGGAGGGATTGTCCGAGATTGAGCCCGAACATGCTCCCGTTGTCCGTGGTAATTTCGAGAAGTCCCCCGCCGCTCTGGAACCATGCGGGGAAAACCATCCAGCCGTTGTCGACCTGGTATTGCACGATCTCGCCGAGATTGAGCGTGCCGGTGATCATGAAGACGGGGACTACCGAAAGACCAAGCGAGAGTTCGTAAGAAATCATCTGCGAACTTGAGCGGATGCCGCCGAGGAACGGGTACTTCGAGTTCGAGGACCAACCGGCGAGGACGATACCGTAGACCCCCAGGGAAGAGACAGCGAAGACCCAGAGCACGCCGATGTCGAGGTTGGCGATGACCATGGGGACCCCGAAGAGTGAACTGCCGAAGGGAAGCACGGCGAGAACGAGAATGGCGGGGATCATGGCGAGACTCGGCGCGATGCTGAAAAAGAATTTGTTCACCCCGCCGGGGACGAAGTTTTCTTTGAGCAGGAGCTTCACGCCGTCGGCGATCGGCTGGATGAGCCCGGCCCAGCCGACACGGTTGGGCCCGATACGATCTTGGATGAAGGCACTGACTTTGCGTTCCGCCCAGACCGAGTAGGCAACCATGGTCAGGACGACACCCAGGATGACGAGGGTCTTGAGGGCCGACGTCCAGACGAGAAAAATCTCGGGCTGAAGAAAAAGGTCGAGGCTCGGCATGAGAGAAATCGCCGGTCCGGTGGCGACCCTCCATCAATAATTACGGGCGCCGCGGCCTTCAATCACAAAGGTCCACCGGAAAAATTCATCTCATGACGGCCCCGTTCCCGGCGCGTGATGGCAAAACCTCCTGATTTATTTCGTCAACTTCGACTTTTTGCTCAGCCCCAACGATTCGCTGGCCGCCGGGTTTAGCACCAATGAGGGGATCAGTTTCACCTTTTATCCCGTGTTTGCCAAGGGGCGCCGATCTGCGGCGCCTACGACCCTTCGGCGAATCTTCTCGGCGAGTGAGCGGTGCTCAGATTTCCAGCGTGGCCTGCTTCTCGCCCAACGTGACGTCCTCCAGCGCCATGTAGCAGGCGCGTTCCTGCAGCGTCCCGAGGATTTCGGGATCGATTTCGTCGAAGCGACCGATGTTGAGTTCGGCTTGGAGAAGGCCTCCTTTGTCGACCATGATGGAGCGGGCATGGACCTCGCCGCGGAGAGAGCCGCGCTTGAGGATGCGCAGGGTCCCGTTGCAGTAGATGCGGGCGGTGATTTTGCCCCGGACCACCATGTCGTGCACTCGCATCGGATGGGCGACGACAACGTCCGCGCCCTTTTCGATGCGGATGCGCCGGGATCCGACTTCACAATTGAGCCGCCCGGCGGTGCGGATCTTCGTTTCCCCGTCACAAAAAATCTTTCCTGCCGCGCCGCCGCCGATGTCGGCCGCACCGCAAATGGTGACATGGTTGTTCAAGTAGCCGAATTTTTTTATGGTCAATGAGCCGCGGGTGCGGACGACGCGGCTGACCCGCTTCTCGACGAGAACGTCATAAAGGTCGATGTGCGCGTTGCAATTCGGGCAAGAGGTGGAGGCAGCCAGCCGCGGGACCTCGTGGATGCGTCCGCACTCGTGGCAGCGGATGCGTTTGAACTCCGGGGGGCGCCAGCGTTCGTAGTATCCCCGCAGCTTGTCGATCTGCGGTTCGTAGCGGAGGAGCCAGGGTTCGGCATGGCGGAGGGCGCGCCTTCCCAGCGGGATGAGGCGCGCGGTCAGCGGGGCAAGGCGTTCACTCCAAGTGGTGACTTTTGCCTGGATTGCGGCGGGCGGCTTGCCGCCCAACACAAAATGGCCTCCGCAAGCCCGGCAAAAAGTGCTGATAACCCCCGCCGCTTCCTCTTGGGAGGCCCCGCATTTCGGACAGGAGACCGCTTTTTTCGGTTTCCTTGGCGGCATGACAACTCCGCCTTCTTAGAGCAGACCTTTTTTCGGTTCGCCGCCGGGCGTGCCGACCGGCGGGCGAGCGTCGGTGCGCGGGAGGGCAGATTTGTTCGGGCTGACTTCGGATTTGCCGACGAAAGTGGCGCCGTCTTCAATGATGATGCGGCCGGCGCGGAGGTCGCCGATGAGTTGAGCGGTGGCTTTGAGTTCGACGCGTTCGGCGGCATCGATGTTGCCCTGGACGGAACCGTGGATGATGACGGACTTTGATTTCACTTCGCCCTGCACGTTGGCGCTTTTGCCGACCGTGAGGGTGGCATTGGATTGGATTTCGCCTTCAATTTTTCCGTCAAAAACAAGGTCGTTTTGGAATTTGAGGGTGCCTTTGATTTCCACATCGCTGGAAAGATGGTTGCGGTTTGTTCCGCCGGTGGGTGATTCGCTCATGGGATTGACGATATTGCTGAGATTCATTGTTTGAAGAAAGACCCAAGTTAATGGACGGGTGCGGGGTGTCAAAAGGAAAGCGGGCCGCGGCGGCGCTATCTCGGGCCTGCGGCACGCAGGCTTCAGCCGGCGAGTTCTTCGGCGGGGTAGGTCCAGATTTCGCTCAGGGTGGGGTGATAGTGGGGGATTTTGACGAATTCGGCAGCGGTCGCGCGGTAACGCAGGGCGACGACGACTTCGTGGATGAGTTCGGAGGCATGGGGTCCGACCACGGCCCCGCCGAGGAGTTCACCCGTTTTGCGGTCGGCGAGCAATTTGACGAAGCCGTCGGTTTTGCCGTGGACGATGGATTTGCCGTGGTCGTCGAAGGGATAGGCTGCGGCGGCGAAGTCGATCCCGAGTTCGGTCGCCTCGCGTTCGCTCAGGCCAACCATGGCGGCCTCGGGTTGGGTGAAGACGGCGAAGAGGCGGAGGCGGTAGTCGATAGTTTCGAGGGGTTCGTTTTTGCCGCGCAGGAGCCGTGCTGCATTGCGGGCGGCAATTTCGCCCTGCTCAATGGCGATGTGGACAATTTCCAATTTCCCGGTGACGTCGCCCGCGCCGAAAATATGCGGGACGGAGGTCTGCTGGGTATCCGTGGTGGCGAGGGGACGGCCGGGTGGTGTGTCGAGACCGGCGGCGGCGAGATCAAGCCCGGCAGTGGCGGCGTCGCGTCCGAGCGCGAGCAGAATTTCGTCCGCCTCAAGCGTTTCCTCGCGGTCGTGGTGCGCGACGCGCAACCATTTCCCGCGCGCGTTGCGTCCGACTTGGAGGATTCGGCCTCCAAGGACAAACTTGGTCCCGTGCCGCTCCATGCCGTGCTGCACCGCATCGGCCACATCGCGGTCCATCGAACTGAGGACCTGCTTGCTGCGCTGGACAACGGTGACGTCCGCCCCGAGGGCGCGATGGTAGTGGGCCATCTCGAGGGCAACGGGCCCGGCACCCAAGACGAGGAGCGACTTCGGGGGGTGCGGATTATCCAGGACGTCATCACTGACCAATGGCCCGGCCTCCGTGAGTCCGGGAATGTCGGGATGGCGGATGACGGAGCCCGTGGCGACGAGAATGGCGCGGGCGGTGATGGTTTGTTCCCCGCCTTGGCGGAGGCGCACCGCCAATTTGTCTGGGCCGGCGAAACGGGCGTGTCCGCGAACCAGTTCGAAGCGTCCACTCTCGAGTTGCTCGGCACGGTATGCGGCAAACCCGGAAATGAGGCGCTTTTTGCGTTCGATGATTTTCGGCCCGTCGAATCCGGGATTCCCGGCGTGCAGCCCGAACTCTCCGGCCTCGCGCATATCCTGCAGCCTGTTGGCCGACTCGATGAGTGTCTTGCTCGGCATGCATCCGCGCAGAATGCATAGCCCTCCGAGTTCTTCGGAGCCGTCGATGACCGCGGTGCGGAGGCCTTCCCCTGCTGCGGTGCGGGCGGCGGCGTATCCCCCGCTCCCGCCACCGACGACGACAAAATCGAATTCATTCATCCCGTATCTTGTAAATGCGGAAGTAGGGGTTGGCGAACACCGGTTGGAGGAAGTCGGGGATCTTGCGTCCGCGGGCCAAGCGGACAATCAGCGGGTCACGGGGTACGGGGATGCCGAGGAGTGCGGCCGAGGTGGGCACCACGCGTTCCGGCGCATCGGTCACCACGTATTTCACTTGCCGCAAGCGGAGCTGGGCAAAGGCCGCGGCATCGTCCTCGGAGAGAAAAAAACGCGCCGTGTCGACTGTGCCTGGGAGGCTTTGATGAGAGGTGCCCCCGACCATGGGCAGTCCGCTCTGGCGGGCCAGAGCGGGTGAGATCCACCACGGGGCCATCACGCCCCCGTGCGGTTGGCTGCGCAGGAAGTCGGCGGTTTGCGCGAGGAGCGCGGCTTCTGCCCTCGCCTCCTGTCGCCGCGCCATTTCCTGCGGTGACGGGAAAGTGCGCGCCTCCCATGCCGCGGCGACTGGCCAGAGGCTGGCCACAAAGACAAGCCAGACCAGCCAAGGTTTGGCCAACAGACGGAGGATCCAGGGCAGGGCGAGACAGAAAACGGAAGCGAGCCACGGATTCCACCGCGCCTGCCATCCGGTCAGGGCGGTGACCACGGCAAGAAGGACAAGAACGATGAGTGCGAGGGGATCGCGGGTTTTGCCATAGCTCCAGGCGAGGAGGAACGGTGCGGGGACAAGGAGCCATCCGGTCCAGGCAAACATGGCCTGGGGTGTGGTGCCTTGCAGTTCGCCGAGCAATGCGGCCCAGCGCGGGAAAAACTCCTGCACGACCGGATCTGGCCAAGGGTTACGGAATCCCTCCAAAGCCCACGCGGCGAGGGCGAGGCTTGCGGTGAGAAGCAGACCGCGTGGCCAGACCGCCGCGTAGGCCGCTTTGCGCAGAGCAATGGCCCGGCCAAGCTCCTGCGCGGCGAGTAGGACGAGTGGTTCGAACCAGGAAACCCAAAGAGCAAAGCCCCAAAGGCTGGCGGAGGCCCAAGCCCAGGCCGGACGCGCAGTGCGCACAAAAGCGAAATTGGCGGCGAGCGCGGTGACGGTCAGGGCAACAAGCAGTGATTGATGGTCGGGCCGGCCGAGGGCGAACGCATGGGTGAGCGCCGGCGAAAGAGCGAAGAGAAACAGCATGGGCCCACGCGGACGCAATTCGATCGTCCGGGACCAAAAAAAGAGAAAGAGCAAGGTGAGGAGCCCGAGGAGCGGCGAAACCCATGCGCCGGCCAGCTCGGGCGGACGGACGAAAATGCCCAAGGCCGCGATGAGGTAATCCATTGGTGCGGTGGTATGCGGCACGGTGCCGACGGGATGATTTTCAAAATCGTGGGTCCGCACGATGGTACCGGGCCGGGCGGCAACCAGGGCCGAGCGCTGCATGCGGCTTTGGCAATCTCCGTCGGCAAAGACAACCAACGTGCCGCCATCGGCGAGCGGAACCATGACCTGGCCGCGATTCCACGTCACGGCGGCGAGGAACAAGGCGGCGAGCAAGAAGGCGCCGGCGAGTTGCGGGACAATTTTCGGCACGGGCAGCTATCGTGCGGGATGATGTGCGGAAAAAGCCAACCGGAAAACGTTCCGTGGCGGGGTTGGCCATGATCGGAGTGTCCGGCCGCTCCCGCTTTTCCATGCCGTGCCAGCGCAGGCACCGAACCTTGCTTGCCCGCTTATGACTCGGAAAACCGGCGGCCGCGCCCAAAAAAGGCTGGAGCGGGGCGCTTGTCGGGATACGTTGGATAAACGCACCCGCTGAGCCGGGCGCATCCCGGAAGAAACGATATTTTATGGCGTCGAAAGATAAGGAAATCACGGAAACAGCCTTGGCCAAGGATACGGCATACGGCGCGGCGCAAATCGACAAACTTGAGGGTTTGGAAGCCGTGCGCAAGCGGCCGGGGATGTACATCGGCTACACCGATGAACGCGGCCTGCATCACTGCGTTTACGAAGTCCTCGATAACTCGATCGACGAACATCTGGCCGGTTTCTGCACGCACATCGATGTGACCATCCACGCCGACGGCTCGTGTTCCGTCCGCGACAATGGCCGCGGCATTCCGGTCGACATGCACCCGAAGTGGAAGATTCCGGCCATTGAGCTCGTGCTGACCAACCTCCACGCCGGCGGCAAATTCGGTCAGGGAGCCTACAAATTCAGCGGCGGTCTTCATGGCGTCGGCGCCAAGTGCGTCAATGCGCTCTCCGAGTGGTTCAAAGCGGAGGTTTACCGCGACGGCCAAGTTTACTTTATGTCGTTCGCCAAGGGCAAAACGACGCAGAAACTCACCGTCCTGAGCGAGCTGAAAAACAAAAAGCAGACCGGGACGCAGATCACGTTCTTGCCGGACGCCGAGATTTTCACCACCACGGAATTTGTCTTCGAGCGCCTCGGGGCGCGCATGCGCGAGTTGGCCTTCCTTAATTGCGGCCTAGAGATCCGCCTGACCGACGAACGTGTCGAGGGCGAGCCGAAAAAGACCCTTTTTGTCTACAAGCTCGGCATCGAGGAATTCGTCAAGGAATTGGGCGAAAGCAAGTCGGTTCTTCACCCGAAGGTGATCAAGCTGACCGGCGCGCGAAAGACCAAGATGAAGAACAAGGACGGCGAGGACGTCGAGGAAGATGTCCTGGTCGATTGCGTGCTGCAGTACAACGACAGCTACACCGACCAGATCCTCTGCTTCACCAATTCGATCCCGAACCCGGACGGAGGCACGCACATTACCGGGTTCCGATCGGCGCTGACCCGCGCAATCAATCAATACACAAAGGCCAACAATCTGGTCAAAGACAAGGATCCTATCATCACCGGCGACGACGTGCGCGAGGGTCTGATCTGCGTCCTCAGCCTCAAGCACCCCGACCCGAAGTTCGAGAGCCAGACCAAGGTCAAACTGGTCAACCCCGAGGTCGACGGCATTGTCAGCTCGATCATCTACGAGGGGTTGATGGATTTCTTCGAGACCAACCCGCCCATTGCGAAAAAGATTTTCGAAAAGGCCATCACTGCGGCCCGCGCCCGCGAGGCGGCGCGCAAAGCCCGCGAGACGGTGCGCAAGAGCGCGTTGACCGGCGGCGGCTTGCCCGGCAAATTGGCTGACTGTTCCGAGCGTGATCCGTCCTTGACCGAACTTTTCATCGTCGAGGGCGACTCGGCCGGCGGCTCGGCCAAGCAGGGGCGCGACCGCCGCTTCCAGGCCATCCTGCCGATCCGCGGCAAGCTGATCAACGTGGAGAAAGCGCGTTTGGACAAGGTGCTCCAGAACACCGAAATCCAGACTATGATCACCGCGGTGGGCACCGGTATCGGCGAAGGCGACCAAGAGGGCGCGTTCAATTTCGGCAAGCTGCGCTACGGGCGGATCATCATCATGACCGACGCCGACGTGGACGGATCGCACATCCGCACCTTGCTGCTCACCTTTTTCTACCGCCAAATGACCGAGTTGGTCCGCCGCGGTTGCATCTACATTGCGCAGCCGCCGCTCTACCAAATCAAGCGGAGGAAACGCGAAGAGTACGTCGACGACGACGCGCAACTGACCAAGATCCTCATCTCGCTCGGTGCGGAGGACGTCAAACTCGTCCACCTCAAAAACAAGAAGACCTTCACCGAGACGCAGCTCAAAGAAATCCTCGAACTCCTCGAGCGCCTCAACAAGCACAGCAACGCGATCCAGCGTCTGGGCGGTGATTTCGAGAGTTACCTCGAAGCGCGCGACCCGAAAGACGGACGCTTACCTATTTACCTGATCAAAATCCGCGACGGCAACACGGAGTCGGTCGAATATTTTCACGACGAGAACGAACTGCAGGCTTTCGCCAAAAAGAACAACGATCTCAATTTGTTCGAGGGTGAAGAACCGGAGGGCTCGGAAGCCGACAATGCGCCGAAGGAAAAAGAAACCCCC
>CAMBUL010000026.1 GCA_945871065.1 Chthoniobacter flavus | reverse complement strand
TCCGTCCGGCCTTGCGCGATCCGGCGGGGCATAAGCCAATTGTCTTGAAGGGCATCACGGGCAGCGGAAAGACGGAGGTTTATCTGCGCGCCATCGATGAGGTACTCCGCGCGGGGAAAACAGCGCTCGTGCTGGTCCCGGAAATTGCCCTTACTCCGCAGACCGTCGAGCGCTTCTCCTCGCGCTTCACGCCGCAAGGGATTGCGGTCGCGGTGCTGCACAGTCATTTGAGTGAGGGGGAGCGCCACGACGAATGGCACCGGGTGCGGAGCGGGCAGGCGCGCATTGTCATCGGAGCCCGCGGGGCGGTCTTCGCGCCCTTGGAAAATCCGGGACTCATCGTCATCGACGAGGAGCATGACAATTCCTACAAGCAAGATGAGGGGCCGCGTTACCATGCGCGCGATCTGGCCGTGGTACGCGGGAAGATGGAGCCGTGTGCGGTCTTGCTCGGATCAGCCACCCCGTCGCTGGAAACTTTCGAGAACTGCCGCAAGGGCAAGTACGACCTGCTCGAGTTGACCCATCGGCATGACGGCTGCGTGCTGCCGGTCTTTCGCGTGGTCGACATGCGCTTGCGGAGCAAGGACGGTGAACGCAACGACCAGTTCATCTCGCCGAAGCTGGGGCTGGCCATCGAAGCGCGTTTGGCCAAGGGGGAGCAGACGATTCTCTTTCTCAACCGCCGCGGATTTTTCACCGTCCTGGCCTGCAAGTCCTGCGGGAAAAACGTGGAGTGTCCGCACTGCAGTGTCTCGCTGGCCTTGCACAAAAAGGAAGACCTCGCCCGCTGTCATATCTGCGGTCACGCGCAAAAGCCGCCGCGGCGGTGCCCGCAATGCCAGGACCCGCAAATCGCGTTCAGCGGGGTGGGCACGGAAAAAGTGGAGGCCGCGGTGCGGAAGATGTTTCCCTCGGCCCGGGTGGCGCGGATGGATTCGGACACCATGACGCGGAAGGGCGCGTATCACGAAACGCTCGGGGCCTTCCGCGGCCGGAAAATCGACATCCTGGTCGGCACGCAGATGATCGCCAAGGGGCTGCACTTTCCGGGCGTGACCCTGGTGGGGATCATCAGCGCGGATTCCGCGTTGCATCTGCCGGACTTCCGGGCGGGTGAGCGGACCTTTCAGCTCTTGGTGCAAGTCGCGGGGCGGGCGGGGCGCGGGGATGCGGAGGGCGAGGTGATCGTGCAGACCTTCTCCCCGGCGCATCCGTCGCTGCAGTTTGCCAAGTCCCACGACTTCGATGGATTTGCCACGTATGAACTCGAGATGCGGCATAATTTCGGACATCCGCCCTATTCGCATCTGGTTTTGCTCACCGCGCGGGCGGATACCGCGCAAAAGGCAGAGTTCGCGGCGCGTACCTTGGCCCAGAAACTAACCGCGGCCGTGCCGCACACCGTGATGGTTAGTCCGGCTGCCCCGGCCCCGCTGGCGCGGGTCCGCGGGATGTATCGGTATCAGGTGGTGGCGCGGGGCAAACCCATCCGGGCCCTGACCAAGGCGATCAAGGAGTGCTTGGGGGCGATCAAGCTGCCGAAGGATGTGCATGTCGCGGTGGATGTGGATCCTGTGGCGTTGCTGTGAGGGACCCGGGAGAGAGGGAAATAAAGTAAACAAAGGTGACGCCACGGGATCACACATGGACTTTCTGCAGAAAGTCCATGTGTGGGATCGGGACCCGGGCTGGGTCCGAAGCATGGGTCCACTCGGCGAGGATCGACTCGATGTAGCCTTCGCCCCAATCGGGCGCCAATCCAGCCGCAGGCCTCATGCCAGATCATATCAATCCGCAAGTGCGCCACGGTGAGTGGCCTTTGCGCATTTAATCAAGGGCAATGCCCGCGATTTGGAGTTGGAAGGATTCCGCTCGTCCGTTGGCGATCATGAGGCGGACTTGGGACAGGGTTTCGGCGGGGTAATCGGGCAAGTCGAGGCGGTCGCCGCGGCGGACAGGATACATGGTGCGCAGGGGGATTTTGATCTCTTCCCAATCGCCTGTCGTGGGGAACTCGGCCACGTAATAGTGGCGGGCGTCGTTTTCCGCTTTGACGATGAAACGGTAATCTTTGCCGTCGCCTTTCAGGCGAATGACGGCCTGCTCGTACTGGGAAACTTCAATGGGGTCGAAGTTGGTTTGCATGGAGGAAAATCCACCATTGTTTTCGAGCGACACTTGGCCGCTGAAGACGGCGTAACCGGCCGGATCGCGGGTGATGTTTCCTTTCGAGAGACCGCCCATCACTCCGTCGTCTCGGACTTGCCATCCGCGCAGAGCGGCGGGGTCGGCGAAGTCGAAGAGGATTTTGGCCGGCTCGGCGGCCAGAGCAGGGAGGGAGACCTGAACGGCGAGGAGAACAAGGAGGGTGAGGGGGGAACGGGTCATAAGGGATGCGATTTTGGGTTCAAGGGCGCCGGATGATGAGGGCGGGGATATAGACGACGATAAGAACGAGGTCGGCCGCGGCCAAGGGTGTTTTCCAGGGTGAGCTGAGGATGAGGGCAAAGAAGCCGCCGGATTGCGCGAGGGCGAGGCCGAGGAGGAAGAAGATGAACTTCTTGGGCCGTGCCCGGGACACTGGCGGAGCAGGCCGAAGCGGATGACCGCGGAGTCAAGGAAGGGCGGGAGGGCCATGAGGGCGAGCCATGACAGCGTGCTGGCCGGGGTGGCGGCGGTTTCGAAGATGCCGACCGCGAGGAAAAATGCTGCGGTGATGGTTGCCCAGATGAGCCACCAGATGGGAGGTGCGGGGGCTTGTTGATTCATCGGAGTGGCTGCCAAGGAAGTAGGCTCAGAAGGTCGTCAAACCCGAAGCCGGTGCCGGGCGGGGGCGTGGTGAATGGACCGTTTGTTTTGATTTGGGCGCTGAATTCGTCCGGCTGGTAAAGTCCGGCGGCTTGGAGTCCGCCCTGGCGGACGAGATCGCCGTGGCGCTGGCGCAAACGCTGGGCGGTCCAAAGGGCGACCGCTTGGCCGAGGGGATGGTCCATGCTGTGGCTGACCACGATTTCCAAACCGGCCTGCGCGGCGGCGAGAGCGAGGGGGAAGGCGTCTTGGGAGGCGGGTTTGATCACGACAATTTGCGCGCCGGGCCAAGGCGGGGGGGAGTCGGGAAGTTCCCAGTCGAGGGCGAGAGGGAGTTTTTCGCGCTGCGAGAATGCAGGCCACGCGTCCGGATGGTAAGGGAACGGGTCTTCGAGGAATTCAATATGTTGTCGGATGTTCGGATTGAGGTTGGTGAGAAAGGCGTCGATCGATACGCCGCCGGTCGTGAAGGAGGCATTGGCATCGAGGCGCCAGCGCAGCGGCAGATCGGCCAATGCGTTGAGCGCCTCTGCTTCGCGCTGCCTATTGCGTCCGATCTTGAGTTTAACCGCGGTGTAATCTCCTGCCACGCATTGCTCGAACGCCCTGCGCGGAGCGGCTGTCCAATCGGTGAAAAGGGCATGGCTGCGCACTTCGGGAAGCCCATCGAAAAGCGAGAGCCCTGCTCGGCGCGCTGCGGCATCGGTGTGGGCGTGGCGCAGGGCAAGATTGGCCAACAGTGCCGGTTGGTCCGTGCAGAGTGATGCCAGATGATAGGCCAGCGAAGCGTGCCCAAATTCCTCCCACGGATGCAGGTCGGTATAGCCGATTGTTTCATCTTCGAACTCGACGCGGAGAAGTGCACCGTTTCGCGGACCACGTGCGGCGCGGGCCGGATCGGATCCGGGCTCCAGTGTGTAGTGGTGCGCCCAGATTTTCACGGGAGCAGAAAGGCGAGGGCAAGGAGGAGGCCGAAGGCGGCATGCAGGGCGGCGGCCTGGGCGAGAAGTTGGTTGACCTTGCGGTCGGGGGTGGCGGCGAGGCAGGCGCGGGCCAGCCACCAGGCCAGGGGCAGGGTGATCAACGGGAGAAGAAAGGCCCAGAGATAGCCGAGCGGGAGCCAGGCGAGGCCGAGGATGAAGGGGGCGATGACGAGTGCGGCGTTTTCGCGGCGGGCAAAGGTGAGCCCGAACCGGGCGGCCAGCGTTCTCTTGTTCGCCGCACGATCGGTTTCGAGGTCACGGAGATTATTGACCGCGAGCAGCACGCTGGAGTGCAGGCCGATTTGCAGTCCGGCCAGAATCGCGGCGGCGGAGAAGGTGAGGGTGTTGAGATAAAAGGTGCCGCCCACGGCGATGAGACCGAAAAAGAGGGTGACGAAAATTTCCCCGAGTCCGAGGTAGGCCAAGGGAAAAGGGCCGCCGGTGTAGGCATAGGCGAAGAGCAGGGAGAGGAGGCCGATGAGCAGAATGATCCCGCCGCCGCGGAGAACAAGAGGGAGTGCGAGGAGGGCGGCCAGCGTGAGGGTGAGAAAGGCGCCGGTCATCACCCGGCGCGCGGGGAGGAGTCCGGCCGAGGTGACGCGGGTCGGGCCGAGTCGCCCGGCGGTGTCGGCGCCTTTGGCGTGGTCGAGGGCGTCGTTGAAAAAGTTGGTCGCGATTTGGATGAGGACGGCGCAGGCGAGGATGAGAGCGGAACCCAACGGATCAAAGGCGCTGACCGAAATGGCCAAAGCGCATCCGGCGATCACGGGGATAAGCGCGGCACCCAAGGTGCGCGGTCGGGCGGCGAGGATCCATGGGCTCATTGACGTTGATGGCACGCGGAGAGACTGAAGAGGTCAATCTTTTGCGTTGCAGCCGTCCCTCGTCTGAGAGTCCGGACCTGAGGGCTGACTCGTCCCGACCGCGAGGCTTGGAAGATGGCCCTTTCTCGCGTAGGCATGAGACGTGAGTTTGTCTCTATTCTCCAACTTATGACTGTCACCGATTGGCTGGGCGTGGGCGGAAGTCTGGCCACGATCCTCAGCGTTCTTGTCGCAGGCTACGCGCTGTGGAGGCAGTTGGGGGTGTTGCGCGTGCAGTTGGCGGTCGAGCATTTTGGGGACCATTCGCGTCGCTTCCTCGAGGTAATGGAGCGGTTGCCGGAAGAGGTCCACGATCCGGCCTTTTGCCTGGAAGGACGCGACGATGCGGGCGCGATCATGCGTGTGATGCGGACGTATTTCGGCATGTGTTTCGAGGAGTGGTATCTGCACCGCCGCGGCTATTTCGACGAGGGCATGTGGAATCTGTGGCGTCTCGGAATGCATGATGCGCTGGCCAAACCGGCGTTCCGCCAGGCCTGGGAGCGGATTGCTTCCGACACACTTTACGAGGCCGACTTCAAGTCCTTCGTGGCAACGGAGATTGCTCTGGCTGCTCCGGTGCGCGGGTAACGACGGCTGTTTTTGCCACCGGACGGGAGTTTCCGCCCGGTCGCCGCGGGGTTGTCTGTTGTCGTCGCCTGTCGCGGTATTGCCATCGCATGCAGCGCCGCGGCCGCCGCGGTCCGTGTGTCCACTTGGAGTTTGGCGAAAATGTTCTCGAGATGGTTGCGGACCGTGTGGGCACTCAAAGCAAGGATGATCGCGATCTCGGCATTGCGTTTGCCTTCGGCCACCCAGCGGAGGATTTCCGCTTCACGCTTGGTCAGTCGGGGTTTTGGCGCTGGGGTTCGATCGTTGAATCCGCCGCGCGCCGCGACCAGCGCATCGGCGATGGAACCAAACTCTTGGGCCGGGGCCGACACCGTGGACTCGAAGTGGGATCCCTTGGAACCGGCATGCAATGTGACGAGTGCTCCGTGCGCCGGCGAAAGAAAGAGCGTGAGGGTGTCCTCGATGCCGTGCTTGCTATCGACCAACCGGTAGTGGCGCCGACGCCGCCAAACTTTGTCCTTCTCGATGGCACTCCTCAGGTAGGCCCCGGGCCCGTGCTTGAGAAATGCTTCTGTACTCGGGTGGGTTTCCAACGGTTTCTCCGCAGCCAAAAGTCCGGCAAAGAGCCGCGGCAGCCAGTGGTCCGGTCCCAGTCGACCCTCGCCCGGGTGCCAGTAGGTCACGGTTTCGCTGGGCTGTGAGAAACGGATAAGCGAATGGTAATCCGCCCGCACCACGCAGGCCCATGCGCGCAGGAGGGCCTCGGCAAACTCATCAACTGAATCAGCTTCGGAGGCGTCGGACAAAAGCGACAGCAAATTCGAAGGCACAACGGTCAAGATAGCAACCGGGGTAGGGTTTTGCCAAGAGGACATGGAGGGTGGCATGGGACGTTTGTCCTATTGCTCGTGCGAGAGCGGCCGGTAGGATACTGGCTCGGTCATTGATCATTATGCACGCCAGCCAATACGATGACGCAGAGGAGTTGGTCCAAAAAATCCGCGCTGTTCTGGGTAACTTCCAAGGTTACCGCGCCCTTCATGCCGACGGACGGATGTTCCGCGGTTTCTTCCGGGCCAACGAGAACGCCCGAAAATATACCCGCGCTGTCCATCTGCAGGGCGACGAGGTTCCCGTCACCGTGCGTGTCTCCAAGGGCGGCGGCGACCCTTTTGCGCATTTCGGCAACACGGTCGGCATGGCGGTCCGCTTTTACCTTCCCAATGGCCGGGTCACGAATCTGGTCATGCTCAGCCAATTGCTTTTCGTGGTGAATTCCCTGGAGCAATTGCATGGCATCCTCGAAGCCGCGTTGCCCCTCGCGCCTGGCGGGCCGATGAACAAGGAAGGGTTGATGGCCTTTGTTGCCCGGAACCCGAACACGGCGGCCGTCTTGCAGATGCGCTCCCAGACCCCCGCGCCCGCGGGCTTTCCTTGGTGCGCCTTCCACGCCGTGCATGCCTTCCGGTGGATTGCCGAGGACGGGACGGAGACCGTGGTGCGCTGCCACTGGGAACCGGTGGCCGGCGTCCGTTTCCGGGAGGTCAAAGAACTGTCGGCCGAAGACGCTGAGGTCCTCTTCAATGATCTTGAAGCCCAGGTGGCGCAAGGTCCGGTCGAGTGGGACCTCGTCCTCGAGTTTGCCGAACCGGGAGACCCGATCAACGACGCAACCGCCTTGTGGCCCGAAGGCCGTCGGCGGGAGACGGTTGGCCGCCTGCGCGTGGTGGCGCCGACCACCGAAGCGGAAATCGGCGATCTTGTGATGAACCACGATCCGACCGTCCTGACCGACGGCATCGAAGCCACTGACGATCCGATCCTGCAGATCCGGCGGGGCATTTACGAAGTCTCCGCCGCGCAAAGAACGGGCGGATGGAAATCTTGTCCTTTTGCCGCCATGGCCGGCGCCGGCCAATGAGCCTGTCCGACAAAATGCGCGCGGTGGACGTAGCTTGGAACGAGCGCCGTTGGGATGACTACCGGGCGCATTTTGCGCCCGACTTCCGCGGGTGGATGGATGCGGATACTGCACCACACGATCTTGAGGAGCACCTCCGGCGGGGGCAGGCATTTTGCCTCGAGTATCCGGACAACCTCATCCATATCGATCCCTACCTGCAGCTTTTTTGCGATGCCGCGGAAACGCGCACCTGTTCGGTCGCGCTGACCACTGGAATATCGCTCGCCGGCGAGAAGCTCAGCGCGCTACTCGGTGTGGTTTGCACCTGGCGCGATGGCCGCATCTGCGAGCAGCGCGAGTTTATCGCCACGAAGCCATTTCCTTCGGCCTGAAGCCGAAAAACTCAACCACCACAACCACAACTTATGAGCAACCTCGAGATCTCCCCGGAAAAAGCAGCGCTAACCCAGCCCTCCTCCAACCAGCCCGACGGTCCGGGCAAGCGGATCGGCAAGCGCGGCGAGATCCATGTGATCGGCAACGTGGTGCCGGGAGGCGGCAAACTTTTCCGCGACCGCATCGCCCGTTTCCAAGCCGAAGCCGGCTACTGGGAGAAGCGCATCGGCACGGTCCATGACTTCCGCGTCATCCTCTTCGACAACGACACGCGCATTCTTGTTTCTGCCGTCTACGACGGGGATTTTGTACCCTATCTGCAAGACGTCGTGACCCAGGCCGGCCCGTGGTTTGATCTGCTCATGCCCGGGGTTTGGGAGGGATTTACCTGCGCGGCAGACCCGGCGACGGCCAAACTCATCGAGCAGCAGGCTTACACGGCGGATGCCTTCTACGCGGCGAACCCTGACCTGACGATCAAGGACATCGCCAAGATGCGGCGCCTCTCCGAGGCGGTCAACGAGATGCTCGACGCGGCCAACTGACGCCGGAGCAGTGCCATGGCGGTTGAACTTGAACTGGAAGACATCCAGGGCACCGTCCTCCGTTCGAGGCCGATGCCGTATTTCGGCACGTACTATGTCTTCACGATCGACGATGCGGGAAGCGCCATCACCCTGATCAAGCGCCTGCTTCCGCACATAACTCCCGCGGCGCACTGGGATGCGCCGCCCGAGAATGCGTGGATCAACGCGACTTTTTCCTGGGAGGGCCTCCGCAAGCTCGGCCTGCCTCGCGAAATCCTGAACGGTTTTCCGCGCGAATTCATCCAAGGTATGGCGGCCCGCAAGGAATTCCTCGGTGATGTCGGAGTCAATGACCCGTCGCACTGGGACATGCCGCATGGAGGCAACGGACTGGACATCGGCCTGCTCATCATGGCGGGCTCGCCGGAATTGCGCGACGTGAAGGCCGCCATCGGCCGCGAGGCGGTGGCCGGCCTGGGGGGCCTGCGCACGATCAACCGGCTTGATGTCGGTTTGCCGCCGACCGGCCGCGAACACTTTGGTTTTGTCGACGGCATTTCCCGTCCTTACATCGAGGGTCAGGGAGGCAACCCGTTGCCGGGGCAACCGGTGGCCAAAGCCGGAGAGTTCGTGCTCGGCTATGAAAACGAACTCGGAGTGATTGCCTCGGGGCCCGGACCGGAAGAGTTTTGGCGGAACAGCACCTACATTTCCTTGCGCAAGATCCATCAGGACGTCGCGGCTTTCCGCCGCTTTCTCCGCGACAATGCGGAGACCCCCGACGGTCGGGAATTGGTTGCGGCGCAAATGATGGGGCGGTGGCGGAGCGGATGTCCCATGGCGCTCTCGCCGGAAAAAGATGACCCGGAAATTGCCAAGGATCCGATGAGAAACAACGACTTTACTTTCCGTGCTGAGGACCCGGATGGCGACCGTACGGCGCCCGGTTGCCATATCCGCCGCGTCAACCCGCGCGATGCACTTGATGGGACCGTTGTCGACATGCGTCTGCACCGGCTTCTCCGCCGTGGCTCGGCCTATGGTCCTGTGCTCCCCGAGGGCGTGACTGAGGACGATGGCGTCGATCGGGGGCTTGTCCTCGCCATCATCAACGCCAACCCAGGTCGTCAGTTTGAGTTTGTGCAGTCGCAATGGATCAACGATGGGGACTTCATTTCCCAAGGTGAGCGATCCGACCCGATTGCCGGGCGCCGTGACCGCTCTGACGAATTCGCGGTCCCGCGTCCGCGGCACCGTTACAAGGGGCTGGCCGCTTTCTCGCAGACCCGCGGAGGGGAGCACCTTTTCCTGCCGGGACTCGGCGGCTTGCGTTGGATGGTGGAAAACCTCGGCCCGCATTGAGGCGTGTCGTGAGGCGCGGTGAGCCGCGGCAGACCTTCTGCTTTGGCGTGCGTTCCGGATTGACCGGAAGTGATGGGGAGGGCAGAGAGAGGAAATGAGATTTCAAGTCAGACTTTTGCCGCGGCCCGCTGGCCTCTTGCTCGTGGAGCCATACGACTCGGAGAGGCCAGCGGGCCCTACGGTGGGGAAGCTTTGGGTGGGTCCACGGAAACGGCTCTCGCCGGCGATGGTGGTGCTCCAGATGTTGTTTTTATTGGTCGTGAATGCTTGGGCTGGTGGGCGGATGGACACGGTATTTTTCGAGTCGGACGACGCCTTGATTCCCTCGCGGGAGGTGCGGGTGTGGCTCCCGCCGGGCTATGACACGGGGAGCGAAAGGTATCCCGTGCTCTATTTCCATGACGGGCAGAATGTGTTCCGTCCGGGCGGATCGTTTGGGTGCTGGTTCGCGGAGGATGCGGCGCTGGAGGAAATCAAGGCGGGGCGGATGCGCGAGGCGATCTTGGTGGCCATTCCGAACAACGAAGCGGACATGGGCCAGGCCCGGATGAGTGAATACCAACCACCGTCCGATCTGAACCCGCGTGATCCGCCGCGGGGGAACGGCATTTGCGATCGCTATGCGAATTTCTTGGTCGGGAAAGTGAAGTCGGGCATCGATGTGAAATACCGGACCTTGACGGACCGCGAAAACACTGCCGTGGCGGGCGCGTCGATGGGCGGATTGGTTTCGCTTTGGCTCGGACTGAATACGGAGGCGTTCGGGGCGGTGGGAGTTTTTTCGTCGGCTTTTTGGACGAGTCCGAATTTCACGCAGTCGATGATGGGCGGTTCAAAGAAGGACGGTCTGCGCATTTACCTGGATATGGGGACGAAGGAGCAAGGGAATCTCTCGGGGGATTATTGGGAGGATGCGCTGGCGGTGCGCGATGCCTTGCTTGCGCAGGGCTACATTGAGGGAGAAAATTTTCTTTGGAATCCGGGCGAGGGTGACGAGCACAACGAAAAGGCTTGGGCGAAGCGGTTACCGGTGGCGTTGCGGTTTTTGCTCCCGGAGAAAGACAGGCCACGGATTAAAGAAGATTGAAGAGGATAGTTTTCGCCGGCTGACACCGGCGAAAACTCAGCTCCCCAAGGCCAGAGCTGCGGCGATGGTGTTGGGGGAATTTCCCTCGAGGCGGTTGTTGACGAAGACATAGCTGGGATACGGGGTGGGTGCAGCGGTTCCGCGTTTGATCAGGGCTTTGATTGCGGCGCGGGCTTCTTCGTTTATTTCTTTGGTCTCGGTGTAGGGTTGGAAGCGGTCGACCGCTTGTTGGTAGGCGCGGCCGGGGCGGAGGAGGAAGCGGGCGGCGAAGAAGTCGGCGGTGAAAGAGCCCGGCATGGCCATTTGCTCTTCGACCGGCGGCATTTTGGTCCAGCTGTTGAAGACGTGAGCCACGTTGTGGGCATGGAGGACGTCGAAATATTCCGGACGGAGCAACTTGGCGTTGCGCACCTCAACGCCGTATTGCCAATTGGTCGGGAGTTGCCCGAGGAAGGCATCGAGCGCGGCAATGAAGTCGCGCAGGCGCTCGAAGTGTGTCGGATAAAAAGCTGAGAATTCGAAGATGAGCACGCCGGTTTTCCCGCGATGCGGCGAGAGCGGGCCGAGGAAGGCGTCGATGAAAAGTTTGGCCTGGAGGAAGTTTTCGTTCTCCGACCCGGCGCGGTGGCCGAAGCGGTCGAGCTGGGGAAATTTTTTCACCGTGATTTCGTCGGTCACTTTGTAGCTCAACCGGAAGTGGTCGGGAACCTGCGAGCAAAGGCCCGCGAGGAATTTATCCGAGGGAAAGCGGTAGTAGCCGGCATCGACGCAGACGGTTGGAAAGGTGTCGGCGTATTCCTCGAGGCACTCGGTCTCGAAGCGGCGGGTGGAAATTTTGCCGCGCGTGAGGTAGCGCTGCGCGTCGTAGATTTGCCCGAGCCAGCCCTCGTATTTCCACGACGAGGTGCCGAGGTACAGGTTGTTTTCCCGCGCGAGGCGCGATGTCTCGCGGGCGAGAGGCGCGGTGAGCGCGAGGGAAGCCGGGGGTTGAAGGTTGAGGGTTGAGAGATTCGAGGAGGAGGGTTCTTCTTTTCCCTCGACTCTCATCGCTCAAATCCTAACTACATCAAAGCGGTGAGCTTTGCGGTCAGATCGGCTTCACTTTGCAGGCCGACAATTTGGCCGTTCACCTCGCCGTTTTTGAAGAAAAGCAAAGTCGGGATGGAGGAAACCCGGAAGCGACTGGCTACCCCGGGGGCTTCGTCGACATTGACTTTGGCCACCACGGCTTTGCCGACCATGGCATCGGCGATTTTGTCGAGAACCGGGGCGATCATGCGGCAAGGACCGCACCAAGGGGCCCAAAAATCGACCAGGACGGGGATAGTGCCTTTGTTGATTTCGCTGTCGAAATTGCCGTCGTTGAGTTGCAGAACGTTGGTGCTGGCCATGTTTTGGGTTGTGGGTTGGGTTGTTTTTTTAGAGGAACATCCACACTTGGATACCGACAGCGGCGAGGGCGGCAACAGTCGCGGCGATAGCGAGGATGCCGGTGAGTGAGTCGGGGGCGGCGTCGCCGGAGGAAACTTCAGCCGACGCGGCGGTCTTGATTGCCGGGGCAGGACTTGCGGCGGCGCTGGCCGGGGCAATTTTCACGGTGGCCTGCGGGGCGGGGCGGGACGGGGGGGCGATATCAACCTTGGAAGTGCTTTTTTTCGCCTCGATCGAGGAAGCAGGTTTGAGTGCGGCAGGAGCCGCAACCGCAAGCCTGGGCGCCGCGGATACCGGCTTGGGAGGCATGGCTGCGCCGGAAGCCGAGGCGACGGACGGGAGGGGAGTTGAAGGGGGCTTGGGCGCGGCCAGAGCGGATGGGACCCCCGGAGCCGGGGGTCTCGGCGCGGCCGGTGCCGGTGGCTTGGGCACGGCAGCAGGTCCGGTTCCCAACGGCTTGGGAGGCAGGGGCGCGGCGGTGGGGGCGGCAAGTGCACCGGGTGGCTTTGGCATGGCCGGGGCCGGAGGAGTGGCGGTCATCCCGGGCTTGGGCATGGACGGCATGGCAAACGGTTTGGGTGGTGCCGGTGGCATGATACCGCCCGGGGTGGCCGGCGTGTCGGCTTTCGGAGGCGAGGGCATGGTCGGCGGTGCGCCGGTCGCGGTTGGCAGGGGTTTTGGCGGAAGGTTGACCATCGCGGCCTCCCGGGGGTTGGCTGCGCCCGGTTTTCCGTCGAGGCGGGGCGGGAGGACGATGCGGACAGTTTCTTTTTTGGGCTCGTTCATGGCGGGATTTTTCTCGGGGCGACGACGAAGCACGAGGCTTTCGTCGACCAAGTCGTCCAGAATTAACCGTCATCTGGAGGGTGTCAATTATTTCGCTCCAGACCGGAGGTTTTTTGTCTTTCCGCCGATTTAGATCTTGCGCCGGAGTCCCGTCCGATGCATGGTATCCGACTATTTCTTAATCATATGGCGAAGACAGCATGGATAGAGCGCGAAAAGCGCAAACGCAAAACGGTGGCTAAACACGCCGCGTTACGCGCGGAGCTCAAAAAGAAGGGTGATTTTCTTGCTCTGGCCCAGTTGCCCCGCGATGCCAGCCCGGTACGCTTGTCGAACCGTTGTCGCGTCTCGGGCCGCAAACGTGCTTTCATCCGTGAATTTCAAATGTCGCGCCTCACTTTCCGCGAGCTGGCCTGTGCGGGTTTGATCCCGGGTGTGACCAAAGCAAGCTGGTAGCTGGTGTCCCGTGCGGCACCGCCCGGTGCCGCCGATGTTGTCGATCGCGCGCCGGAGCCGATGCTCTGACCATCCTTTGATCAGCGTGATCGATCCGATAATGAATTTCCCGCATTACCAACCCATGGCCTCCGCCTTGCCGGAGGTGGCCGATGGTGCCAGCCTGCGCCTGCTGGCTGTGGCGGCGCTCCTGTTGCTCAACGCATTCTTTGTTGCGGCCGAGTTTGCCATGGTGAAGCTTCGCGCCGGCGGCTGGGACGAGGAGGATGATTTCGGTGGACGCCGCAACGGGGCCCGCGTGCGCAAAATGCTGCAGAACACGCAGCCCTACCTCTCGGCGGCGCAACTCGGCATCACTTTAACCAGTCTCGGACTGGGCTGGGTCGGCGCGCCCTTTGTGGCCCGACTGCTTGAGCCGTGGTTGTATTGGGCCGGGATCGGCAGCGAGGCGGTGGGGTCGGCCATCGCTTTCGTGGCGGTCTTTGCCCTGCTCGCTTTCCTTCATGTGGTGGTCGGCGAACAGGTGCCGAAGTTGCTCGCCATCCGCCGTGCGCGGAAGATCATGCTTTGGACGGCGGGGCCGATGCGGCTGTTCCATTTCACGCTGCGGCCGCTGGTTCGGGTGGTCGATTTTGCCTCCGGTTGGATCTTGCGCACCGTGCTGCGAACCCCGCCTGACCCGCGTTTGGGGGGGGAGGATACGGAGGACGAGTTGCGCACCCTTCTGCGCAACACGTCGGATGGCGATGGCGGAACGGTCAGCACATTGGGCCGGGAGATCCTGATCAACGCGCTCGATCTGCGCAAACGCGTGGTGCGCGACATTATGACACCGCGCGGCGAGGTGGTATTCCTCGATCTGGAGGAAAGTTTCGACGACAACATCGGCACCGCCCTCGAATCGCGCCATACGCGGTTTCCGCTCTGCCGCGGTCGCTTTGACGACAGTATCGGTCTGGTCCATATCAAAGACTTGCTCGCCCTGGTCCAGGCGGACAGGACGGACCTTGCCTCGATCAAGCGCGATCTTCTGCATGTGCCGGAGCTGATGCCGCTCGAGCGCTTGCTCAAACTTTTTCTCGGCAAAGGCGCGCACTTGGCGGTGGTGGTCGACGAATACGGCGGTGCCGTCGGGGTGGTCACCCTCGACAATGTGCTGGCCGAATTGGTCGGCGAAATCCAAGACGAGTTCGACACCGACGAAGAGGAGTACCGCAAGGTCGGCGAAGACGAATTCGAGCTCGAGGGCGGCGTGGCGCTGCACGATCTCGAGGATTTGATCGGGGTGAAAGTCGAAAGCACCGAGGTGAGCACGATCGGCGGGTATTTGACCCACGAACTCGGCCATTTGCCCAAGAAGGGCGAGACGGTGCGTATCGACGGTTACGAGTTCACGGTGAGCCAGACCGACGGGCGCCGGGTGGTTAGCGTGCACGCTAAACGTTGCGCCGAACCTGTTGAGGCGGGGGAATTCACCCTGTGACCGGGCCCGAATCCCCTTGCGGGACCGCGTGGGCCGTTGTTTATTAAAAACATCATGGCTTTGTCGGAAACACCTCCTTCCCGCGCGACGAGTGCGGCTGATGTCTCATCCAAGCATTTGGAATCCCCGCATCTGCGCGATCACGAATACGCCTTGGAGGAAGCGCGGTGGATGCTCGATCTGGTCAAGAAGCCGGCCAAGGACATCTCGCTTGAGGCGCGGCAGCGGATTGCCGAGCAGACGGTGGAAAATTTCGCCCAGCACATCAATGCGGGGTTTCTCGAACACCGCAAGTCGGCCACCCTCGGCGGTGAATTCGCCTTCACCGAGTGGGAGGGCCAGGGCTCGCTGATCCGTGATGCCCTTGGGCGCGAGTTCATCGACATGCTCGGCGGCTTCGGGCTCTACAGCTACGGACTGCGTCATCCGAAAATCATCGAAGCGGTCAAAGCGCAACTCGACCGCTCGCCGCAATACTCCCAAGAAATGCTCGATCCCCTCCGCGCGCAACTCGGCCGCGTCATTGCGCACATCACCCCCGGGGACATCCAAAAAGGCTTCTTTGCCAACAGCGGGACCGAAGCGATCGAAGGCGCGCTGAAATTGGCCAAGCTCTACACCGGGAAGAAGGGCATCATTTCGATGCAGAAAGGGTTCCACGGGAAGACACTCGGGTCGCTGTCCGTGACCGGCAAAGCGGTCTTCCGCCAACCCCTCCTGCCTCTGCTCGAAGGCGTGCGCTTTGTGCCCTATGGCTGCGCTTGTGCGGTGGAGAAGGAACTCGAAGCAGCCCATATGGTGGGTGACAGCATGGCCGCGGTCATCATTGAACCGGTGCAGGGCGAGGCGGGGGCCATTGTGCCACCGCCGGACTTCCTGCCGCGCCTCCGCGCGATTTGCGACTACTACAATGTCCTGCTCATCGCCGACGAGGTGCAGACCGGCTTCGGTCGCACGGGCAAACTTTTCGGCGTCGACCATTCGGGAGTGACGCCGGACATCATGTGCTTCGGCAAAGCGCTCGGCGGCGGCGTGGTGGCCTGCAGTGGCTTTTTCTCCACCGCGAAAATTTGGAGCGTGATGGAACCGAATCCCTTCATGCACACCACGACAACGGGTGGCAACCCGATCGCCTGTGCGGCCGCCTTGGCCGCCATCGAGGTTATGTTCGAGGAAGACACTCCGGGCCAGGCCGCGCGCAAGGGCCACTACATGATGGCCAAGCTCAACGAACTGAAGGCACGCTATCCGGACATTTTGAAAGAGGTGACGGGTCAGGGCCTGCTCATCGGCATGAAGTTCCCTTCATCGACCGTTGGTTACAAGGTCGCGCAGGGTATGTTCCATCGCCGCGTGTTGACCGCGGGGACCTTGATCAGCGCGGAAAGCATCCGCATCGAGCCGGCGCTCAACGTGCCGCAGGAACTGCTCGACGAGACGCTCAACCGCCTCGAAGACACACTGAAGAGCGTGAAGCTCGAGCCGGGTGATGTCCCGCCGGCCCCGAAGATGCACAGCTTCTCCAAGCCGGATTGCTACGGTCCGTGCGGGTGGGGGACGAAGTGCTTTGCGAAGTCGTAGCGACGGGCGGCGGGGTCATTGAAACCGCAGACGGCGCGGAGAACGCTGAGGGATGGGAAGGTGGATCGCGCCGTCCCGGCGCGATTTGGCCTGCGGGTTAATCGTGATGCACCCTTACCAACCTCGTTTCACGGCGAAGCCGCGGGATTCGAGGAGGGGGACGAGGCGTTCGGTGAGTTCGCCTTGGAGTTCGAGAGTGCGGCTTTCGACTTGGCCGCCGCAGCCGAGGGAGATCTTCAGATTGTGGAGCAGTGATTCGAGTTTGGCCGCGTTCCAGGCGGGAGAGAACCCTTCGAGGACAAGGACGGTTTTGCCGCCACGGCGGGCGGTGGAGCGGCGGAGGAGGAGGCGTTCTTTTGATTCTTTGGCCGGCGGGGAGGCCTTAGGAGGCGGGGCGGGTGGGGCGTTGCGCAGCGGTCCGAGATCAAGCGAAGCGAAAGGATGGGTGAACGCGGCGGGTGCCGCTTCGGTGGCGATGCGCTGTTTTTTTTCCCGCGCCACGACGGATCAGCGAAGCCAGCGCTTCTTTTTGATGTAGACGAGGGGAAGGATGGCGGAGAGGAAGGTGAGGAAGATGGTCACGGGGAAGCCCCACTTCCACGACAGTTCAGGCATGTGGGCGAAGTTCATGCCGTACATGGTGCCGACAAGGGTGGGTGGGAGGAAGACGGCGGTGAGGATGGTGAAGACCTTGACGATCTGGTTCTGCTGCATGTTCAGGATGCCCATGGAGGCCTGCTGCAGGTAGCGCACTTTGTCATGTTCGAAGGCAAGGTGGTCTTTGATCCCGGCAACGTCCGCGGCCAATTCGTTGACCCGGGCCTGCAGTTCGGCCTCGGCGAAGCCGTCGACCTCGGCGTTGAAGTAGCGGACAACGCGCGCGAGTTGCAGCACGCTCTCGCCGCTCTGCGAGATGAAGTCTTCGTAGCGCGAGAGTTCGGCCAGGAGTTCGCTGATCTCGGTCATGGTGCCGGTCTTGCCGGTGCCCAATTCGGTCGGCATTTCGGCAATATTTTTCGAGAGCTGTTCGAGGTCGGTGCCGACGGCCTCGACCCGGTCGGCCACCGTTTCACTCAGGGCGAAGAGCAGGCCCCAGAGGATTTTCTGCGGATTGTCGTAGAGGTGGGCCCGGCGGCGGATGCGCTGGGCAAAGATGGCCACGGGCATGAGCTCGATCTCGTGCAGGGTGACCACGCAGTCCTCGTGGAGGATGAAGGTCAGCTTGTTGACCCGGGTGGCGTTTTCCTCGTCTTTGCTCACCAGGCCCATGGTCATGAAGAGCGTGTCGTCCTCATGGTAAATGGTCGGGTGCTGGAGGGTGAGTTCGATGCCGAGCGCGGAGCGCAGGATGTCTTTTTCCTCCGGCGTGGGGCGGAGGACATCGACCCAGAGCGCACCCTTCATTTCTTCCGCGGACTGCACTTCGCGGGTGAAGCGGAAGGTGCCGTTGTCCTTGAAAAACGCGGTAATCATGGCCGGGTGGTGTGCGGTGCGCCGCCCGGGACGCCGTACTGCGCCGCGTGGCTGGGCGAAGGGGATGAGGACCTTGTTTCCCGATCCTCGGGCTGCAGATGGTGGATGAGAAGGAGAACCCCGGCGATGAAAAGGTAGAGCCCGATCACCGCCCAGATGACTTCGGTTTCGAGGGCGTGTTTCGGCTTGGCCGGCGCTTTCTTCTGGTCGGGCATGGCGAGGGCGTCCGGGGAGAGACCCTGCACCTTTGCCCGAAGCTCCGCATGGAAGAAAGCAAAAAGGGCGTCCCCTGCGGGACGCCCTTCGTGTGATTTGCTGGCGGATCGCTCAGGCGTCGGCCGGAACCGCGCCTTGGTCGCGATCTTTCATCGCGGCCCGGCGGCTGAGTTTGACTTTGCCGCGGTCGTCGACCCCGATGCATTTGACCCAGATCGAGTCCCCGACTTTGACCACGTCTTCCACTTTGTTGACCCGGAAGTCGGCCAGTTCGGAGATGTGAACGAGGCCGTCCTTGCCGGGCATGACTTCAACGAAGCAGCCGAATTCTTTGATTGTGACCACGGTGCCCTGGTACATCTCGCCGACTTCGATGTCCTTGGTCATGCCGGAGATGATCTCCTTGGCCCGGCGCAGGCTGTCGCCACTGCTCGAGTAGATGTGGACCGAACCGTCGTCCTCGATGTTGATCTCGGCGCCGGTCTCCGCGACGATTCCCTTGATCGTTTTGCCGCCGGGGCCGATGAGGAGGCCGATCTTGTCGGCCGGGATCTTCACCGTTTCGATGCGCGGGGCATAGGGGCTCATTTCCGTGCGGTGCGAGGCGAGGGCGGCGTTCATGACTTGGAGGATTTTGCCGCGGGCTTCGGTTGCTTCGTCGATGGCCTGCTTGAGGATGTCGAGGGGCAGACCGGGCAACTTGAGGTCGAGCTGGAAGCCGGTGACGCCTTTTTCCGTGCCGCAGAGTTTGAAGTCCATGTCGCCGAAGTGGTCTTCGGAGCCGAGGATGTCGGTCAGCGTGGTGTAGCGCTTCATCGCGCCGCTTTCGTCGTGTTCGCTGACCAGGCCGACGGAGATGCCGGCCACCGGGCGCTTGATCGGCACACCTGCGTCCATGAGGGCGAGCACCCCGGAGCAGACGCTGGCCATGGAGGTGGAGCCGTTGGACTCCATCACTTCGCTGGTCACGCGGATGGCATAGGGGAATTCGTTTTCCGGCGGGATGACCGGACGCACAGAACGCTCGGCAAGGGCCCCGTGGCCGATTTCGCGGCGGTTCATGCCGCCGAAGCGGCCGGCTTCACCGACGCTGAAGGGCGGGAAGTTGTAGTGCAGAATAAAGCGTTTGGTCGCTTCGCCGCCGGCGTAGGTGTCGAGGTTTTGCGCCTCGTCAGCCGGCGCGAGGGTCGCCAGGGCCATGGCCTGCGTCTCACCGCGCTGGAAGAGGGCAGACCCGTGGGCACGGGGCAGCATGCCGACTTCGGCTTCGAGTTTGCGCAGGTCGTGCAGACCGCGCCCGTCGCAGCGTTCTTTGCGATCGAGGATGCTGATGCGGAAGGCTTTTTTCTGCAGGTAGTCGAAGGCTTGACCGATGGCGAACGGGGTTGCCTCGGGGAATTTCGCCTTGATGGCGGCTTCGACTTCGCCACGCAGGGCACCGACGGCTTTCGACCGGGCGACTTTGCCCGACGTGTAGAGAGCGGCTTCGATGCGGTCACCAGCCACGGCGTAGGCGATCTCGAGCATGCCGTTGTCCACCGCGAGCGGCGGGTATTCGCGCTTGGGCTTGGCCGATTTGGCAGCCAACTCACGTTGCATCGCGATGAGCTTGCGCACCGGTTCCTGGGCGAAATCGAGGGCGGCTTTGAAGTCGACCTCGGGCAGTTCGTCGCAAGCGCCTTCGATCATGATGACTTCGTTTTCTTTGCCGACGTAAACGAGGTCGAGGTCGCTCTGTTCGCGCTGGGCGTGGGTCGGGTTGATCACGAATTCGCCGTTGACCCGGCCGATGCGGACGGCGCCGATGGGGCCGTCAAACGGAATGTCCGAGACGGTCAGGGCGGCGGAGGCGCCGTTGATGCTGAGCATGTCGGGGTCGTTCTCGCCGTCGGCGCTGAGCATGATGGTGATGATCTGCGTCTCGAAGAAGTAGTCCTTCGGGAAGAGCGGGCGGAGCGGACGGTCGGTCATCCGCGCGGTGAGGATTTCCTTTTCGGACGGGCGACCTTCGCGCTTGAAGTAGCCGCCGGGGAATTGGCCGGCCGCGGCCGCCTTTTCCTTGTAGTCGACGGTCAGCGGGAAGAAGTCCTGGCCTTCGCGCAGTTTGGTTGCGGAGACGGCAGTGACGAGGATGATGGTGTCGCCGGAGCGGACCGTGACGGCGCCGTCGGCGAGTTTGGCGATTTTGCCGGTTTCGAAGGTGATCTCGTTCTGGCCGACAGGGCCCGAGATGATGGTGTGTGACATAGGTTGTATTTACGGTTTTTGGTTGGTGAACACCGGCCCCGTTTCATCCCAAAGCACAGGATGCAAGGCTCCGCACGGGAGACCTGAAGCCCAGGCTGGGGTATGAATGACGGGGACGTGCGTTCTGATGGCTGGCAAAAGAACCGCCGCGAGCGCGGCGGCCTGGTTTATTTGCGAAGATTGAGGCTCTCGAGGAGCTTGGTGTAGCGCTCCACTGCCGTGTCTTTGAGGTAGTCGAGCAGACTGCGGCGGCGGGCTACCATTTTGAGGAGGCCGCGGCGGGACGAGTGGTCTTTGGCATTCTCCTTCAGGTGTCCGGTCAAATGGTTGATGCGCTCGGTCAGGCGTGCGACTTGTACGTCCGCGCTTCCGGTGTCTTTCTCGTGCAGCGCTGCGCTGGTTACGGCGGTCTTGGTCATAAATGCGAATTCGTGATATTATCGGGAAACTTGGCCGGAGCAAGGGGGAAGTTTGGGAAGAGAGGGCGGCAAGCGGAAACTAGAAGGCTGAGTGAAAAGGTGGGGCGGCCGGAGCCGAGGGTGGGCGAGGCCGCCTCCGGGTAAACTTCCTCCCTCGGCCGCACTTCAGAGATTCGCCGTTCCGGTCCCCAGCCCAGAATTCCGGGTGCTTGCCTTTCGAAGACCGGGCTGCCAATTTGACCAGCAATGCAAACAACGCCCATGTGCCAACGCGAGGCAACCGCACCCCGCAAGCGGAGATCACTCACCTTCAGCCTCCGCATGCCACGGACTTTTTGCGTCGCTACGCTCTTCGCGCTGATCGCCGGCAGCGTAAGCTCTCCGGCCAGCGACGGCGCGGCGGCCGGCAACAAACCCGGCCCGCAGGCCAAGGAGTTGCTCATGACCTTTTGGAATCAAGTCAAAGATGCCGATACCAAGGGGCTGGAGGCCGGCCTGGATCCGAGTTGGCAGGTGGCGAGGGCCGACGGGAGCTACATGGACAAATCGGAATTCTTGGTCAAAGTCGGCAATGGCAAGATCGACCTCGACGCTTTCAAATTCGGCCCGATGAAAACCACCCGTCACGGGTCGTCCCTCGTTGTCCGCTACATGGCCACGGCCGAATACACCATCAAGGGCAGCCGGTACAAGGGCACCCCTGCACCGTATCTGGCAACCTTCATCCGCCAAGGGGGGCGCTGGCTCATGACTTCGCAGGCGAACTTCGACCTCCCCGCCAAGTAAGCCGCGGCCAGCCAATAGCTGGTCCCCGTGCTGCTGCGCTTCATGTCTCGTGCGGAAGCCGCCGATTTGGCGGAGGCCACGAAAACACCCTCCTTGTTATGGCATCGCCTGCTTGATCTCGTCGTCAGCCAGACCGCTGGTCGTATCCTTCTTCGCCCCCGGCATTTGGTCGCGCCGGCTTAGCCCGCGTTTGAAAAGAAGGTAACGAAGTTTCTGCCGCCGGCCGGTCGCGGGGTTGCTACTGCCATGGGTTACGCGTAACTTTATGCCATGCATCCGGTGGTCAACATCGACGAAAAAATCGGCAAGACCGTGGGTCGGCGGAAGATCAAGGATTCTCTAGTCTACGGGCTCGGTCTCCAGAAGTCACTGGCCCGGATCCGCGAAGAAGCTGGGTTCCCGCGTTTTCCCAAGGGTGTTTTCAAGTTCCGTTCTTTCGAGGAGGCCGATGCATGGATGATGCACTACATGACGAGGCCCCGGAGCTGATCTCGCGGCCTCCGCAACAAGAGGATGTGGTTAGCCTTTGCCGCGAACTGAACCGCTTGGGTGCCAAATATGTCGTAGTTGGCGGCTTTGCTGTCATTGAGGCCGGTTATCCCCGTACCACCGGCGACATTGATTTGCTCGTCGACCCTGCGGCTGACAACGAGGTGAAAGTTTTCGAGGCGCTGGCCACTCTTCCCGATGGCGCGGTCCGGGAGCTTGACCCCGGAGACGTGGCGAAGTTTACAGTGGTTCGTGTTGCCGATGAGGTTCTCGTCGATCTCATGGCCAAAGCCAGCGGCATCAGCTATGGGGAAGCCAAGGATCACGTCCTCGTGCGCTAACTCGACGGGGTGAAAATCCCTTTTGCCAATCCCGACCTGCTTTGGCGTGTCAACAGCCGTTCGATGCGTCCTTGAGATCGGGGAGATCTTTATTTCCTGCGCGAGTTGTTTGCCGCCGAGGGGCGGCGGAACTACTTGAAGAAATTCGTGTCACCGTAAGCGCAAAAACTGAAGACGTCGTCCGAGGTCTTGAGCCTCGGATTGTCCTGCGTTCGGTTTTTGCCCAGGCTGACAACGATAAAATCTTTCGAAATGTTTTCCCGGTTAGCTTTGTCATAGTACTCAAGTTTCCCGCTGTTGTCGATGTCCCACTTCATGGCGTATTGGTTGCCCCACGGGTCTTTGAAAGTGCCGTCCTCTTTGATGTCGCCGGCCCCGTAGTAGGGTCGGAGCGCCTTCATGACCTCCTTGCCTTGGGCCAGTTTGGTCGGCGGCCCATACCAAGAATTGAACTCCCCGTTGGTCGCCTTCAGGGCGGGCCACCTGTTCATGTTGTCCGCACGGTAAAGGGCCATCGTCGCGGTCAGTCCCCGCATGTGCGTGTTTTTGACCTTGGAAATGGTAATACGATCCGTGATGGCGGAGTACGAGGGTATCGAGAGGGCGGCGAGGACGGCGATGATGGCGATCACCACGATGAGCTCGACGAGAGTGAAGCCCGTGAAGGCCGCGGACGGTCTTTGTTGGGAGGGGAACATAAAAATTCATCATAGCCCTGAAATTGCATAAAACAACAAAAACAATAATATTTGTTGAATTTATAAATATATGCTTGATATATACTTACGCAAGAATATGTGCAGTTTGATCGTTTATAAAAAAAGTTGATGCTCATGTCCTTGCAGGGGCCCCGCTGCGTAGGTTTGCGCCTTTTCCGGGGCCCTCGCTTGATCTTTTGTCGCCGCCCCGGCCCGCGTTTGGTTGTATGGACGCAAACTCTCTATGCCCATGAATAGCCCAACTCTTCCACCCAAAGCCCTCATCGGCATGGTCCATGTCGGCGCCTTGCCCGGCACACCGCGCGCGTCGCAAACGGTGGACGAATTGGTTCGCGCCGCCGTGCAGGAAGTGTGGGCGCTGGCCGAGGGCGGGTGCGATGCCATCCTTGTGGAGAACATGCACGACATTCCCTACCTCAAACGCGAGGTCGGGCCCGAAGTCGTCGCGTCCATGACCGCGGTTTGCCGTGCGATCAATGAGGCGACCAATCTGCCCTGCGGCGTGCAGGTGTTGGCCGGCGCCAATGAGGCTGCGCTTGCCGTCGCCTTGGCGGCGGGGATGGATTTCGTCCGCACCGAAGGCTTTGTCTTCGGCCACGTCGCCGACGAGGGATGGATGGATGCCTGCGCGGGTCCTTTGTTGCGCTACCGCAAGCAAATCGGCGCGGAGCACATCGCCGTGTGGGCCGATCTGAAAAAGAAACACGCGGCGCACGCTGTGACGGCCGATGTCAGTCTCGCCGAAACGGTCAAGGCCGCGGAATTTTTCGGGGCGGACGCGGTCATCGTCACCGGCGAAGCGACCGGACGCGAAACTTCGACCGCCGATCTCTCGTCCGCGCGCGGCGCGACGAAGTTGCCGGTCATTGTCGGTTCCGGGGTCACCGCGGAAAACGCCGCGGCCATGTTGCAGCATGCCGATGCGGTCATTGTCGGATCCGCGTTGAAGAAGGACGGCCATTGGACCGCACCCGTCGACCTCGATCGCGTCAAAGCGGTCGCTGCCGCGGTGCGTGCCGCGCGCTGATTGCCTCATGGCCCGCATTCTCGTCGCCATGTCGGGTGGGGTGGACAGCTCCGTGGCCGCGCTTTTGCTTCGCGAGCAAGGTCACGAGATCGAGGGCGCCTACATGAAGAACTGGATGGCCGAGTGGGATCCGATCGGCCAGTGCCCGTGGGAGCAGGACGTGGCCGACGCACGCGCCGTGGCGGAAAAACTCGGCATCCCGTTCCGCGTGGTCAACCTCATCGAGGATTACCGTGAGCGCGTGGTGGATTATTTGCTCAAGGGCTATGCCGAGGGCGTCACGCCGAACCCGGATGTCTATTGCAACCGTGAGATAAAGTTCGGCGTCTTCCTCGATCTTGCTTTGCGGGAAGGATTCGACGGTATTGGCACGGGGCATTACGCGCGCATCGCTTTGGGGCCAACGGGCCAGCCCGGTATTTTCGAGGGCGCCGATCCGGGCAAAGACCAATCCTACTTCCTCGCCATGCTGCGTCCGGAGCAGATTGCGCGCGCGTGGTTTCCGGTCGGCGAACTGCACAAAAGCGAAGTGCGGGCCAAGGCCGCGAGGGCCGGTCTGGTCACTGCGGAGAAAAAAGACAGCCAAGGCATCTGTTTCATCGGCAAAGTGCGCATGCAGGATTTTTTGAAGGAATACCTTCCGGAAAATCCCGGTCCGATCGTCGATCTGGCCGGACGCGTCCTCGGCGAGCACCGAGGCTTGCATAATTACACCCTCGGACAACGCCGCGGCATCCGCGTGGCCTCGGCCGAACCGGAAACGGCCTACGTGGTGGTGGACAAACGCCTGCCGACCAACGAACTCGTCATCGGCTATGACCGTCCGGAGACCGACGGTCTCTATGCCAACCGCGCCATCCTGACCAACTTGAGCACCACCGGTCCCGAACTGCCGGGCAAAGCGCCCATGGAAGCGCGTCCGCGCTACCGCGCTCCGCGGGTGCCGATTAATTTCACCCGCCGCGCCGACGGCACAGCCGAAATGATCTTTTCCTCACCGCAACGCGCCCTCGCGCCAGGGCAGATTTGTGCGCTCTACGACGGACCGCGCCTTCTTGGTGGCGCGGTCTTCGCCGAAATCGGCTGACCGAGGAATTCCGCGCGAAAAGGAGCTCTGAAGAAAAGTTCCATCGGGGTCCTGCCTCTTTGCTGCGATCGCCCAAGGCCCGATGAACATCTTCCCGAAGCAGGTGCCTCGAGAGACATCTTAACTTAAGACAGCAAGTCGGTCTCCCGTTGGGTGGTTCTTTACAATGATAACCTTGCAAAGCTGGCGCAGCGATCTGGTTCGACGAAAGGGGCAGGCGATTTTTCGAGAGAGAAAGTGATCCGCTGAGGGGATTTTTGGCAAAGATAAGTAGAGGACGTCCATCGCTGGCCAATCTCCATGCCACTGTCGGCAAACGGGCCGAAGCCTCGAGCCCCAATATCCTCCCGAACAACGATGGGGTTTTCTGGCCAGTCCCTTCCGCAGGAGTGGAACCGAAACCGGCTGGCCGCAGGCGCCGCAAGCTGCCAATCTTGTGGAGCTATTTCTCTGCTGCCGCCTTTACCCCATGCTGACTTTTTCCCGCTTGCTGGCCTCCTTTTTCATTGCAGGGGCGTTGGCCGCTTGCTTGCGGCCGGCCGAGGCGCCGATCCGGGTGGGTATTTTGCATTCCATGACCGGAACCCTGGCGATCAGCGCGCGGCCGGTGGTCGATGCCACCCTGCTGGCTATCGAGGAGATCAATGCCCAAGGCGGACTCCTCGGGCGGCGGCTTGAACCGGTCATTGCCGACGGCACGTCCGACTCCGGCAACTTTGCGGCCGAGGCCGAGCGGCTGATCACGGAGGAGAGGGTCAGCGTGGTCTTCGGGTGCTGGACATCTTCGAGCCGCAAGGCGGCCGGTCCGGTTTTCGAAAAACACCACCACCTGCTTTTTTATCCGGTGCAATACGAGGGTCTCGAGCAATCGCCCAACATCGTCTACACCGGCGCCACGCCGAACCAGCAGGTCATGCCGGCGGTGAGCTACGCCTTGGCCAACTTCGGTCCGCGCGTTTTCCTTGTCGGGTCGGATTACGTTTTCCCGCGCACGGCCAACGAAATCATCCGCGACCAGGTCGCCGCGTTGGGTGGCGAGGTGGTCGGCGAATTGTATCTCCCGCTCGGCGGGAAAAATGTCGCCCCGATGATCGAGGCCATCGTCGAGGCTAAACCCGAGGTCATCCTCAACACGATCAACGGCGATTCGAATGTCGCGTTCTTCCGTGCCCTGCGCGAAGCAGGCTTCACGCCGGACCGCCTTCCCGTCATTTCGTTCAGCATCAGCGAAACCGAATTGCCCGAACTCGGCGCCGAGGCCATGGCGGGGAACTACGCTGCGTGGAATTATTTTCAGAGCGTCGACACGCCGGAGAACAACGCGTTTCTCGAAAAATTCCGCGCGCGTTTCGGCGCGGACCGTGTCGTCTCCGATCCGCTCGAGGCGGCCTACTTCGGCGTCATGCTCTGGGCGCAGGCCGTGCGCGCCGCCGGCTCGGCCGAACCCGCCGCCGTGCTGGCCAAAATCGGCGGGCAGGGGATGCGCGCGCCGGGCGGCCTCGCTTACATTGACGGCCCCACGCAACACACCTGGAAATACGCTCGCATCGGCCGCATCCGCCCCGATGGGCAGTTCGACATCGTGTGGTCCTCGGACAAACCGGTGCGCCCTATGCCCTTCCCGCTCTTCCGCACGCGCGTCGACTGGGAGAGCTGGCAGAAAGATCTTGCCGCTTCGTGGGGTGGAAAATGGGTCAGCCCGCGCGAAGAGGACGCGCCCGTGCCATGAAAAAGTCCCGCCGCTCCCGCATCGCCAGGCAATTGCTCGTCTGGTTTTTGCTTCTGACCCTGCTGCCGCTCATCGCCGCCGCGTTTCTCACCACGCGCACCGCCCGGCAACTTCTCACCGACCAGATCGAAAACAACCTCCGGGCCATGGCCAACAACCTCGGCCGGCAGGTCGAAACGTTCTTGCGCGGGCAGGAACGTGACTTACTTGTCCTCGCGGTGAACCCGGGCACGGCCGAGGCCATCGGCGTATTTTCCGCCGCCTGGAAGAATGGTGCGCTCGACGAAAACCTCCACGCCGCGGCCGCCGCGCGCTTCGCGCCGTTCCTGCGGCGCGCCGCGGAATCGATTGGCACCGACGACATTTACCTCATCGATCCGGATGGCCGGATTGTTTTTTCCACCGCCCGCGGTCCTGATTTCGGCGTGAAGCTCGACGAGTTTCCCGTGGCCGGCACCACGCTGGGCCGCACCGCGCAGTCCGCCCGCTTCACCCTCGGGCTCGAGCAATCGGATTTCGATTTCTACGGACCCGACGCGTTGCCCGCCACGTTCATTGCCGTGCCCGTGCTGGCCGGCGGGAAGTATCGCGGGCTGGCCGTGTTGCAGATCGGCGCGGCGGAGATCAACCGCGTGATCAGCGACACCTCCGGCCTTGGTGCGACCGGCGAGATGGTTGTGGTGGCCGAACACGCCGACGGGCTCATGGCTGTGGCCCCGACACGGCATGACCCGGAGGCGGCCTTCCGTCTGCGCGTGCCGGCCGAGGGGCCTTCCGCCGCACTGCGCGCCAGCATGAAGGGCCTGCCCGGCTTCGGGCCCGATACCGATTACCGCGGGAAATCCGTGCTCGCCGTCTGGCAATACCTGCCCGCGCTGCGCTGGGGCGTGGTGGTGAAGGTCGACGACGACGAAGCCTTCGCTCCGGTCTCGCTCCTGCGCAAATTGTCCGCCGGCATCGCGCTGGTCAGCGGCCTTCTCGCCGCGCTGGCCGCCTGGTTGGTGGCGCGCTCGTTCTCCCGTCCTATCGAGGAACTCACCGCCGCCGCGCACGAGGTTGCCTCGGGCAACCTGCACCGCCGCGCCGAGGTGCGCAGCAGCAATGAAATCGGCGATCTGGCCCGCGACTTCAACCATATGACCGGCCAGTTGCGCGAGATGATCGAGACGATGGACGAAAAAGTGCGCGTGCGCACCGAGGAGTTGGCCGAGGCCCGGGACCAGGCCGAGGAAGCCAACCGCACGAAGAGCGCTTTCTTGGCCAATATGAGCCACGAATTGCGTACCCCGATGAACGCCATTATCGGCTACAGCGAAATGCTCACCGAGGAGATGCAGGATCTCGGGCAGGACGAATTCATCCCCGACCTGAAAAAAATCCACAGCGCCGGCAAGCACCTCCTCGGGCTGATCAACGACGTGCTCGACCTTTCAAAGATCGAGGCCGGAAAAATGACCATCTATTGCGAGACGATCGATGTGGCCACCATGGTGCGCGAAGTCGAATCGACCGTGCTCCCGCTGGTCAAAAAGAACGACAACCACCTCGAGGTCGAACTCCCTGCTGACTCCGGCACGATGCACAGCGATCTGACCAAAATCCGCCAGATGCTTTTCAACCTCCTGAGCAACGCGAGCAAGTTCACCGAGAAAGGAAAACTCCGGCTCGTCGTCACGCGCAGCGTGGAAAACGGCGCCGACTGGCTGCGCTTCGCGGTGAGCGACAGCGGCATCGGCATGACGCCGGAGCAGATAGGGCGCCTCTTCCAAGCCTTCAGCCAAGCTGACGCCTCGACCACGCGCAAATTCGGCGGCACTGGGCTCGGCCTCGCCATCAGTCGCGATTTTTGCCGGCTGCTCGGGGGCGATATCACCGTGGAGAGCGTTCCGGGCGAGGGTTCGACCTTCACCGTCGCCTTGCCGGCCGCGGCACCGCAGGAGGAGGTGCCGGCCGCACCCGCCGCGGCCGCGCCAGCCGGCACGACTGGAACATCCGGACGTCCCTCCGTCGTGGTGATCGACGACGATCCGACCGTGCTCGACCTGATGAGCCGTTTCCTGACCAAGGAAGGTTTCGACGTGCACACCGCGAGCAACGGCCGCGACGGCCTCGAGTTGGCCAAGACGAAACATCCCGTGGCCATCACGACCGATGTGATGATGCCCGGCATGGACGGCTGGTCGGTCATCAACGCGCTCAAAGCCGACCCCGCCACCGCGCACATCCCGATCATTCTCGTCACCATCACCGACAGCCGCGAAATGGGCGTGGCCCTCGGGGTCTTCGATTACCTGGCCAAGCCGGTTGATTGGACGCGGTTGCGCGGCACCCTCGAGCGTCTCGATCTCGGCGCGCAGGCCCGCACCGTGCTCATCGTGGAAGACGACGAAGCTTCGCGCGACCAACTCCAACGCACCATGGTCAAGCAGGGTTGGAAAGTTCTCCTCGCCGGCGACGGCGTGGCCGCGCTCGAGGCCGTGCGCGAGACCGAGCCATCGCTCGTCCTCCTCGACCTCATGATGCCGCGCATGGACGGCTTTGAATTCCTCGACCACTTCCGCCGCGATCCTCGCTACGTCCACACCCCGGTGATCGTCGTCACGGCGAAAGACCTGACCGAAGAAGACCGCGGACGCCTCAGCGGCCGCGTCCATTCGCTCATCACCAAAGACGGCTCCATCATCAAAAAACTCCTCCCGCAACTCCAAGCCTACTTGCCGCGGCCGTGCGGCGCGGATCCCTCCGAAAAATCATCCTGAGCGGCTACCGGATTGCTCCAACATCCGCAGGCAAATGTTGAGCGCGCTCTTGTTGACCTGTCCTTCGGTCGGCGACCAAGGGGTGTCCGTATCGAAGTTTTACGGTACGGATCGGAACTGCGCTAATAGCGGATCACGTAGTAGAAGTAACTCAGCGTGAGGCCGGCGAAGTAAACGAGGGGGAACGCCCACCGGGCCACATGGTCCACCCGCTGTGCCGCGGCTTTGTGCCCCGCCTTGCACATCGAGGTGAGAACGAGACTTTCGAGGACGGAGAGGCACATCACCACGAACGAGTAGAGCAGGACTGTGTCCGTGAACGTGAAGTAGGATTTGCGCGGCATGGAACCCTCGATGAGGAACTGGTAGGCGACAATGGTCAGGATGCCGATGAAGGCGACATTCAGCCGGTCCGAGAGGTTGTCGACCTCCATCCAGAAGATGGACCACATCAACAGCACGAGGATGATCAGCGGCAGGATCACCTTCCAGACGACGCTCGCCGATTCGCGCTGCAGGGTGATGGTGAAAAGGAACTCGGAAATCGGCTTCGATTCCCCGTAGTAGCGTTGGTTCGACAGCCTGGCTTCCATGTCGAGCTTGAGCAGGCGCCATTGTGCGATATTGAGCAGGCCGTTTTCCATGGCGTACTCTTTGGTGGCACCCAGCATTCGTTCGTTCACCTCCAGAAGCACCTGTCCGCTGTCGTTGCCGAAGGCCACCATCCTGGCCTCCAGCGTTTGTCTGTCGAACGGGAATGGTTGCAACTTCATGGGGGTCTCTAACGTGACGTTCCGCGCCTCCAGGAAGCGGGCCCGTCCGTCCGCGCGAACCTCGATCTTGATGGCGCTGGTGTCGCCCGCCCCGGTTTCGTTGATGATCACCAATTGCGGCCACCAACCGGCGAAGACTTCGTTGAATTGGGTTTGTCCCTGGAAAAGTTTTGTCTCCGTTCCTTCCACCGCCGGATCGAAGGCCAGTCGCGGGTCATCCCACTCCGCCACCGTGATGAGTTCGACTTGGAAAGTTTCATTCACTTCGTCCAGATCGAGGATATCGGCGAGGAAGACCCCCACCTTCACCACCGTCGGCGAGGCCGGTGGATTCGGCATCCCGGCTTCGATGGCGTGCGCCCCGCCCAGGGGGGTGACCAGAAAAATCAACCCTGCAACCCAGACCGGCGGAAGGGCGAAGGCACGGAAGATCCGGAGCAGGCGGGGAATCATTTGCGGGGCGTCATGGTCGTTCCGGCGGCATGCCATTCCGTTTGCTTAGCAGAGCGGCAGGTTGGAGGCGAGTTTTGCCGCTGGAATTCGCGGATCAGACCCGGACCGATGATGGCCGGTCCGCCCGGTTGCCGCATGCCGCCTCAGGCGGCGCCAAGGGCCGCGATGGCCTCCGCCAGCTGTTCCAGTCTCCGCTCGCGCGAGCCGCAAAGTTCGATCAGGCGGGGTGCGTTTTTTCCGGGCATCACGCCGAACCGTCCCTCGCGGTAGATCTGCTTGAAAATGGCGTCGACCTCGTCGCGGTAGGCGTGGTCGACCGGACGGATACCGTCCTCCTCCATGGCCACCGGCCACTGTTCCGAGCAAGGCACGAAGGCGAGGATATCGAGGTGATCGAGGGACTCGCGCACGGCGGGAACCATCGATTGCACAAAGGCATCATCGATGTCGGTCGTGCCGCAGTCCGCGGTGTATTGCGAATAGGCGAGGTAATCGACCGGCGCGCGGTCGAAGATGACGTCTTCCGCGCTCGAAGCGTAACGGTGGAGCCGGCTGATGTTGTAGTAGAGCTGGATCCCATTATGCAGGCGCGTCGAGGCGTCGCGGAAAAGAATTTCGTAGGGTCCGTGCAGACCCAGGGCGCGGTAGGGTTCTTCCTCGCGGGTGTAGGTGGCGCGGGAGGCAACCCAGTCATTGACCACGGTCGATTTGCCGAGCGAATGGGAACCGGAAATGGCGATGCGCATGGAGGGACAGGCGGCGGGGTTTCCCGTTTCCCTTATCTCCGCCGATGCTGCTAGCGAAACCGCGCGCGTCGGTAGACGCCAGCGGCCGGGTAGACGGGATAGCGGTAAGCTGGTGCCACCAGCACACGTGCGGCCGGAACCATCACGGCCGGGGCAGGAGCGACAACCGCGGCTGGTGCGGGCGCGGGTGCGACGACGACCGCTGGAGCGGGAGCCACCACAACCGCCGGAGAAGTGGCGACCGCCGCTGCGGTCGTCGCGCCTGCATGGAAGCCCGCGCCGTAGCCGCCGCCATAATAAACGCCGCCGTAGCCGCCTGTATGGTAGACCGAAGCGCTCCCGCTATAGGTGCCACCGCCCGAAGTCGAGCCTTGGTAGTTCACGCTGCCGTCGCCGTAGGTGCCGGATCCGGAGTGGTCCGCCGAGTAGGTGTTCCCGTTTGCGCTCGTGGCCGTAGTCGATCCTTGGCGCGAAAAGCTGCCGTCGCCGCCCGAGGTAGAACTCGAGTGCGAGACGCTGCCTCCGCGGTCGCTGGAGAAACTTCCCGAGCGCGAACCGCCCCAAGCGAGCGCAGGCGTGGCGAGGCACGCCATGGTGAGAATGGCGGCGAGGATGACGATGGATTTGGTGTTCATGATGTATTTTGGCAGAGGGTGGATATTGTCGGATGCGGGGAGTGCTCAGCGGATACGCTTCATCGTGACTTCGGCCGTGTCGGGCATGGGTTTTCCGTTCAGGGTCTGGTTCGTCGCCTTGGTCTTCACCGTGTCGGCGTCAACCTGCGTGATCATCGTGGTCGAGGCGACCTTGGTGCCATCGGCCAGAACCGCCTCGCTCTTGGTCGACCATGTCTCGCCGTCCTTCGACCAGGTGCTCTCCCCGAATCCGCCGTCGGCATGAAAATTCCACGACCGGATCGTCTTCGCCGCCGGGTCCCACGCGATCCATTGCGTGGACTGCAGGAGGCTGACGTCTTTGAAGTCCATCGTGCGGGTCGCCACGATGAAGTTTTGTCCGGGGGCCCAGGAAAAGCTGATGTGGCCCACTTCGGCGCCCGTGGGGTCCTCCATCCACTCGCCGATCGCCCATTCCAGATCGCTCAGGAATTCGTATTGGCTGGGACCGTCATCGGGCGATTCTCTCACGCTTGAGAGCAGCCACTGGCCGTCCTTCTTCACCAGCACATTGCTGTAGCGGGCGCGGCTCGGTGCCGAACCATCGGGAGCCAGCACCGCAGAAGTCCCGTCCTCGAGGGCCACGCCGTCCGCAGGAAAGCGCAGCGAGGCCATGTCGATGCGGATCTTCAGGCCTTTGTTCGCCGCGAAAAATTGGGCAAAATTCTTTTCGATTGCCTCGCGCCCGGCGAAGCGTTTTCCGCGGTCGTCGACATAGTCGCCATCCGTCGTCCAGCAAGCCGCCACGGCCTTGGCGTCCCCGCGATGGAAGGACTCGACGAAGCCCTCGGCGGCTTTGAAGATGGCCGCTTCCTCGGCGTCGGTATCGGCGGCCCGGGCATGGCTGGTCGCGAGGCAGAGGAAGGCGACAGGAAGTAGAAAGGTGGATGGGATGCGGTGCTTCATGGTCAAATACCGACACTACTTTCATTTTCGCGAGGCGCAAGCGATGCCGACGGAATGATTGATCCACCGAATTGACTCAAATGAAAAGACACCGGACGGGTGTCTGGGATGGGGCGTAAAAGGATGCGTTGCCTCAGCGGTCGAGATAATTCTCCACCATCTCGACTTCCTCCGTGGTCAGTAGCGTGGCATCGAGCGTTGCGCCCACAAACTCGGCTTGGTCGGGCCTGCTGTTCGCCGCGAGCACACAGAAGACCACCGCTTTCTTTCGCGGTGTAATATGGTCCGAGCGCAAGGTCATGCCGCGGAACACTGCGGCCGCTTCTTTGCTCTTGCCTTGCTTGAGTACGCCTGCAACCAACTTATCCGTGCAAATCTCAAAATCCTTTCGTCTTGTCGGTGCGGCGGCTTTTTGCGCGGCGTTCCTTCTCTCGAACACTCCGGCCCGCGCGGCCGAAGACAACACGGCGGCGGTTCGCGCTGCGAGCAACCAATTTTACAACGCGCTCAGCAAGCTCTGCACCGGCGACCTGGCGCCGATGGAAGCCCTCTGGTCGCACCGCAAGGACGTGACCTACATGGGGCCGGGTGGCGGATTCCTGGTCGGATGGGATGCGGTGCGCAAAGACTGGGCATCCCAAGCCGCCATGAAAATGGGCGGTTCGATCAAGCCCGCGCGGGTCAAGATCACAGCCGGCAGCGATCTGGCCACGGTGAGCAACACGGAAGTCGGCTCGGTTGCCATCCAAGGCAAAAAGAAAACGATCTCGCTGCGCGCGACGAGCATTTACCGCAAGGAAAACGGTCAGTGGAAGATGATCGGGCACCACACCGACCTCATCCCGGGCATGGAGAAAAAGTAGGTTCTTCGTGAAATTCCGTGGGTTTAGCTGTTGCTGAAGCGAGGTCGCATATCGAGTCCGCCGCAGAAGAAGAGGATGCGGAGGCGGTAGGCGGCGAAGGAACGGAAGCCGCGGGCGGCGTGCTTGATGGCTTGGATTTTGCTGTTGA
>CAMBUL010000025.1 GCA_945871065.1 Chthoniobacter flavus | reverse complement strand
TGAGTGAGGCAATCGAGTCCACCTTCCGTGGTTACTTCGTGGCGATTTTCTGGAACGAGGCAGGCATCGTGGGCTCGGACCTGGAGTGCGATGGCCACGATTTCCGGCGCGTTGCCCATTTCGAGATTGAGTTTGGTCTGGAGCGATTCCTTCAACCGGAGGATATCGCGGTCTTGGATGTGGCGACGATCTTCGCGCAGGTGCGCGGTGATGCCGTTGGCTCCGGCTTTCTCCGCAATGAGGGCGGCGGCGACCGGGTCGGGTTCGACCAGGATGCTCTCCGGATCACGCGCGTAGCGCGCCTGACGCAGGGTGGCCGCGTGGTCGATGTTGACGCCTAGGCGGAGCGGCATTGGTCAGATTTTTCCGCCGTAGGACGCGTAGTCGTCGAGGTCGAGCCAATCGAACCACGTGGAGATGTCGTCGCGGTCCGGGGCGATGTCCTTGTGGGTTTGGTTGAAGTATTCGCGCTTTTCCACGCCGGATGGCGCTCGGTCTTCCATGTAGCGGGACCAGAGGTGGATTTCGTGCGGGCTGCGCTTGGTCCCGGCGCTCTTGCGCACCCACTCGAGCAGCGCGGTGTCACCGAGTCCGGCTTCGATCTGTTTCTTCAAGTCTTCGGGATCGATCGAGGTGAACTCGAAAAATTCCATGTCGAGCGGGCAGGCGTAGTTGAAGTCGCCGTTCGTTCCGGCGATGACCGCACGGCATTTGTCGATGATGCGGGGCAGCAGAACGTAGCCCCCGAGGCGGGTGCGGGTGCTGCGGGGAGGGCGTTTGGTCAAATCGGTGGGTCGGGTAACCTTACTCATTGGATGGAGCATATTTTGCCCATGGTGGCGGTCAAGCGGGCAACCCGGTGACGAGTGATGGGAATCGGCACTGAGTGCACTCGCCGTGATCGCGCAGACAGAAATCGGCGTAGATTTGGAGCAAGCCTTGGTGGATGAAGAGACGCTTGGGGAGGTCGCGGGGCAGCGGTCCACCGAAGAGTCGGGCGGAGACAATTTTCAAGGTGGCGTTGGGCGGTCCAGAGGGGAGATCACGCCAAGATGGTTCCTGGCCGCTGGACAGGGAAAGGGGCAGAACAACATTGGCATAAATCTCACGGACGCGATCCGGGCCGAGCAGGGCGAGCGGGGTCTGGCGCCGTGGGCTGGTCCAGGAGGTGTGGAAGGACCAAAACTGGTGCTGGAGACCGCCCAGCGTTGCTTGCAGGTGTGCGTGGTCACCCGATTCGAGTGCGGCACGCACGCTTTTCCACTGGCGGGCGATAGCGGCGAGCGCAGCAAGGCGACGTAGGGGATGATTGGCCGGACGAAGTCCGGTGAGCTTCCAAGTACTTCGAGGAAGGATCGCGTGGGTGTGGGGCGCACGGAGCTTCCACCACCGGGACCAAAGTGCGGCGATTTCGTGGCGGGCGGCCCCGCGTGGCGGTTCCGGCCTTTCGAGAAAGCTGGCCAGGCCGAAGAGCAACGCTTCGCCGCGGGCGGAAGCGGCGATTTTTAGCGGGACGCGCTGGGCGAGAAGTTGGAAGGGCAGCTTGTTGTTCTTGTAGCCAAGGGTGATGGCCAGAGCTTCGTAAAGCGCGGCGTCCACCCCGCGGGCGTCCGTCATGGCCGCGAGAACGGCAGCTTTGCGCTCCAAACGCCGACGAGCGGCGACGGCGAGAAGGTCGGACAACTGGTCCACGGACAAGGCGCGCAGTGGCGCGGCGCAGCGTCCGGGGCGGGCCGCGGCGACCGACTCCCACTCGGGGGTGGCCTCGTGGTGGTCGGCGAGGCAGATTTGCGGGACTTCGCGGTGGGTGGCGGTGCGCGAGAAGTGGCGCTTGGCCGGGCGGCGCACAATGACGTGGAGGATGACGTTTTCGTAATCCGGGTTGGTCGCGTGGCGGTGCTGTTCCCAACCGGACGCCTCCAGATCGACTTCAATCGCACCGTGGTGTTCGCGTCCGTCGAGTTGCACGGCGGTGCGGACGAAGTCCGGCCCGGCTTCGCGGTTCCATTCCCCGAGGTCCGAGATCACGGCCTTCGCGCCGGAGGTTGTGGTGAAGGCGCGTCCGCAGGCCCCGGAAAACCAGCGGGCTTGCCAGGCGAGTTCGTTGTCGTCCTGTGGCGCGGGCTCCGAGACGCGAGCGATACCGCCGCGCAGGGCTTGTTCGTAGGCGCGGGGGAGGGGCTTCACGGTTTCTTCGGAGCGGGGGACGGTGGCGGCGGAGGCGGAGCAATCTCGTTGCGAATGTCGGTGAGAAGCTTCGCGCGGTCGGGTGGCTGGATTCGCCGCAAAGAACGGTCGATGAGTTTGAGCGCTGCGGTCTTATCGGCGAGCGCTTGCATGATGCGCAGGCGCTCGATGAGGGTGCGGAAGGATTTGGCCGGGTCTTTGTAGAGCGTGCCGGCCAACTCGAGTGATTTGAGCGCGGCGCGCGGCTCATTGTGGAAACTCTGGAGCATGGCGAGGGCCTCGTAATTTAGTCCGCTCGGATTCTCCCGCGCGAGTCCCTCAAGGTAGAGTGCCTGCATGGGCCCCGAGCGGGTGCCTCGGCGCAGTTGCTTGCCCAGAGAGAGCCATGGTGCCGTGGTTGGGTCCGGTTCGCGCTGCCAGCCGCTGGACTGTGCCTCGGTAAAGGGGCGGTAGAGGGGGTCCCCGATGACCGTGGTCATCCAAGATAAAACCTTGAATGACATGTAGGCGCTCTCGGCCAGGGTGAATCCTTGGAGGAGTCTCTCGTTGAAGACGTCGAGGTGCGGGGTGAGATCAAGATAGGGCTCGTAGACGTTGCCGAGGGTGGCGGCGGCCCCACGGGTGATGAGCGGAGCGGCCCAGTTCGCGTTGGGATCGCGGAGGGTGCCGGCGCTGAAGGAGTGGATGTGCACGGCAACCGCGCCTGGGACGAATTGCGGGGCGCCCATGGCTCCACCGGCCGTCCAAGCATACCAACCATAATAAAGTGCCGCGTCGGTCAGGGGGAAGCCGGCAGGAAAAATGGCGGGAGTATTGTCCAGGTTGACTGGAATCCCCTGGTTCCAACATTCAGCGGCGGCCGTGCGCAGCCACTCGTCGCCTTCGCGGTAGGGGCTTTCGGCAATGCTCCGCCGGTCGATATAGGCCCAGCCGTAGAGACCGGCTCGTTCGGCCAGGAGGGTGTCATCAATCATGCGACGCACGGTGTCGGCGGTCGGGGCATCGAGCCGTGCGACAAGAAGGAGTCCGTGGGTCATCGAGGAATCGAGGATGGGCGAAAAGCGTCGGAAGTAGGGGTTCTGGAGGATGCCGAAATACTCGTTGTCGAATGCCCCGAGCACGGAGAGCTCGGAATCCACCGCAGCCTCATCGTGGCTACGGACCGGATCCCCGGCATAGGGGCGGGGGGGCGGAGTGGCGTCTGGAACCGGCGGTGGGATTGTCGTGACAATCTTCAAAGGTATGCCGCGCATGAGCGCGATGAAGCGGATGCTACTGCCCGTAACTTCGAGCTTCCCTTCGGGAGTTTTCCGCACAGACCACCATTTTTTGCGCTCAAACAGGCTGCGCAGGGGTTTTTCGATGGTCTCGGTGAATTGACGGCGGGTGATTTCTTCCTCAAGCGGACAGTCGAGGCCGACGACCCGATCCGCAGGTATACGCCGCCGCTCCGCGTAATATTCGGCCAGCCCGCGCGATTCCGGATCGCGTGTGTTGAAGATGACTAGCGTGGCGTCGGCTTCACGGGTTTGACGAGCCAAGTTGTCGTCGGCCCGCGCCGCGGAAAGGAGGACCGCGAGGGCAACGAGAGCGGTGCTAAATTTCAATGCGCAGGCCGTCATGGGCGAGGCGAACGTGGGAAGGAAGAAGTTTTTCCGTTTCCTCGTGGCCGAGGTCATGTCCAATGTGTGTGAAATAGGCGCGCTCGGCGGATGTGATGGTGGCCACCTCGAGGGCTTCGCTCAGCGAAAGGTGACTCGGGTGGGATTCGTGGCGCAGGGCATCGATGATGAGGACGGGGATGCCGAGAATCTGTGCGATGACAGTGGGAGGGATGTGATGGCAATCACTGAAATAAGCCGCGAGTTGGCGTCCGCCACGCGCAAAAATGTAACCGTAAACGAGCATTTTACCGTGGGGAACTTCGGCCGGGATGATTTCCACGCTGCCAATTTTGAAAGGTGCAGTGACTTCGTGAGGTTCGGGGCGGACGTAATTGCGGAAGGAATGTTGTCCGTCAAAAGCATAGTAAAAGACGCGCCGCAAATCGGCCATGGTATGCGGCGAGGCGTAGACGGGCATGGGACGGTCGGCCAATTCGCAAAAACGGCGGAGGTCATCGAACCCCGCGATATGATCGGTATGGGAGTGGGTGAAGATGACGGCGTCGAGGCGCCGGAGGTTGTGCCGCAGAGCCTGGGCCCGGAGATCGGGGGTGGTGTCGACCAGAAAGGTGACGTCTTCAGCCTCGACCAGGATGGACGAACGCAGGCGTTTGTCGCGGGAATCGGTCGAACGGCAGACCGCGCAATCGCAGCCTACGAAAGGAACGCCTTGGGAGGTTCCGGTGCCGAGAAAGGTGATCGAAAGTTCGGCCATGACTTGAAACCGTCAGACTTGCATAATCCGCCCCGTGCTCGCAACGCTTGCATCATTGAGAATCAGAAACCTCGCCCTGGTCGAGGACCTCGTGTGGCACCCGGGTCGCGGACTGGTTGCCATCACGGGGGAGACCGGCGCGGGTAAATCGCTCCTCATCGGCGCACTGCAGTTGCTGCTTGGAGAGCGGGCCGACAAGTCGCTCATCCGTGCCGGGGCCGACGCTTGCACGGTGGAGGCGTCGTTCGAACTGGCTGACTCGAAGGAACTCGATGCGTGGTTGGAAGATCAGGGGACAGAGCCGTGCTCTGACGGGCAGCTTTTGCTTAAACGCTCGCTCCCGGTCGAGGGCTCCGGCCGGCAATTTGTCAATGGTTCGCCGTGCACGCTCACCGTGCTCAAGGCGCTCGGTGACCAACTGGTCGACTTGCATGGGCCGCACGACCACCAGTCTCTTTTCCGGCGTGAAGCCCAGACACGTGTCCTGGATGCTTATGCCGGTGCGGCGGTGATGGCCGGCGAGTTCGCCATAGCCCACCGCGAAACGAAACGTCTGGCCGGCGAGATCGAGCATTTGCGCGCTCTCGAGCAGGATGCCAGTCTGCGTGGCGAGATGCTGGCCCACGCCGCCCGGGAAATTGCGGAGGCCAAGTTGCTTCCGGGCGAAGAGGAAGAAGTCGTCTCGCGGCTGCGGGCCGCGGGGAATAGTCAGCGTTTGCTCGAACTGAGCAGCCAGCTGGAGGCGGCTCTCGGGGCGGAAGGAGAGGGCGGCATTCGTCAGGCTCTGTCCGAAGCGGTCCGCGCGGCCCGCGAGTTGGCCAGATTGGACGAGTCTGCCGCCGCGCTGAACGAAGCGCTGGGCGACGTGGCGGTGCGCATGGCGGACCTGGAGGGAGACGTACGAAGCTATGCTGGGAAGATCGACTCTGATCCGGGCAGTTTGCGCGCCTTGGAGGCACGGGCTGATCTTTTGCAGTCCTTGAAGCGCAAATACGGGGGCACCATCGAGGAGGTTGTGGCGCGAGGTGAGCAGGCCGCGCAGGACCTCGAGGATCTTGAGACACGAGGGGAAAAAATCGCCGCACTCGAGAGGGACGCGACCGCCGCCGCGGCCAAGGCGGCAAAGCTGGCCAAGACTCTTTCCGCCGCCCGCGCCAAGGCGGCACCCGCGTTGGCCAAGGCCGTGACCTCGGAGTTGCGGGAGTTGGGATTCCTCCGGGCCGGATTCGGGGTCCGATTAGAATTGTTGGCCGAAGCCCGATCGCAGGGCGGGGAGTTGGCCGAATTCCAATTTGCGCCCAACCCCGGCGAGCCGGTCCAACCGCTGCGGTCCATCGCTTCGAGCGGCGAGATCTCGCGTGTCATGCTCGCCCTCAAGTCTGTTTTGGCCGGACAGGATGGTGTCCCTCTCCTTGTTTTTGACGAGATCGATGCCAATGTCGGCGGGGAAGTGGCGGTGAAGGTCGGACAGAAAATGCGCGGCCTTTCTTCGGCGCACCAGGTGCTCTGTATCACCCACCTGCCGCAGGTGGCGGCGGCGGCCCACCGGCAATTTTCCGTGACCAAAGAATATGACGGCAACCGCACGGTGACCGCCGTGGGGGAGCTGGTCGGCACGGCGCGGGTGGCAGAGTTGGCCCGCATGCTCGGCGGACAGGATACGGATTCCGCGCGGGCCCACGCACGCACACTTCTTGCCTCCCAAGGTTGAGCAGCATGCGTCTGCTTTTTTTCAATCGCTCGGCTCTGCCCATGGGTGGGGGCATGAACCGTATGGTCATCGATACCATGCGCCGGCTGCGTTTGGCCGGCCACGAGGTGGCGTTGGTCCATGGCCGGGGAGCGGGGCAACTGGAGGGCACGGGCTATATTTACGACGATTTGGACCACCGCTTGATGCCACGCGACCTCAACGCGCTCCGGCTCGAGGCTATTCTGGAGGATTTCTCTCCCGATGTGATCCAGCTGCACGGGGTGGGCAATACTTTGCTCGATGGCTGGCTGGCCGCGCGCAAACCGACGGTGCGTTGTGTGCACAATCATGATTTCTACTGCTCGGGGCGGCGCCTGACCCTCGAACGTCCGAGCGCGCCCTGTTCTCGCGCGCACGGTCGGGCGTGCTGTGCGGCCCATGTTTTGCGAGGCTGCGGATCGTGGAACCCCGCGTTGAACTTTGTCCGCTACCGCACGGTCGGCCGCAGCCTTGCGGCGCTGGCATCGCTCCACGGTCTGCAAACGGTCAGCGGCACCGTGCGCCGTCAGCTTGTAGCTAATGGTGTGCCGGAAGAAAAGCTGTTTGCCCTGCCTCCCTACGCCCCGCCACCGCCTGAATCCCGGCAGGCGTCGATGTCCTCCCTCCGGACCATCCTTCATGTCGGGGGCTTGATTGGACAGAAAGGTGTGTGGATGGTGGTGCGAATGGTGCGCGATCTTCCCCGGGATGTGCAGTTGGTCTTTGCCGGCGGCGGCCGGGAGCGCGAAATGCTGGAAGCGCACGTGCGGCGTCGCGGGCTGAGCAGTCGCGTGCGTATCGTCGGTGAACCGACCCCCGACCAATGGTCGCTGCTTTATCGCGAAGCTAATTTGGTCATCATGCCGGTGCTCTGGAACGAACCGCTCGGCCTCGAGGGGCTTGGTGCCATGGCGCACGGCAAACCGGTGGTAGCTTTCGAGACCGAAGGGATTCGCGAATGGCTGTCCGACGGCGAGACCGGTCTGCTCATTCCTTTCGGCCAGCGGCATAGTTTCCGCGACGCGGTCAAGTTGCTCCTCGACGACCCGGAGCGGCTGCGCTCGATGGGCGCCCGTGCTCGCGAGGTCTGGCGGGAGAAGTTCCGGCCCGAACATCACATTTCTGCTTTGTTGACCCACTACGAAAAATTAGGCAAGCAGGCGGTATGAAACGCGTGCCGGTTCTTCTTCTGGTCGTCGGGTTGGTCATTTTTGCGTCTTGGCTCCAACGTGAGAGTACGCGGGGCACTTTCGATTCGGTCCAACGTGCCTTCCTCTCCTGGCTGGCCGCCAATAGTCCCGCGCCGAAAATGTTACCGCCCCTCACGCTGGTGCTTTATGATGATGAGGCATCCGAGATGGCGGGCACGGAACGGATGGCGATGCTCGACGGGGCGCTGTTTGTGCGGGCGGTATTGAGGCTTGGTGCGTCGGGGGCGGGGGTTGAAGGATTGACCGGCGATCCGACCCGCATGATCGAGGCGGCGGGGCGGATGCCGGTGTTCGGCGGCTACGACCCTTCTTTAGCGCCCGGATCAGGATGGACCCCGTTGAACGGGGAACCGGGCACAGAATGGTTGGAGATGTCGGGGTTGACCGGTCGTCCGGCCCGATTTTCCCGTGGCTTTCTCGCTCCACCCGTGGGGAGCGGAGGCGGTGCCAAAACTATCCAAGTAGCGGCCCGAAACGCCGGTCGGCCTGTACCCTCCTTTCTTGCCCTGGCCTGGGCCGCGGCGCAGGGATGGCGGTGGTCCGAGGTGGTGGCCGATCCCTCCGGATTGCGAGGACCATCGGGCCGGCTCATTTTGGATCCAACCGGGGCCGTCCAGTTTCTCCCCGCCGCAGCCGCCCCGAGGATGACCACGATGAATGAATTGTTTGTCTTGGCGGAAAAATTCGAGCGCGAGGGAGGAAGGTCGCCGCTCAGCGGGCACATTGTTGTTCTCGGACGAGCCACTTCCGAGGTGACCCGCGTGGCGGGAGAAGGACCAAAGCCCGTGACCCCGGTGGAGCAATGGGCTGCGGCGTGGGAAGCGGTGCGGACCAACCGATGTTTTCATTCCCCCGGTTGGTGGTATCCAGTGGTCGTCGCCACGGTGGCGTCTCTGCTAGCTCTGGGCCCGGCCCGGCGTTCGAACATGGGCGCGTTGCTAGCCGGATTCTTCGCCCTGCTGGTCTTTGCCATGATCGGGCTGGCTGCTTTTTCATCCCTGCGGGTGGCCCTGCCGGCGGCACTGACCTTGCTGACCTTGGGGGCCGGACTTATGATCGGTCGGGCCGGCTTCAAAGGGGGATGGTTCGGCCCATGACTTCATGAAATTCACCAATCTGACCCGTGCCGAGGAGATCGGGGCGAATTGTTACCTGCTTGAGGCCGCCGGGGTCCGTGTCCTGCTTGATGCGGGCATGCATCCACGCGAGTCCGGGGCCCTTGCCTCACCAGACTTTTCCCTTCTCGGGGACCGGGGCTTTGATGCCATGGTGTTGTCCCACGCGCACCAAGACCACGTGGGCTGCCTTCCTTTGGCCATGCGTCAGGCGCCGGGTGCGCCGGTATTCATGACCGAAGCCACGGCGGGTTTGTCCGACGTGATGCTGCATAATTCGGTCAATGTCATGATGCGGCAGCGGGAAGAGCTGGCCGCCCAAGGCCTTCCACTTTTCACCCACCGCGAAGTGGAGAAAATGTCCGCGGACTGGGAAATTGTACGATTAGGGGAACGGCTTGACCTCGGGGGTGGTGGCCTGACCGCAGAATTCTGCGACGCGGGCCATATTCTTGGTTCTTCCGGCGTGCTTTTTGAAGCGGAAGGCCGGCGGATTTTCTATTCGGGCGACGTCAACTTCGAGGATCAAACTCTGATGCGCGGGGCGAAATTCCCCGAGAAAAACATCGACGTTTTGATCATGGAAACAACCCGCGGAGACAGTCCTACTCCGCACGGCATGACGCGCCGGACCGAGGAGGATCGTTTTCTCGCCACCTTGCAATCGGCGCTTGATGAAGGTGGTCCGGTCCTTTTACCGGTCTTTGCCCTGGGCAAGACCCAAGAGTTGCTCGCTTTGCTTTACGAGGCAAAGAAGCGCGGTGCCTTGCAGGGCAGCTTCGGCTTGTTCGTCGGCGGTTTGAGCGCGAAGGTCACGGCCGTGACTGATCGCCTGCGCGGGCGCGCTCCGCGGCGCCACGGGGACCTCAAGCTGGCCGAGTGTCTTCCTATGGAGGTGGTAGGCGGACGTGATATCGCAAATTTGCCGGTGCGGTCGCGCACGGTCTACGCGATTTCGAGCGGCATGATGACCGAAAACACCCTCTCCAACATTCTCGCCCCGCGAATCCTCGAGGATCCGCGCGCCCACTGCATGTTTGTCGGTTATTCCGATCCGAGGTCTCCGGCCGGTCGCCTCCGTGCCGGCAAAGAAGGGGACGAGGTTCTCCTCGACCCGCGTCACCGTCCGGTGCGTCGGAGGTGCCGGCTTGACGAGTTCACGCTCAGCGCGCACAGCACGCGCGAGGGCTTGCTCCATTATGTGGAGCGGGTGCAGCCGAAAAAGTTGCTCCTGGTGCATGGAGATTCCCCAGCGGTGGGGTGGTTTGCGCGGGAAGTGCCCAAGGTGAGCCCGCAGACCGAAGTTATCCTCCCGGCACCGGGTGTGCCGGTGGAGTTGTAAGTACGACGCCCCTGCTGCCGCCACATTGGTGCGGTCCGAAGCATGCGGTCCCCGTTTGGCCTTATTGAGCCACATGACTGCTGGGGCAGCAGATCAAGGGATCGGCTTGGCGGGAGCTCAGCTTCCCGTTGCGGCCAGATCTGCAGCCTCGCGTCGGTTGAGACCAGCCCGGTTTCAGGTACGACACAGCCAAATATTCGGGACGACTGCTTAATACCAACGTCCTTTTGCTTTTCGACTATTGATCGAGTGGTAGGGCCGGGCTTCCGGACCGGCCGTGTCGAAGCCCAGAGAATGTTCGCGGTCGACCCGGAGGTCCGACCCTACCCCGGGGCCGAAGGACAAAGACCAAATGCGACGGGCCCTTGGTATAAGGTCCTCTGGAACACGGTATAAAGACGGTGGTCTGCGTCGGCCGTGGCACCGTTCTTTCCGACGAGAAAAGTCAGTTACTCGGTTGCTTCTGAGCTCAGACTTGCCGCCCCGCTGATCAAGCTGTGGCTGGCAAGCGTCGCTCGATGTCGGTGAGGAGTGCGGCGAATTCCCGGGTTTCCCGGCGACAATCCTCGATCATATGGCGTGAGACATCGACTTTTTCGGCCATCGCTTTTTCGACCGCCGCGTAGTTGTTGGCCAGGCGGTCGCTGAGCTGGTGGAATAAGTCGTGCATTTGCTGGCCGAAAACGGTGGCGATGCTGTCGTGCTGATGCGTGTTGATTGCGGCGCGACGCTTCGTCTCCTGCATTTCGGCGAGGAGGATCTTTTCATCCGGGACGCGGCGGAGGTCGCTGACCAGGCCGAGTTTTTCCAGGCTCCAGATGGACCATTTGGTCGGGTCGAAATTGGAGCGTTTCACTCCGTTGCGGTAGTCGTGTTGGAACTCGTGGTGATAATTGTGGTAGCCCTCGCCGAAGGTGAAGAGAGCCATGACCGCGCTATCGCGTGCGCTGCAGCGCGTGGAGTAAGGCTGGTCGCCCACGGTATGACACATGGAGTTGATGAAAAACGTGCTGTGCTGCACCGCGAAAACGCGGAGGACACCGGCCAGAAGGAAGCCACCCAGCGCGCCGACCGCGCCAGCCCAGAGAAAGCCGAGGAAGACGGGAAGACCGAAGCCGAGAGCTATCGCAATCGGAATGCACCAGCGGTGCTGCCACATGACCAGCGGGTCGCGGCGGAGATCGTTGACATTGTCCATCGGCTCCTCCGGCCCCAGTTTGAAAAGGAGCCAGCCGATGTGCGCCCAGAGGAAGCCCTTGCTGATGTCGTAGGGATCGTCATCGTGGTCGACGTGCTTGTGGTGCTTGCGGTGGTCCGAACACCAATCGAGGGCGGAATTTTCGAAAGCACAGGCGCCGAAGAGAAGGGTGGCTAGTTTGACCGGGGACTTCGCTTTAAAGGAGAGATGGGAAAAGAGGCGATGATAGCCCAGCGTGATACTGAAACCGGTGGCCATGTAGAAAAAGAAGAAGAGACCGACTTGGAACCAATCAAGCCCGTAGTGCCAGATGTAGAGCGGCACGGCGGTCATGGCCAAGGTGTTAATGACGGCCAGAAAAATGCTGGTCGTCCAGTTGACGCGAACCCAAGGAATGCGTGAGATGAGTGGAATTTGCATAAAGATGGGGCCATGGCGGACAAACCGCCATTGAGCTAAAGACTAGGGGAAGACCTTTCAGATGGCAAGTCGCAGGCCGACTCCGGTTCACGGAGGAGAGGAGAAGCGGTCATAAAGGTCGGGCCGCGGGGCGTGGTCACGGCCCGCTTGTTTTCCTCAAGCCGGCAGGCAATCCGTCATCCAACCGAGGAGTTCGCTGACGGTGGCTTCGCTTTCATCACCCATGTTAGATATACGGAAGGTGGTGCCTTTGATTTTTCCATAGCCGCCGTTGATCGCCACTTTGTGTTTCTTTTTCAGCGCCGAGCAGAAAGCCGCCACGTCGATGTTCTTGTTGTTTTTCACGCAGACCAGCGCTTTCGAGCGGTAGCCTTCCCGGGCGAAATGCTCGAAACCATGCGCATCGACCCAATCAGAGATCATCTGGTTCAGCTTGGCGTGGCGGGCATAACGATTTTCCACTCCCTCCTCGAAAATATCGTCGAGTTTGGACCGCAGTGCCCAGATGTGCCCTGTGGTGGGCGTGCTCGGCGTCATGAACTTCTCCCAGTTTTTGTGGAATTCGATGATGTCGAAGTAGTAGCCGCGGTCGGGTGTGGTTGCCGCGCGGGCCCGGGCGCGTTCGCTGGCGCTGAAAAGGGCCAGCCCGGGCGGCAAGGCGAGGGCCTTCTGGCTACCGGTGAGGAGAATGTCGATTCCGAGGTCGTCCATCGAAATCGGCACGGTGGAAAATGAGGACACGCTGTCCACGATGAACATGACCTCAGGATACTTTTTGACCACGGCCGCAATCTCGGCCAGCGGATTAAGAACCCCGGCCGAGGTCTCGTTGTGGATCAGGGTGATGGCGTCGAATCCACCCTTGGACAATTTTTCGTCGACCAATTCCGGAAGGATGGGGTCGCCCCACTCGACTTGGAGTGCTTCGGCCTGTTTGCCGCATCGTTTGCTCACATCGAACCACTTGTCGGAGAAAGCGCCACACATGCAGTTGAGAACTTTTTTCTGCACGAGATTACGCAGCGCGCCTTCCATCACGCCCCAGGCGGAGGCGGTGGCCAGATAAATGGGTCCGGTCGTGCCGAAGAGGGTTTGCAGGCGCGGGTGAATGGACTCGTAGAGGGACGAGAACTCGGTGCCGCGGTGGCCGATTTGCGGGTGGCAGAAAGCGCGGAAAGTTTTGTCCGAAACCTCAACCGGTCCGGGGATGAAAAGTTTGATGTGGCCGTCGGTGGTGGCGTTGGTGGTATTCAGCATGATTAGTTTTCCCAGATGAAGTGTTCGAGCCGCAGGCGGCGGGCGCGCTGCATGATCTCTTCGCGCTGCGGGCCCTCTGCGGATGCCATTTTATCATAGACCGCAATGGCCTCTGGCCAGTCCTTTTGTTCTTCCAAGAGACGCCCTGCCTCGAGCCCGGCTTTGTAAAACCAAAACGGGTCGGCATCTGTTCCCGGCGGCCGGGATAGCACATCGCGGTAGGCGGCGAGAGCGGCTTCGGTTTGCCCGGCCTTGGCCAGCGCAGCGGCGCGCTTGCAGGCAGCTTGGTCGCGCCAATCGGGCGGGGCGTCGAGGTCGGCGGCCAAACCGGCGTAGACGGCGGCCGCTTCCGTAAATCGTTCGGGTTCGCTGCTGCCCAAAGCAAAAAGCGTGTCCGCCTTTTCCATCAAGGCGGCATGGCGAACCTCTGGAGGCGGGTCGCCGCCGAGGGTGCGGTCGTAAAGAGTGAGGGCGTCGGCCAAGCGGCGGTCGCGCAAGAAAAGAGAGGCCTGCTCGAAGCGGGCGCGGTGCCGCAGGGGTGAACTGCTTTGCGCAATCTGGTCAAACCACGCGAGCGCACGCCCTGCGCCCTCCGCACTCATGCTGCGCGCGGCAGACTGCGCGGCAAAGAATTTGGCCAGTGCGGCGGCCTCGGCATCGGGCAGGCTTTGGCCCAGCTTGGTCAGCACCGCCTCGGCTGCAGCATGGTCGCCGACACGTGAGTGCAGTTCTCCAAGTTTGAAGGAAATGTCCGGGGCTTCCGGTGCATCGGGGTAGGCGGCAAGAAATTCGGTCGCGGCAGTGACCAGTTCCTCGCGCGGACGTGAACCGGCGTTGTCTGCGGCGAAAATTTCCGCGGCGGCGAGGGCGGCGGCGCGTGGCGGGTTGTCGGCCTCGGCTTGAGCCGTGCGGAGGATGCGTTCGGCAGCCGGAGCCTCGCCGCGGCCCATACGCCACTCGGCCAAAGCGAGTTTGGATTGGAAGGCATAATCGACCGCAGGGGCGCGCCGGGCGAGGGCGTTGAGCCCGTCAATCTTTCCTTCGCGCGCCTCGGCCGCGGCAATAAGAAAGGACCAGCGGACAAGGTCCGGATTGCTAGGTTCGCTTTGGCGGAGAAGATCAAAGGAACTGCGGGCGAGGGCGAGGTCTTCGGCCGCAAGCGCGGAGACAAGACAGTTGGCCGCGGCGGCGGATTTTTCCTCCGGGGTGCGGGCGGCTTTGACCGCTGCGGCGAACGAATCGTAAGCGCGGCGGTGTGCTGCGGTGGCGGCGAGGGCGCGTCCGCGCAAGTCGGCCAACCGGTAATCGGAAGCCGGGCCGGTCTCCACCGGAGGAATGGTCTCGAGCAGTTCGAGTGCTTGCTTGGTTTGCCCGGCAGCGATGCGTGCCTCGGCCAGAAGGAGGCGCGCGCGCAGGGCCTCCCCGGGGCCGAAGGCCGGGTCGGCTGCCGCTTCGTCCAAGGCGCTGATTGCCGCTTCCGGGCGTTTCAGATCGAGGTCGAGGCGTGCAAGTTGGAACCTGGCTTCAAGGGCGCGGCGGCTTCCTTTCTTTTCGGCCCAGGCTTTCAGATCTGCCGATGGATCGGCGCCCAGTTGGCGTTCCAGCATAACCCATCGCTCCATGCTCTCGCGGGTGGTCAGCGCATCGGGCGTCTCGTCTAAGCCCTCGCGCAGGACATCGCGGGCGCGTGCGTCGACGCCGAGAACAAGAAGCGACCGGGCCAACCCGAGCCGCGCATTGTCCCGGACGGTGGCAGTGGGTTCGCCCGCGGCGAGGATGTTGCGGAAAATTTCCGAGGCGTCGGAGGGGCGGTTTTCGGCCAGGCGGACACGGCCGAGGGCGACATCGAGTTCGGCTGCTGGAAGCAGTTGCTGCCCGCGTGCGGAGTTGATCAGGGTTTCTGCCGTGGCTTGGTCGCCGGTCGAAAGCTGCAGGTCGAGGAGCAAACGCAGGATATTGGGGTCGGTGGGCAGAGGTGTCCCGGGTGGCGGCAGCAGGGCGTGGGCAGCCTCTGCGTCGCCCTGCTCGGTACGGATGCGGGCCAGAAGCAGGGTGGCCTCAGGATTCTCCGCGGCCAGTGGTTCGGCCAACTTGGCGGCCATTTCAAGGCTGCCTTGTGCGGCCAAAGCGGCTGCCCGGAGGAACATCGCCTCGCGCGACCCCCGATCGCACGGGCCGTCGAGCGTCTGGATGGCATCTTCCGGGCGGCCGGCGGCGAGTTGCGCTCGGGCGAGGAGGAGCCCGAGCATGTTCCTTTCCCCCGCAGGACCTTTGCGCAGCGCCTCTTCAAGGGGGGCAATGGCAGCTTGCGGCATTCCTTCGCGCAGGGCGGCGAGAGATTTTTCCGCCACGGATGAAGTCGTAGCGAGTGCTGCGGTCATCAGTGCAAACCAGAGGAAGGCGGCGGATTTCATGTTCCGAGAGCTTTGCGGAGGTAGTGACCGGTGTGGCTGGCCTTGGCTTTGGCCACGGTTTCGGGTGTCCCTTCGGCGATGATGAAGCCGCCATGCTCGCCTCCGCCGGGCCCGAGGTCGAGGATCCAGTCGGCACATTTGATCACGTCCAAATTGTGCTCGATCACGATAAGAGTGTTGCCCGCGTTGCGCAGCTTCATCAGCACTTGCATGAGCGTGTCCACATCGGAGACATGGAGTCCCGTGGTCGGCTCGTCGAGGATGTAGAGCGTCTTGGATCCTCCGCGTTTGGCCAGTTCGGTCGAAAGCTTGATCCTTTGGGCCTCACCACCGGAGAGGGTGCTGGCTGATTGTCCGAGGGTCAGGTAGCCGAGGCCGACCTCCTGCATGGTGGAGAGCTTGTCGGCCACGTTGGGCACGGCGCGAAAAAAGGAAAGGGCCTCGTCGATGGTCATGGCAAGCACGTCGGCGATATTTTTTCCTTTGTAAGTGATTTCGAGGGTTTCGCGGTTGTAGCGGCGGCCTTGGCAGACATCGCAGGTGACAAACACATCGGCCAGAAAATGCATTTCGATCTTGAGTGAGCCGTCGCCCTGACAGTGCTCGCAGCGGCCGCCTTTGACATTGAAGCTAAAGCGACCCGCATTGTAGCCGCGCACCCGGGCGGCGGGGACCTGGGCAAAAAGTTCGCGGATTGGTCCGAACGCGCCGGTGTAGGTTGCGGGATTGGATCGCGGGGTGCGGCCGATGGGTGCTTGGTCGACGACCACCAGACGGTGGACTTGCCCGGCACCGAGAATGGCATCGTGGGCGCCAGGCGTCGCCTTGGCGCGGTACAGATCCCGGGCCAGGGCAGCCCGAAGGATGTCGTTGACCAAAGTGGATTTGCCGCTGCCCGAGACGCCGGTGACGCAGACAAAGGTGCCGAGCGGAAAATGGGCGTCGAGATTTTGCAGGTTGTTCTCCCTTGCGCCGGTCACGCTGAGCCATCCGTCGGATGCGCCGGCCACCAAGGCGCGGGGGGTGAGGGGGTGGTTGCGCTTGGTTGGCACGCGGATCCGGAGTTCGCCTCCCAGATAGCGTCCGGTCAGTGATTGCGGGGACGCGGTGACTTCGGCAAGGGTGCCTTGGGCCACGATGCGCCCGCCGAGCGGCCCGGCTCCCGGACCGATATCGATGATATGGTCGGCCGCCGCGATGGTGTCGTGGTCGTGTTCGACCACAAGGACCGAGTTGCCGAGGTCGCGCAGGCGTTTAAGGGTGGCGATGAGGCGTTCGTTGTCGCGTTGGTGAAGTCCGATACTGGGTTCGTCGAGCACGTAGAGGACACCGGCCAAGCCGCTGCCGATTTGCGTGGCCAGGCGGATGCGCTGGGCCTCGCCGCCGGAAAGGGTGCCGCTTTCACGATTCAGGGTGAGGTAGTCGAGTCCGACCTCTTCGAGAAAGGCGAGGCGGCGGGCGATTTCGCTCACCACTTCGCCGGCGATCGCCTCATCGTTGCCCTGCAACCGGAGTTGTCCGATGACCTTTGCCGCGCGGGCGATGGTGAGATTACAGAAAGTGTCGATGGCATATTCCTCTCCGGCAGAGGTGATCAGGGTGACGCCAAGAATTTCGGGGCGGAGACGGGCTCCGCGGCAGCGGACGCACGGACGACGGTTCTGCAAGGCTTTGAGGCGCTGCTTCAGCGACTCGCCCTTGGCGCGGGCCAGCAGATGCTCGAGCTGCGCGAGGAGGCCTTCGAACGGCTTGGATAATTTTTGGCGGGCGGCCCCGGTGCCGAAGTGGAGGTCTATGGCGCGGTCACCGGAACCATGGAGGAGGAGCTGGTGGAAGGACGGCGGCAATTTGCCCAAGGGCACATCAATGCGAACGCCCGCATCGGCAGCGAGGGCAGCGGTCAGGGCCGCGTAGTAGGATTCCATTTTCGGCGTGCCCTTGCGCCAAGCCACGATGGCACCGTCCTCGAGAGACTTGTCCAAATCGAGGATGAGATCCGGATCAAAGTACGGCTCGGTCCCGAGCCCTTGGCATCCCGGACAGGCACCGAAGTGGCTGTTGAACGAAAAATGCTGCGGGGTGAGGCGCGGGAGGGTGAAGCCGGTGCGTGGATTGCAAAAGGCGGTGGAGAAAGGGTGGTCGGTGAATTTTTTTTCGTCCGGCGATTGGACCGCGGCGACGAGTTGTCCTTCGCCCCAGCGCAGGGCAGTTTCGACGGAATCGGCGAGGCGTTGACCGAGTCCGGACTTGAGCACGAGGCGGTCGACCACGGCTTCGATGTGATGACGGCGTTTTTTGTCCAGGCGGATACGCGCCTCCCCGCCAAGGTCGGTGATTTCGCCGTCAATGCGGGCCCGCACAAAGCCTTCACGGCGGAGTTTTTCGATGATGTCGCGGAATTCTCCCGTTTGGTTGCGCACCACGGGGGCAAGGAGGACGAGTTTGCTTTCCGGCGGAAAGGCGAGGATGGCGTCGGTGATTTCCTGCGGGGTCTGACGGCGGACCAGTTCCCCGGTCTCGGGATCGTGCGGCACGCCGAGGGCGGAGTAGAGGATGCGAAGGTAGTCGTAGATTTCCGTGGTGGTGGCGATGGTTGAACGCGGGCCGGCGGAAGCGGTGCGTTGCTCGATGGCGATGGCGGGCGAAAGACCCTCGACGAAGTCCACGTCGGGACGCTCGAGTCGGTCGAGAAATTGACGGGCGTAAGCGGAGAGGCTTTCGACATACTTCCGCTGTCCCTCCGCATAAAGGGTGTCGAAGGCGAGGGATGATTTGCCGGAGCCACTGGGTCCGGTCAGGACGACAAACCGGTTCCGCGGTATGACCACGTCGATATTCTTCAGGTTGTGCTGGCGGGCGCCTTTGACGCGGATGGCTGCGGGTTCGGAGGAAGGCAACATGCGTGACCTTGAATGATAGGGCGGTTGCCTTGCGGTGCAAAAGAGGATTGTGACCCTTGGCAAGGCGAGGGACGTAGCTATGGTGAGGGTATGAAGCGGGCGTGGCTGGCTCTGATTTTCGGGATCCTCTCTGTCGTTCTGGCGCGAGCGGACTTCGATTTGGGCCGCATGCCCACTGCCCAGGATGTTGTGGCTATCCGCGCCATGGGCTGGGCGGCTGCCGCTGACACCCTAGAAGCTGGATTGGCGGAGCAATGGAAACCGTCGTACTCTTCGCAGGCTGGCAGCGCCGGGAATGCCGTTTTCCGCCAGTGGCAGCGGCTTTACCAATGGTGCCGCCTGCTCGGGACGCCGGAACCGGAAGCGCTGAAGGCGTGGCTCGCACGCCGCGTGCTGCGCAATCCGGACCAGGACAACGCGTTGCTGGTCATTCCTTCCGGTGTGCCGTTACCGGCCGACCCATCCGGGCGGCCCCTGCCCACCGCGGCCGGGGCCCTCCCGATGGAACATTTGCCGCCGGAGATTCTGCAGGCGCTTTTGCCGGATGACTACACGGCGGGCGGCGGCGCTGTCGCATCGCGGGCCTCGGAAGACTTTCTGGCCGAGTTGGCGAACGACCAGGAGTTCCTCAAAGAGTTCTTCCGCGAATTGAAGCCGGACGATTTCGCGCCGGTCGTGCTGGCGCGTCTTGAGCAGTTGCGACGTGCTCATCCGGGTGCGTGGCCCGCTTACCGCTCGCTCATGCTGGCCTTCGCCCTGGTCCATGACCAACGGGAACCATCATTCTGGCCGCACCATCAGGTGCCTCCGGCAGCGGTGCCGCGTACGGAGGAGGGTGTCGCGGGCCAGTTCGATTATTTTTACCGGGCCAACGAGGCAAGGAAGCTCGAGCATGATTTGCGCCGGCTTCCGGCGGCGGAACTGAAGTTCCTCGTCGATGCCCCGGTGCCACGCTCCGAATTCGAGTGGGCGGCGAAAAATGCGCGGACGCGGCATGACAAGTTCGACCGTGTCCTCGACATGGTCCGGTACGATCATGAGCGCGCCGGGAGAGGTGTTTTTTCATGGCCCCACGGCAAGTACAGCTTGAGCACTATTAACTCGTCCGGGGGGATTTGCACCGACCAATCCTACTTCGCCTGCATCGCGGGCAAGGCCCGGGGGATCCCGACCCTTTACTTCGCGGGCCAGGGGCAAGACGGGGGCCATGCCTGGTTCGGATATCTGCGAGGGAACGGCCAGTGGGAGTTGGATGCCGGGCGTTTCTTCCAGCAGCGCTATACCGTCGGCCAGGCGCTCGATCCGCAAACATGGCTGCCCGTGACCGATCACGAGTTGCTCTTTCTCTCGGGCCGAGCCACTCGTTCTCAGGGACACGACGGGGCCTTGGGCGACTTGGCCATGGCGGAAGTCTTCCGGCGGCGCGGAGATTTGCCGTCGGCCGGCGCGGCGGCGGACAGCGCGCTCTTTTGTTCGCCCGACTTCGTCGCGGCTTGGGAAGCAAAGGAAGACGTGCTCGCGGCGGCGAAGGACACGGGAGCTTTGCGTGCGCATTATACGGCGGGCATCGACCAATTCCGCCGGGAAGAAGATCTGCGTGTACGCTACCAGACGCGGTTGGCCGAGTTGGAGCGCGCGGGGGGCGACGGACGAGCTGCCAGCGAGATCGAAACGCGCATGATCCGCGAAAATCGGCGTCTCCGTACCGATCTAAGTGCCGCCACGGGTGCCGAGGTTCTCTCCCGACTCATGCAAAAGGGTGAATACATTGCGGCGATGCGGGAATACCGCTCGCTGACCGGAAAGCTTGGTCCGACTGGTGGCGGCAATTTCTTCTACGAGGTGGTCCGTCCCTTTGTCCGGCAAATGAAGGCTGCCGGGCGGAACGACGATGCACGGCGCGCTCTCGATCTCGCCGGGCGGGTCATGCGATTCGAGTCGGACAGCATTCTGGCGCGCGAATTCGTCGAACTGGAGGCCGGACTGGCCCGCGGTCAATAACGGATCCGGTCTGGCTTGGCCTCGTAGCGTCGCCAGAGATCGAGCATCTCTTCACGCAAGCATTGCACGGCGGGCGTCCGTCGCTCGGCAATCGGCTTGGCCAGATCTTGGTAAATAGGTTGGTCGTCGAACTGGCCGTAGCAAAGGGCGTCGGCGATAGTCGACGCGTAGACCACGCGGTCGATGCGGGCCCAGAAAATAGCCCCCGCGCACATCGGGCAAGGTTCGCCGGTCGTGTAAAGCGTGCAACCGGACAAATCAAAAGTGCCGAGTTTCTTCGCCGCTGCGCGGATGGCCTCCATTTCGCCGTGCCAAGTGGGGTCGTTCTCGCTGACTACGTGATTTGAGCCCTCGGCGATGATTTTGCCGTCCTTGACGATCACGCAGCCGAAAGGGCCGCCGGTGCCGTCAATCAGTGCGGCCTTTTCGCCCAGCCTGATGGCCGCGCGCATGAAGTGCTCATCTTCGGCCGTGGGCAGGCGCGGGTCCATCGGGTCAAGCCTCGCTACGCACCGCATCTTTTTCGCGCTCGCGCTTCTCCTCGAGGCGCCGGATCTCGTCGGTCAACTGGCGTTGGATCTTTGCCGCTTCTTCTGTGGCGCCGGCCGCGAGTGTCTTGGCCAATTCGCTTTGGAGAAGGAGTTCCTTCGCCGCGATGTCCGCTTTGCACTTCGCCTCGATGGCGGCGATGCGTTGTTTTTGGTCGGCACTGAGCTGCAGGACCGGTTCCTTGGCAGCGAGCCGTTCCATAGCGAGTTCGTAGGCGGATTTCATCAGTTGGCTGGATGTGGAAGAATGACCTGACTATGATTAACCGATGAATATTCGTTTGTTGAGCACCGATTTTGACGGGACATTGGTCGGCCACCACGCGGACGCGCGCACGGTGAGGTCTTTGTCTGAGGCGCTCGCCGAATTGCGCCGCCAAGGTGCGGTCTGGGCGGTCAATACGGGAAGGCAGCTGTGGTTCGCGCTTGAGGGGCTCGAGCAGGTAAATTTGCCGCATGACCCCGAGTTTGTCCTGACCAGCGAAAAAGACATTTACCGTCGTATTGATGAAGGGAATTGGGAGGCATTCGGCGAATGGAATGCGCAAACTGAGCGCCAGACGATCGATTTGTTCCACCGCGCGGCCCATGTGGTTACGGCGATCGAAGCCATGGTCGCGACGCGCGATGGGATCGAGTTGTTGTACGAAAATGAACGCCTCGCCGGCCTCATGACCGAGGATCCCGGGACGATGGATTGCATGGTGGATGTGGTGAGGGAACTGGCAGCCGACGTCCCCGAGTTCTCCTTCAATCGTAACCACGTCTGGATGCGGTTCGCGCATTTTGGGATCCACAAAGGGTCTTCGCTGGCCGAATTGTCGCGATTGCTGGGCATTCCGCGGGAAGACGTGTTGGCGATCGGCGACCATCACAATGACATTCCGATGCTCGACGGTTCATCCGCCGCGATGGTCGCGTGTCCCTCGAACGCGGTGCCCGAGGTGCAAGAGTTGGTCCGGCGCAACGCCGGCTATGTTTCTCCGCACCCGTGGGGTGAGGGGGTGGCGGACGCGATCCGCCATTTTTCCGCGGTCAGTTGATTAGTCCCCAGCGACCGACGAACGGCCAATAGACGACAAGTCCGCGTCCGACCACATTTTCTTCGGGGACCGGCCCGAAGTAGCGGCTGTCGCTGCTGTGGTAGCTGTTGTCGCCGAGCGCGAAGTAGGAACCGTGCGGCACGGTGTATTCCGCTTGCGGAGAACCGAGGATGGGAAAAGCGCCCCCGCCGGCACTGGTGTTGGAATAACCGGCATAACCGTCCCGACAGGACATGACGCGGCGAAAAACCGGGAGTGGGGAGACTATGCCGTCGATGTAAAGTTCGGGCGGTTGGATTTGGAGAGTCTGCCCGCCGACGGCGGCGAGTCGTTTGATGTAGTATTGCGACCCCATGCCCGGCGGGATACCCGCTTCGATCCGGCGGATGCCGGTGGTACGGAAGACAAAAACGTCGCCAGGCTTCGGCCGGACAAAGTTGTAGGATACCTTGTCGACAAACAATTGGTCGCCGCTTTCGGCGTAGCCGCGCACAATGGGCTGGCCGCCGCGGAGTGGCCGTCCGGGATGGATTTGGAAATCAGTCCGGACAACGTTGAGTGGCGCGGAGACTTGGTAAGTCCGGGTGCGGGTGATGATCTCGGTCGAGGTGAAAAAGTGGAAGCGGGTGACTTCACGCAGGCCGATGACCGAATCGTCACTTTCCGCGCTTAGATCAATGTAGGTGCGCCCGCGCAGAATAAATTCAGCGACGCGAAGGGGCCATGCCGGCGGGGGCTCGACCGTGCGCGTGCCGGTGACACCGTAGAGGGTCGGCTGCATGGATCCGGTGGGAATCTTGAACGGCTGCAAGAAGTAAGACCGGACGCCGAGGGCGATAACCAGAGCGACAAGGATGACCTCCGTGTTCTCCCGCAGACCGGCCAGGCGTTGTTGGGGTGCTGCCTGGTCGAATTGGCCATGAAGTTTTTCCGTGGCTAGGGTGATGTCCTCGCGGTGATTTGTCCGCAGAGCAACCTCGAGTCTGGTCATACCCTCGCGAAGGCCGATGATTTGTTTGTCGGGCAGAATGTCCCGCCGGTAGCGCAACAGTTTGCGAGCCGCGCGGAGGACGAGCTTGGCTTCTTTGCGGTAACCGGGGGTGAGAAAAAACATGCGGAAACGAGGCGATCAGTCTCGCCGCACGGCGGGAAAAGGCAATGCCGCTCTCGTTCAGGCCAGCTGCTCGCTATCCTCCAGACGGGCATCGTCGAGCTGTCCGCCTGCCGTGGCGATATGCGAAAGGGCGTGATCGATGGAATCGAGGGCGCCGGTGACCGGGGAGTGGCTGGAGCGCGGGAGATCGACGAGGGCAAGCTGAGCACCTTGCAGGGCGCTTTTCGCTTGCTGGAGGGACCGGTCAGCGACTCGGAAGCGCTTGGCCCGCGGGTCGAGGGAGTTCATGGCGCTTTCGGCTTTTCGCCATTTTTGCATTGGCAGGTGGTCGAGCACTTGGCTTTGCACCCACAGTCTTTGCACTGGGCTCGGACGGAAGTGCTGGCCAGAACCAGAAGGCCGAGAAAAATAAGGGTAAGTTTCATCAGGTACGAATGTAGCTTGGGCTCCAGGTCGTGGCAAACGCCTGAACTTCTCAAATTTGAATGGCCCCACCTTTCAGCTGGTCGGCGGCGGGCGCTTGGTCAGTTGGAAGCAGCAGCCGATGACAACCGGCTGAAGCTTTCGTCGAGGACTCCGAGGAGGAAGTCGGCGTCGGCTTGGTTGATGCACATGGGCGGGGCGAAGCGAATGACTTGTCCGCGCAGGCCGCCTTTGCCGAGAAGGAGCCCGAGGTCGCGGGCGGTCTCGAGGACTTGCGCGCATTCGGCCGTGGCGGGTTCCTTGGATTTGCGGTCCTTTACCATTTCGATGCCGAGCATGAGGCCCTTGCCGCGGACGTCGCCGATGATCGGGTGTTTTTCCTTCAGCCGGTTCAAGCCGGCCAGAATGTACCCCCCCAATTGACGGGAGTTTTCCTGGAGGCCTTCATTTTCGATGACCTCGAGCACGGCTTTGCCCATGGCACTGACCACAGGATTGCCGCCGAAGGTGTTGAAGTGGACTTTGCCGACAAGAGCTTGGGCGATCTCCGGGGTGGTCACCACCGCGGCGAGGGGGCAACCGTTACCGATGCCCTTGGCCATGGTGACGATGTCCGGGATGACGCCCTGCGTTTCGAATCCCCAAAAGTGCGTGCCCGTACGGCCGAAGCCGGTTTGTACTTCGTCGGCCATGCACACGCCACCGGCGGCGCGAACATAGCCGTAGACGTGTTCAAGATAGCCCGCCGGGAATTCCACGAACCCGCCGACGCCCTGGATGGATTCCGCGATGAAGCCGGCGATTTTGCCCGGGGTGGCATATTCGATAAGTTCTTTGACGTCGTTGGCGTATTTCGCTCCGGCCTCGGGATCGTCGTAACCGAAGGTTCCACGGTAGGGATAAGGCGCGAGGGCGTGGTGGAAACCAAAGCCGTGGGGCACGTTGTATTTCCAGGTGCTGTGGGCGGTGATGCCCATGGTCGACTGGTTGCCCCCGTGGTAAGCGTTGCGCAGGGCGATGATGTCATAGTTGCCGGTATAAGCACGCGCCATCATCAGGGCGAGGTCATTGGCCTCGGAACCGGAATTGACAAAGTAGCACATTTTCAAATTGCCGGGCATTTTCGAAGCGAGTTTCTCTGCGTATTGCACCACGTTGGGATGCAGGTAGATCGTGGTGGAGTGCTGGTAGAGTTCACTTTGTTTGTTGCCCGCGGAAATGACGTGCGGGTGGCAGTGACCGACGCTAACGGTGACGATACCGCCGAGACCGTCGAGGTAGCGCTTGCCCTTTTCGTCCCAGACGTATTGACGGCGGCCTTCCACGACCATGAGCGGCTTTTTATAATAGAGGAAGATGCCGGGGTTCATGAACTGCTTGCGCAGTGCGAGAACCTCCTCGGCGGATGGCCCGGTGTAGGCCTGGGGTTGGTGGTTGGTCGGGGGCAGCGCGGGTGTTTTCATCGTTTTGGGAAGAGCGGTCGGATGGCAATATACAAGAGGAAAGACAGAGCGAAACCAACAAACCAGGCGTAGTGATAGCTGGCGACCAGCCACGCGGGGAACAATTTGGCGGGCAGAACTTTAATCGTGACGAGAAAACCGGGGAGGTTTGGTAGGACCGCAGCAAGGAAGACTCCGAAGCCGACGAGGCTGAATCCGCCGGCGTAGCGGTAGATGCCATGTTGCTGGTAAAGCTGGTTTGCATCCAGTTTCTTGCGTCGCCAGACGTAATAGTCGGCGATCATGATGCCGGCGATCGGTCCGAGCAGTGCGCTGTAGCCGATGAGCCAGGTAAAAATGTAGCCGCTGGGATCCTGGTAAAGCTTCCATGGCATCATGAGAATACCGAGGAACGCAGTGATGAGTCCGCCGGTGCGGAAGCTGATGTGCTGCGGGGCCAGGTTGGAAAAGTCGTTGGCCGGTGAGACCACGTTGGCGGCGATGTTGGTTGAGAGCGTGGCCACGGCAAGGGTGACCAGCGCGAGGGCCGAGACCCAAGGGCTGCCGAATTTCGCGATAACTTGCACCGGATCCCAGATGGCGGAGCCGAAGATCACAATGGTCGCGCTGGTCACGAGGATACCGACGAAGGCGTAGAACGTCATGGTGGCCGGCAACCCGAGGGCCTGACCGACAATCTGGTCGCGCTGCGATCGCGCATAACGCGAGAAGTCGGGGATGTTGAGCGAGAGCGTGGCCCAGTAGCCGACCATGGCGGTGAGTCCCGCGCCGAAGACCGGCCAGAATTTCGCCGCGGTATCCAGACTCGCGGGTTGGTTAAAAATCGGACCGAATCCGTCGGCCGCTTGCCACGCCCACCAGATGAGAACCAAGCCGACAAGCAACAAGAAGGGCGCACTCAGTGATTCCATCCATTTTATCGCCTCCATGCCGCGCACGATGAAATAGACGTTGATCGCCCAGAAAATCATGAAGCAGAGGACTTCGCCGCCCGAGATGCCGAGGACTGGGATGTTTTGCTTCGTCGCAGGATCGAAACCGAAGATGACTGCCGCGGTGGCATAAATGGCCGCGCCGCCCACCCAGGTTTGGATGCCGAACCAGCCGCAGGCGACGAGCCCACGCATGAGTGCCGGAATGTTCGAGCCGAAGGTGCCGAACGAAGCACGGAGCAGCACGGGGAAGGGAATGCCGTAGGCCGTGCCAGGATGCGCGTTGAGCGTCATGGGGATGAGCACGATGATGTTGCCGAGAAACACGGTGAGAGTAGCCTGCCACCAGTTCATGCCCTGCTCGATGAGGCTGCTGGCCAGCGTGTAGGTCGTGATGCATACCGCCATGCCAATCCAGAGCGCGGCGATATTCCATGTGGTCCAGATCCGCCGGTCCTGCGGGACGGGAGCGAGATCCGCGTTCCAGAGGCGCGGGTCGTGTGGGCCGGATGAGAGTGGCACGATTACTGCCATGATTGTATCAGCTGGCTCCGCTTTGCTCCAGCTTGTCTCGGAATGCGCCGCTGACTGCCGCTGCAAGCGGGGCAAGCGGGCGGGTTCAGAAATGGGAGGGCTTGCGCTGGAGGAAGCGTCCGCGTCCGATGGTTCCGACGAAATTGCCGTCCCGGACAGCGATTTCACCGCGGACGGTGACGATGGACGGACGGCCTTCGATTTCCCAGCCTTCGAAGGCGTTGTAATCGACGTTTTGGGTCTGGGTCTTGACTGAGAGTTTGCCGCGGTAATCCGGATCGTAGACGACGAGGTCGGCATCCGCGCCGGGTTGGATGACGCCTTTGCGTGGGTAGAGATCGAAGATTTTCGCGGCGTTCGTGCTGCCCACAGCGACCAGCTGCTGCAGGGTGAGCCGGCCCCTTTTCACTCCGTGGGTGTAGAGGAGATTGATGCGGTCTTCGATCGACGGGATGCCGTTGGGGATCTTGGTGAAGTCATTTTTTCCCATCGGCTTCTGGTCCTTGAAGTCGAACGGGGCGTGGTCGGTGCCGACGGTGTTGATCAGTCCGTTGGCCAAGCCGTCCCACATGACGTTTTGGTTCGAGATTTCCCGTAGGGGCGGAGACATGACGAATTTGGCGCCTTCGAAGTCGGGTTTTTCGGCGTAGGTTTTGTCGAGGACGAGGTATTGGATGAGCGTTTCGATGAAGACATGGACGCCGCGCGCGCGGGCGGCGATGGCTTCGTGCAGGGCTTCCTTGCAGCTGAGATGGACGATGTAGGTGTGCGCGCCGGTGAGGGCGGCGAAGGACATCAAGTGATGCACGCCCTCGGCTTCGACGCGGGGCGGGCGGCTGTCATGGTGTGCCTCGGGTCCGGTGCGTCCGCTAGCGAGGAGTTCCTTCTGCAGTTGGGCGACGAGCGATTCGTTTTCGCAGTGCGCGGCGACGATGACGCCGAGTTCTTTGGCCAGTTTGAGGGTGTGCCAGAGTTCGGTGTCATCGACCCCGAAAGCGCCTTGGTAAGCGAGGAACACTTTGAAGCTGCCCACGCCTTGCTTGACGATCTCGCGCAACTGCCGGGCCGAGTCCGCATCGAACCGGGTCACTCCCATGTGGAAGGTGTAGTCGCAGCAGGCCTTCCCTTCGGCTTGGGCCTGCCAAGTGGCGAAGCCGTCGGCGGGCGACATGTCGCGTGCGGGGCAGACCATTTCGAAAATCGTGGTGGTGCCGCCCACCAGGGCGGCTTTGGTGCCGGTTTCGTAGTTGTCTTTCGAAACGGTGCCCATAAACGGCAGATAAATGTGGGTATGCGGGTCGATGAAGCCGGGGAAAACGTATTTGCCGGTGGCATCGATGACTTCGGTGCCGGCGGGCGGGGTGATGTTCCGGTCGATCCGCGTGATAGTTTCACCTTCGCAAAGGATGTCGGCGGTGTAGCGGGTGTCCGCGTTGATGATATCGGCGTTTTTAAGGAGAAGTGACATACCGGGGACAGTGTTCAGTTTCCAGTGGGTGGAGTTCCAGAACGATTGATTGGGTCAGCAGATTGATCCATCATGTCAGTCCATGAGCACGGTGCAAGAATTCGAGCACGCGGCAGAGCGCCTGTCGCGTGCGGACCTGATCCATCTTCGGGCGTGGCTCGATGACAAGATCGAGGTTGATCTTGTGGTCCGTGATGAGGTCATTCATGCCATCGCGCGGGCCCGCGGGGAGATTGCCACCGGACAGGCGACGGCTCGCAAACCGGCCGCGATCGCGTGATCTCTGACTTTTCCGTGGCCGAGCAGCGGGTGGATCTGCTTTTCGTCGGACATCGCCGAGAGATTTACAAAAGCCTGTGAGACGGTCTCACTTGTCACTCCAAATATTGCCTTCCCCGTAGCTGAACCAGCGAGTGGTCGTGACTTTATGCTGGGTGTAGAAAGCGACGCTTTCGCGGCCTTGGATGTGGAGGTCACCGAAGAAGGATTGGTTCCATCCGCTGAAGGGGAAGAAAGCCATGGGCGCGGGAACGCCGATGTTGATGCCGACCATGCCGGCTTGGATGCGGTGGCGGAATTCGCGGGCCGCCTTGCCGCTCCGGGTGAAGATGGCGGCACCGTTGCCGTAAATCGAACGGTTTGCCAGGTCGATGGCGCCCTCAAGGTCCTCCATGCGGACGACGTTGAGCACGGGACCGAACACCTCTTCTTGCATGGTGATCATGTCAGGAAGCACATGGTCGAGCACAGTGGGGCCGACGTAGAAACCTTTGGGAGCCGAGGCGACTTTGGTGTGGCGTCCATCGGTCAGGGGTTTGGCACCTTGATCGGCGGCCTGCGTGATCAGATTGCAGACGCGATCAGCGTGCTCACGGGAGATGACCGCACCCATTTGAGCCTGCGGGTCGCGGTCGGTGGGACCGACCCGGATTTTCGAAACGACATCGACGAGCGCGGGAATAACGGTGTGGGCGGCCTCACCGATGGCGATGGCGGTGGAACTGGCCATGCAGCGTTCACCTGCGCAGCCGAAGGCGGACTCGACCAGACCGGTGGCGGAATTGGCGATATCCGCATCCGGCATAATTAGGACGAAATTTTTTGCGCCGCCCGCGGCTTGGACTCGCTTGCCGTGCGCGGTGCCGGTTTCAAAGATGTATTTTGCGACGGGGGTGGATCCGACGAAGGAGATGGCTTTGATCGTGGGGTGGCGCAGGATGGCATCCACAGCTTCCCGTCCGCCGTGGACGAGGTTGAGCACTCCGTCGGGGAGACCGGCTTTTTGCGCGAGCTGCGCAATGCGCACCGAGGTGAGTGGAACTTTCTCGCTCGGTTTGAGGATGAATGTGTTTCCACAGGCGATGGCCATGGGCCACATCCAAAGAGGCACCATGGCGGGAAAGTTAAAAGGGGTGATACCCGCGACAACGCCAAGCGGCTGGCGGATGGAATCGCAGTCGATGCCGCGGGCGACATTCTCGAGGGATTCGCCCATGAGGAGGGTCGGCGCGCCGCAGGCGAATTCGATGTTCTCGAGTCCGCGGCGGATCTCGCCACGTGCTTCGGTCAGCGTTTTGCCGTGTTCGCGGGTCACGCTTTGCGCCAACTCCTCGAAATGGTCCTCCAGCAGGACCTTGAGCTTCATCAGAATCCGCGCGCGCTCGACGGGCGGGGTTTCCATCCATTGCGGGTAAGCATCAGCCGCGGCGCGGACGGCCTGGTCGATAACATCAGCACCGCAGAGCGGGGTTTCGGCGATGATTTCGCCGATGGAAGGATTGTAGACGGGGGTGGTGGCGACGCCGGAGACGTTCGTCCAATCGCCGCCGATGAACAGCGGAACGGGCAGGATTTTGCTCATAAAAGTCAGGGGTGGGCGGGGATGGGCTGCATTTCGCCCTTGGCCAGGCGGGCCTGGTAATCGTTCCAACTGAACTTTTCGCGACCGGTTTCGATTTCAACCATGGTGATGCAGTCGTCGACGGGGCAGACAATGGAACAGAGGTTGCAGCCGACGCAGTCTTCTTCGCGGACTTTGGGGACGGGTTTGCCGGGGACGCGGCCGGGGCCGAGTCCGTAGGGAGCGCTGTCGACCAGGTCGATGCATTGGTGAGCGCCGTCCTCGCAGGAGATGTAGCAAAGATTGCACCCGATGCATTTGTCATAGTCGATGCGGGCGACGCGTTTGTAATTAAGGTCGAGGTATTGCCAGTCGGAGAGGCTTTTGACGGCGGCGCCGGAGAAGTCGGCAACGCTTTTGTAGCCTTTCGAATCGAGGTAATCCGAGAGGCCCTCGTTCATGTCCTCGACGATACGGAAGCCGTAGTGCATGACGGCGGTGCAGACTTGGAGGCTAAGGGAGCCGAGTGCGAGGAACTCGGCGGCGTCACGCCAGTTGCCGATGCCGCCGATGCCGGAGATGGGGAGTCCGACTTCGGGGTCGGCGGCGCAGCTTTGCACCATGTTGAGGGCGATGGGTTTGACCGCTGGGCCGCAATAGCCGCCGTGCGAGCTGAGTCCGCGCACGGAGGGCTCGGGGGTGAGGGTGTCGAGGTTGACGTTGGTGATGCTGTTGATCGTGTTGATTAGTGAAATGGCGTCGGCCCCGGCGCGTTTGGCCGCGCGGGCGGCGTAGACGACGTTGGTGATGTTCGGGGTGAGTTTGACGATGACCGGAATTTCGGCGGCTTCCATGACCCAGCCGACAATGGTTTCGGCCACGTCGGGGTTTTGTCCGACCGCGGAGCCCATGCCGCGTTCGCACATGCCGTGTGGGCAACCGAAGTTGAGTTCGATGCCGTCGGCGCCGCAGTCGGCGGAGCGTTTGACGAATTCGTGCCACCGCTCGCGGGTGTCGACCATGAGCGAGGCGATGACCGCGTGATTCGGCCAGCGGTCTTTGACTTCCTTGATTTCACGGAAGTTGGTTTCGGGCGAGCGGTCGCTGATCAGTTCGATGTTGTTGAAGCCGACCATGCGCTGTCCGCCGAGGTTGAGCGCGGAGTAGCGGGAGGAGACGTTGACGATGGGGTCGCCGATCGTTTTCCAGACGATGCCGCCCCAACCGGCTTCGAAAGCGCGGTGGGATTGGTAGGCGGTGTTGGAGGGCGGGCCGCTGGCGATCCAGAATGGGTTAGGGGATTTGACTCCGGCGAAGTTGATCGAGAGGTCGGCCATGGGAAGAGGTGACGTGTGTCTTGCGCTGAGATTAAGAATTCATCGCGGCGAGAAGTTCGGGGACGCGGATGGGGTGGTTGAAGCCGGAGCCGAGGGCGCCGTCTTTGGCGCCGTAGCGGGAGGGTTGGACGGGACCAGTGACGTTTTGCTTGGTCAGCAGGGCATTGATCCCGCGGGCGGCTTTTTTGCCTTCGGCCACGGCGTTGACCACTTCGCGTCCGCCATTAGCGCAGTCACCGCCGACGAAAAGTTTCGGAACGCTGGTCGCCATGGTCTCGGGATTGTGTTCGACGCGTCCTTTGCGGTCGAGTTTGAGGCTGGGGAAGAGTTTTTCGAAGGCGCTGGATTGCTTTTCTTGTCCGACGGCTTTGAGCACGAGGTCGAATTCCTCGGTCCATTCGCTGCCGGGGATAATTTGCACTTTGCCGTCGCGGGTTTCGGTCTTGGCCAGGCGGAGGGCTTTGACGTGTCCGTTTTCGGCGAGCACTTCGGTCGGGATGGTGTGGAAGTGGAAAGTGGCGCCGTCGTTTTTGGCCAGTTCGTATTCGAAGCCGTAGGCGGGCATGTCGTCCTCGCCTCGGCGGTAAATGATAGTGGCGACATCGGCCCCGAGGCGTTTGGATTGGCTGACGGCGTCGATGGCGGTGTTGCCGCAGCCGAGGACGGCGACGCGGCGGCCGACGGGGACTTCGTGGAGCGGTTTGGTGTGGATCCACTCGATAAATTCGAGGGCGTCAACCACTTCGGGGAGATCTTCGCCGGGAATGCCGAGGCGGTTGGCCCCGCCGAGGCCGAGGGCGAGGAAGATGGCGTCGTAGTTTTTTTCGAGTTCGGGCATGGTGAGGTCCTTGCCGATTTCCACGCCGTATTGAAATTTCACACCGAGGCGCTCGATCATTTTGACTTCGTCGAGACTGATTTTCGGCGGCATTTTGTAGTAGGCGATGCCGTAGGTGTTGAGGCCGCCGCCTTCTTTCTTTTTGTCGAAGACGGTGGTATCGTAGCCTAGTTGGGCGAGTTCCGCCGCGCAGCCGAGTCCTGCCGGGCCGGCGCCGAGGATGGCGACCTTTTTGCCGTTCTTTTTTGCCGGGGCTTGGAGGACGTCGATTTGGTGCTCGAAAACGTAATCCGTGGCGTAGCGCTGGAGGCGTCCGATTTTCACCGGGTCGCCCTCAAGGTCGAGAACAACACAGGCGCCTTCACAGAGGACTTCAGTCGGGCAGACGCGGGCGCAACTGGCGCCAAGGACGTTGGCGGTGAGAATGGTGCGGGCCGATCCGGTCGGATTACCGTTGGCGATCTTTTTGATGAACGACGGGATGTCGATCCCGGTAGGACAAGCCATGATGCATGGTGCGTCGAAACAGAAAAGGCAGCGGTTGGACTCTATGAGGGCTTCCTGCGGAGCGTAGCGGGCTTCTTTTTCCGCCATGTTTCTGGCGGCCGTCCCGGCATCGAGCAGCGGTTTAATAAGCATGAGGGAATTTTCAGTGTTCAGTTTTCAGTGGTTCGGTAAAGACTTTCCTTGCACATTTGCGGCATGAGCAAGGCACTTTCTCCTGAGCGGACAATATATGAACTCAAAGAGTTGCGTGCGTTGACTGGCGATGCGGACGGCGCACAGCGGGTGGCCTTCACGCCGGTGTGGGTGGCGGCGCGGGATTTTTTGCGCAAACGTTTTGAGGGGCTCCCGGTCGAGATGCATGACGATGCGGCGGGGAATCTTTGGGCCACCCTGCGGGGCGATAGTGAAAAGGAATTGCTCATCGGCGGCCACATCGATTCGGTCCCCAACGGCGGATGGCTCGACGGCTGCCTCGGCACGCTCGCCGGGGTTGAGGTGCTGCGGCGGATAAGCGCGCAATACCACGGCAAGCCGCCGGTCACTGTGCGGGTGGTCGATTGGGCCGACGAGGAAGGGGCGCGGTTCGGCAAGAGTTTGTTCGGTTCGTCCGCCTGCTCGGGCCGCCTCGACATCGAGGAGGCGCGCGGGTTGGTCGATCAAGACGGGATCAAATTGCCGGATGCGCTGAAGGAGGTCGGCATTGATTTCGAAAAAGTGAAGGACTGCGGCAAGGAACTGAAAAATGCCGCGGCTTACCTCGAACTTCATATCGAACAGGGGCCGGTGCTTCTCGACATGGATCTGCCGCTCGGTGCGGTGCTGGGCACATTCGGGGTAGAGCGCCATGCCATCACCTTTCGCGGCCAAGCCGCGCATTCCGGGAGCACACCGATGGACCGCCGCAGGGACGCCTTTCTTGCCGCGGCACGGATGAGCTTGGAGATTTACGAGATCGCCAAGCGCAGCGGCATGGGGGTCTGCACCATCGGTTCGTGCACGACGAAGCCGGGGATCGTGACTAGCGTGGTTGCCGATTGCCGGATCACTCTGGACCAGCGGCACCTCGAGGCGGACAAGCTGGCCGCGATGCATGCCGAGGCCCGGGCGGCCAGCGAGCGCTTCGCCAAGGAATCAGGCTGTGCGGTGGAGTGGGAACGTTTGTGGCATATCGCGCCCGCGCCGTTTGATCCGGCTCTGGTAAATCTTTGCGAAGAGGCCATCAAGGAAACCTGCGGCGTATCGCACCGTTTGCCCTCCGGCCCGCTGCACGATGCCGCCGAGATGGGCATGGCAGGGGTGCCAACGGTGATGATCTTCACGCAAAGCCTGCATGGGATAAGTCACAATAAGATCGAGGACACTAGAGAGGAGCACCTTGCGCAGAGCGTCGAGGCCCTGGGCAAACTGGCAGAGAAAACGATGGCGTGGATTAAGGCGGGGCTATGACCCATCGTAGATGGCATTTTCTGGGTGAGCCGAGCACGCCTGTTGTGGAAAACTAGGTCAAGGCGGCGTGGGTCACTGGGATCTAGGCGCAACGCCATGGCGCGTAGAAACTAGGTTGCCGGTTCGGCCCGAGCCGGGAAGGAGTGGTGCGGTACGGGGGGAGTCCTGATTGAGGGGAAGGTGATTTGTCACATTCCGCTGCTTGCTGGGGCGGGGCGCGTGGGTGAATATAGGCTTTTATGAGGCCTTCTCCCCGGAAGTTCGCGCCAGGTTCGGCCTTGCGGGCTGCCTTGTGGCAGTTGTTGAGGCAGGCGCTGCGGGCGATCGAAAAGTTTCCGCATGACCCTGCCGGGCAGGCCCATTTTGTGCGCACCCGGGTCAAGCGGCTGCAGTCATTGTCTCGGTTGGTGTCGCGCAGCAAGGTCTGGCAGGAGACATTCTTAGAACCATGTCGTGCCTTGAAAGATCTTTTCGCGGAGACCCGTGACGTCACCATCGTGCAAGGTTTTGCCGACAAATATGCGCCGGGGGAAGCTCACCATATGCGGGCCTCGTTGCCCCCGGATCTGTTCGAGGCGCGGCGGTTGGCGGAGAGCGCGGTCGATCTCTTGGCCGATGATCCGTATTGGGTGAAGGTCGAATGGAAAGAGATTGCCCATCGTGCGGTGGACACTTATCGCGCAGCACGGGCCGCGTGGAAGAAGGCCAAGCGCCGCAA